>NZ_JARBDC010000033.1:0-143770 GCF_036577625.1 Paenibacillus sp. GYB003 | reverse complement strand
CTCATCCGACTGACATTGCCTCAAATTGGGTTCGTGTACCTTGGCCCGTGCATTTGCCTCCGGCTTCCTTCAGATTCTGCCTCACGACAGACACCCTTGCCCTTAGCTAACGGTAGGCGCTCGCCAGCCCCCGTTCAGGACTTACACCCTAAAGATGACGCCCATGCTGGGCGTACAATTAAAAGACTGCCGCGGAAATCCGCAGGCAGTCTTTATCGTTGGAACGGGATCCGCGATTATTCGCTTACCACGTTAACGTTCAGATTATGCTTCTTGAATACTTCCACCATCGCTTTCTTCGCTTCCTCCGCATCGGGACCGTGAACGTGCAAGTCGTATGTGCCCGAATCGAGCAGCGTCGTAAACAGGCCAAGTATGCTTTTGACGTCGATGAATTTGTTCTCGTATTGGAGAACGATGGATGATCTGAATTTGTTGGCCGTTTGCGATACTTCTACAATTGCCGCGTTGCTAGCGCTTGTCATGACACAATCCCTCCATAAATGAAGCGGCGCGAGTCCTGCTTCGAATATATTCTTATATTAGCGTGGAACATCTATTCGCGCAATGACCATTTTGCCCGAATGTGCTGCTTTGCCGCCGGACGCGCCCTACTTCAGACGCTCCGGATTGAGCCCTTCCAGCTCGGGAACGACGAAGCGTCCGTCCTTGCGGATCAGCACGTCGTCGAAGTATATTTCGCCGCCGCCGTATTCCGGCCGCTGGATCAGCACCAGGTCCCAATGGACCGCCGACCGGTTGCCGTTGTCGCATTCCTCGTACGCCTGCCCCGGAGTGAAATGCAGACTGCCGTCGATTTTTTCGTCGAACAGCGTATCTTTCATCGGATGCAAAATGTACGGGTTGAAGCCGAGGCTGAATTCGCCGATATATCTCGCGCCTTCGTCCGTATCGAGAATCGCGTTCAACCGCTTCGTATCGTTCGCCGTCGCTTCGACGATTTTGCCGTTCTCGAACCGGAACCGGATCTGTTCGAACGAGATGCCGGAATTGACGCTCGGCGTGTTGTACGACAGGACGCCGTTTACCGAGTGCTTCACCGGGCAAGTGAACACTTCGCCGTCCGGGATGTTGCGGTGTCCCGAGCATTTTTTCGCCCCGATTCCTTTGATCGAGAACGACAAATCGGTGCCCGGACCGACGATCCGCACCTTGTCCGTCCGTTTCATCAGATCGGCGAGCGGGTCCATCGCCTTGTCCATTTTCCGGTAATCGAGGTTGCAGACGTCGAAATAAAAGTTTTCGAACGCGCGCGTGCTCATGCCCGCCGATTGGGCCATCGCCGGGTTCGGGTAGCGGAGGACGACCCACTTCGTCTTCTTTACCCTCCGCTCCAGATGAATCGGCTTGTAATAGACGCTTTTGTACAAATCGTGCTTGTCGGTCGGCACGTCGGACAGCTCGCTGGCGTTATCGCCCGAACGGACCCCTATGTAACCATCCATCTGCTCCATGCGCCGCAAATCCATCTCGGCCCAATGCTCCAGCTGCTCCTTCGTGATCGATTGCAGCAGCGAGCTCAGCACGGCCCTGTCTTCGTACAGCACGTACGGATAGCCGCCCCTGGCGTACACTTCCTCTACCAGGCAGCTGACGATTTCGCGTTCCGAGCCGATCATTTCGATCAGCACCTTTTCGCCGGGCTGCACGTCGATCGAATAGCCGACCAAATTGGCCGCGAGCGTTTTCAACCGCGGATCTCTCATAACCTGGGCAATCCCCTTTCATGTCATATCGGTATCGTCGCGCCCGGCCGCCCATTTCCGCTTCACGAGGTGGCTGATCCAGAGCAGCGCCGCGAACAGCAGCAGCACGACCATCAGTCTGCCCTTATGCTCCTTGAAGCGGATCAGATCGTGTCCGATCAACGTTTCCAGCAGCACGATCGGCAGCTTGCCGATGACGGTGGCCGTAAAAAACGGACGGAAGCGGATGTTCGATACGCCCGCCCCCAAATTGATCAGCGACGACGGAATGACCGGGATGAGCCGGCCGAGCAGCGTATACATAAATCCGTGCTTCTCCAGCTTCCGGTTGAACGTTTGAACCGCCGCATATTTCGCCAGCTTCGTTTCGACGAAATCGCGGGCGACATACCGGGCGATGAAATAAGCGGACGCCGCCGCCGCGCACGACATTCCGTAATTGATCGCAAAACCGCCGTACAGGCCGAACACGTAAGCGTTCGCGCCCGCGATCAGAACGAAAGGGATGAACGGGAACCACGTCTGAAAAAAAATGGCCAGCATCCCCGCCATGACGGCGAAAATGCCGAACGAATGCAGCAAATCGGCGAGCCGCTCGACGTCGCCGTGCCGCAGCTCCTTGCCCGGCTTCGTGAACATGACAAAATATAGCGCCGCGGCGAATAGCGCCAGCGGGATGCCGTATTTCAGCCGGTAAAACCTGTTGTTCAATCGGCAGCGCCCTCCCTAGTTGCCCTGCTCCCCTCCGTTCGACCGACTGGGATTACGCCTTCCGGGCCGGATTACATGCACGCCTATTTATTGTAGCACGGAAACGCAAGTTGTAAATGGAAGACGCGCGGCCTGTCTCCCGTCGCAGGCGGGCGGGCGCGGGCCCCGGGGAGGAAGCGCGCTTGAAGCGCGCGGCGCTACCGGCCGACCGGCCGGTTGTCGTAGCTCGTAAATTTGTAATCGATCCGGTTTTTTTCCTGCTTCGGCTGGCCGTCCGCCGTATAGTTCATGTCCGTTTCGACCTGCATCCGGACCGGCAGACGCGTCGTGCGATCGATCCAGATCCGGTACACCGAACCGGCGCGAATCGATTCGCCGGCCTCCGCGATCCGATTTCGCGCCTTCTCGACGCTTTGTTCCAGCTCGGCCTTCATTCGGCCCGCTTCCCGTTCCGTAAGCCCGAACTTCGCCCGAAGGTCGGCCAGCTGCCTGTCCGCAGCGAGCAGCTCCGTTTGCCGCGCCAGCTGGTCCTTGACCGTTTTCGTCGTCTCCGCCTCGTCCGGCGTAATCGTCAGCACCGTGAGGCCCGTTTCGTCGCGGCCGCTCTCGACCCGCTTCCGCATCGTATTGAGCTGCTCCAGCTTATAGAGCGGACTCCACGGCAGCAGCAGCGCCGCGCTTCCTTCCGAGGCGGGCTCCGTCGGCGTCCAGCCGTTCTCCTTCCGGTTGAACACGACCTGGGCGCGGGCATCCTGCCCGGCTCGCATCGATTCGATGACGGCCGAGCCTCCTTCCGGCCCGCCGTCGAACGACATCGTCAGCTTGTTATGGCCGGTCACGCTGCCGCGAAACGAAGCGCCGGCCTGCATCGGATAACGGCCGACCGAAACGCCCGTCGTCCCTTCGAATTGAAAATCGTCCGTCCCGGACAGGCCGGATATCGTCTGCGCAAGCAGCGCTTCCGGATCGGCCTGCGCGCCGGTCAAAGCCGAGCACGCCGGAGCAAGGAGCAGCCCGGCGGCGAGCAGGGCCGGCACGAACGCATGACGGCGCAGCCGGAAGCGGTATCGGTACTTATGCATGCAATGTCACCTCGGGGCGATTAATGGCAGTTCACCGTTATCGTGTCCCCGGCCGAAATTGTTATGCGCCGCCGAACGCCGCGTTCGCCTCCCGGGCCCCGCATCGGAGGCGGGATCCGAAGCCGGTCCATACGTGCGTGGCGACGGCCCGTTTACCGCTCTATTCCGCTTGACAACGCCTATCGACATCTTATAGAATTAATAGTCGAGTGGAAAAAGGTGTTTGTTTGATTGGCGACGCACGATGCGACCCTCACGGTACGCGTTACCGCAGACCAGCGGCTGAAACTGTCTGGCGGGAAACGGCGGCCTCAGGCCCGTTTCATAACGTTTACCGCGTCGGAACGTCTCCCCTATTCCGCCGCCTACTCTTATGAAAACACTATCGGTGCAAAGGAGCAACTATACATGGCACGCTACACAGGCCCTAAATTCAAATTGAGCCGCCGTCTCGGCGTATCGCTCAGCGGAACCGGCAAAGAGCTGAAACGCGCGTTTCCTCCGGGACAGCACGGTCCGGGACAACGCAAAAAATTGAGCGGCTACGGCATCCAGCTGCAGGAAAAACAAAAGCTGCGCCACATGTACGGTCTCGGCGAAAAGCAATTCCGCAACCTGTTCGATAAAGCTTCGAAAATGCAAGGCATCGCCGGCGAAAACTTCATGGTGCTGCTCGAAAGCCGTCTGGACAACCTCGTATACCGTCTCGGCCTCGCCAATTCCCGCGCGGGCGCCCGTCAGCTCGTCGCTCACGGCCACGTTACGGTAAACGGCAAAAAAGTGGACATCCCTTCGTATACGGTAAGCACCGGCGACGTGATCGGCCTGCGCGAAAGAAGCCGCGGCTTGTCGTCCGTCAAAGAAGCTTTGGCCAACCGCAATTTCTTGCCGAACTACCTCGAGTTTTCCGACTCGTCGATGGAAGGCAAGTACATTCGTCTGCCGGAGCGCTCCGAGCTTCCGCAAGAAATCGACGAAAAGCAAATCGTCGAGTTTTACAGCCGTTAATCGACAACCCCCAAGCGTATCGCTTGGGGGTTTTTGTTTGTCCCGCATGGGAGCTTGCTAGCGGCATCGCCTCACACCAGTTTGATTTTGGCGAATTTCCGCTTGCCGACCTGAATGACGTCGCCGTCCGCAATCGCGATTTCCGCGTTCGGATCGGTCACTTTATTCTCGTTCAGCTTGACCGCCCCCTGCGCCACGCTCCGCCTCGCTTCGCTGCCCGACTGCTGCAGGCCGAGCCGCACAAGCAGCTGGACAAGCCGAACCGGGCCGCCGGCCGCCTCCGCCGCGGGAAGCAGCGCCTCCTCGATTTCGTCCGGAAGCGCCCTTTGCTGAAAGACGGTGACGAACCGCTGCTGCGCCGCCTCCGCCGCCTCTTCCCCGTGATACAACCGCACGAGCGTGTGCGCGAGCCGCATTTTCGCGTCCCGCGGGTGAACGGTGCCGTCCGCAAGACCCGCCTGCAGACGATCCAGCTCCTCCGGCGCCAAGTCGGTCGCCAGCTCGAAATATTTGACCATCAGCTCGTCCGGCACCGACATCGCCTTCCCGTATATATCGCTCGGACTTTCGTCGATGCCGATGTAGTTGCCGAGGCTTTTGCTCATTTTTTGCACCCCGTCGAGCCCTTCGACCAGCGGCAGGATCATTGTCGATTGCTGTCGTTTTCCATATTCCTTCTGCAGCGTCCGTCCCATCAGCACGTTAAATTTTTGATCCGTCCCGCCGAGCTCGACGTCGCTTTCCAGCTCGACCGAGTCGTAGCCCTGCATGAGCGGGTAAAAAAACTCGTGCACGCCGATCGGCTGGCCGTTCGAATACCGCTTCGCAAAATCGTCGCGCTCCAAGATGCGCGCCACCGTCACTTTGGCCGCCAGCTGCACGACGTCCGCGAAGCCGAGCCGTCCGAGCCAGGACGAGTTGTAGTAGACGGTCGTCCGTTCCGGATCGAGCAGCTTGAACAGCTGCTTCTGGTACGTCTCGCTGTTGCGCCGCACCTCCTCCTCGGACAGCTGCTTCCGCGTCTCCGACTTGCCCGTCGGGTCGCCGATCCGGCCGGTAAAATCGCCGATGATCAGCTGCACCTCGTGGCCGAGCTGCTGAAACTGGCGCAGCTTGCGCAGCACGACCGTATGGCCGACGTGCAAATCCGGCGCGGACGGGTCCATCCCCAGCTTCACTTTGAGCGGCACGCCCGTCAGCAGCGAGCGGGCGATGCCGTCCTTCAGTCCCTCCTCCGGTATGATTTCGACGGCTCCCCGCCGCAGTACGGCGAATTGGCGCTCCGCTTCCCGGCGCTGTTCCTCGCTCAGCCGATTCCAATGTTCCATGTCGTGACGACCTCCTGTACGTGATGAGTGCAAATTTTGTCGAAAAGCAAAAAAGCCTTCGCGTCCACAGAAGGGACGGGAAGGCTTTGCCCGCGGTACCACCCTAATTAAAGCGCGCCGGTCCGAATGCTATAACGGTCCCGCATCGCATCGGACCGTAAAGAAGGACTGCCGCTTTCACTCGGCAGGATAACGGGATGAACCCGGCGAAAGCTTGGCGCCGTGCGGGCGCTTCCCTTTTCGCGGCTCCGGACCGTAGTTCGGCCTGCGGGCGCATCCCGGCTCGCACCGAACGCCGGTTCTCTGAAATGCGCGATTCCGCGGCCTACTCGCTTCCCCGCTTGTCCGGCGGAAGCAGTCCATCTTCGCTTTGACCGTTTAGGATTGTTTCATCAGTTATAACACATCGTTTGGAGGAAAGTCAAACCGGGGAAGTTGTGGTATAATAAGACCGTTATGCCTAAGGAGGATCGATGAATGGCCGAGGACTTATCGAATCATCAACCCAAGCAACGAAGCGGCAAATGGAGAAAAGCGGCGCGCATCTCTCTGGTCACCCTCAAATGGCTGTTTATTTCCGGAATCGTTTTCGGCTGCTTGGCGGGGGGAGCGGCGTTCGGCTACGTGAGCGCTCTGGTGAGGGACGATCCCGTCCGTCCGCAGGACGAAATATTGGAAAAAATTAACGAAAACGCCATAACCGGGTTCGTCTATTTCGGCGACGATACGCCGATCGGCCAGCTTCGCTCGGAAGAGGACCGGCGGCCGATCACCATTCAGGAGCTGCCCGATCTCGTCAAAAACGCCGTGCTGGCCATCGAGGACCACGAGTTTTACAACCATTACGGCGTCAATTTGAAGGGCACGATGCGGGCCGTCACGCAGAAGCTGACGAACGCGGACGTGCAAACCGGCGGGAGCACCATTACGCAGCAGGTCGCCCGGCGCGTCTTCCTTACGCTGGACCGCAGCGACAACCGGAAGGCGAAAGAAATTTTATTGGCGCTCCGGCTCGAACGGCTGCTGTCCAAGGATCAAATATTGCTCGCCTACTTGAACAAAATTCCGTACGGCAACGGCTCGTCCGGCTACAACCTGTACGGCATCAAGGCGGCGGCCAAAGGCATTTTCAACATCGACGACCTGAACCAGCTGAACACGGCGCAAGCCGCCTACCTGGCCGGTTTGCCGCAGCTGCCCTCGAAATATTCGGCGTTCACGAGCCGCGGAGAACTGGACGAGAAAGCGTTCGGCTACGCGGTCGAGCGGATGAAGCTCGTGCTGAAGCGGATGCTCGAGGAAGGCGTCATCGGACAAGCGCAATACGACGAAGCTCTCGCTTTCGACATCAAAAGCTCGCTCGCCAAACCGGAGCAGAAGGCGTACAATACATACCCTTACTTGATGCTCGAGGTGGAGCGGCAGACGGCGGATATTCTCGCCCAGCTGGCGAATCCGGACTTGGACCGGAGCACGAAGCAAGGCCAGGAGGCTTACGCGGAGGCGCTGAAGCAAGCCCGCGAAGACTTGCTGCGCAAAGGCTATCATATTTATACGACGATCGACAAGCAGTTATACGACGAAATGCACGTCATCTCGGATAACAAGGACAACTTTACGCCGGACGATCCGGAAAAAGGAATGGAGCAAATCGCCGCCATCGCTCTCGACAACAAAACCGGGGCCATTCTCGGCATGATCGAGGGGCGCGATTTTTACAAGGAACAGATGAACCTGGCGACCCAAATGACGCGCCAGCCCGGCTCGACGATGAAGCCGATCGCCGCCTACATTCCCGCCATCGAGAAAGGGGCGGTCGCCCCGGCGACGATTATCGACGACGTGCCGGTCATTTTGAAGGACGGATCGAAAGGGTTCCATCTGCCCGAAAACTGGGACAACGATTTCCACGGGCTCGTCACCGCCCGACATGCGTTCAACCAGTCGTACAACATTCCGGCGATCAAGCTGTTTCTCGACGTCGTCGGCATTAACAACGCCTGGGATTTCGCCAAAAAGCTCGGCATTACGACGATCGAAAAGAGCGACTACAGCGCGCAAACCGGCGTCATCGGCGGCATGGCGAAGGGCGTGTCGGTCGAGGAAATGACGAACGCCTACAGCGCGATCCCGAACAAGGGCGTGTTCGTCGACGCATTCCTCATTCGGAAAATTACCGATTCGGACGGAAATGTCGTCTATGAGCACGAGCTGAAGCCGACGACCGTCTTTTCGGAGGAAACGTCGTATTTGATCACCGATATGATGAAGACGGTCATCAGCAGCGGCACGGCGTCGATCTTGAAAAAAGATTTCAAGTATTACAACAAGCTGCCGGTCGCCGGCAAAACGGGCTCGACGCAAAACGACGGCGACGCCTGGTTCATCGGCTTCAGTCCGGACATTACGGTCGGCGTCTGGGCCGGCTACGATCAGATGAAATATTCGCTCAAATATAAAGGCTGCGACAAAAACAGCGAGCTCGGCTGCGGCACGCAGCGGTCGCTGAAAATTTGGGCGAAGGTGATGAACGCCGTCGTCGAGAAGCGGCCCGAGCTGGTGCAGACGAAGGAATTCACGAAGCCGGCCAACATCGTCAGCATGACCGTCTCCGCGTATTCCGGCAAGCTGCCGAACGAGCAAACGGTGAGCGCGGGCAAAACGGTGACGGACATTTTCAACAAAAAGTTCATTCCGACCGAAGAAGACCAAGTGCTGATCAAACAAAAATATGTCGAATACAACGGCAAGGCGTATTTGCCGCAGAAGGGTACGCCGGCCGATATGGTGCTGGAGAAGACGGTCGTCAAGCGGGAAAAACCGATTTCCGAAATCATCAAGGAAATCCAGTCGATCCTGCCGAAGCTTCCCGCGGAAAACCGGCCGAACATTTCGCATTATTATCCGCTCGATTACGCCAACGACGCCGCCTACGAAGCCGATCCGCGATCGGACGACGGGCAGGCGCCGAATCCGCCGGGAGGCGTAACGCTGAAGCATTCGGGGGATAAAGTCGAAATCACGTTCCAGGAATCCGGAAACGACGATATCGTCGGCTACCGGCTGTACAAGGCCGCTCCGATTACCGCATCGTTCCAGCGCGTGGCCGGAAAAGTCGTCCTGTCCGGCCAGGACCGGCTGTTTACCGATATCGCCGGGGGGCAGTACGCGGCCTATTATGTAACGGCCGTCGACGTCGCAGGCAAAGAATCGAAGCCGAGCAAGGCGGTGCTGGGCGACGGCAGCACGTTCGACATCGGTTCCCCGCTCGGACCGCTCGGGGCTCAAAGCGGCCAGGGCGCGAGCGGTGGCGGCAAACCGGGAGACAATAAGCCGGGCGGCAATACCGGCAATACCGGTGGCAACACGGGCGGCAATACCGGAAGCAAAACGGCGCCGACGACGCCGAAAAACGTCGGCATCAAAGCGGCCGGAGCCGGCATCGAAATTTCGTGGACGGCCAATCCGAAAGCGGAAGCGGTCAAACAGTACGACGTCTATTTCAGCGAGAAAGCGGACGGCGATTACAAAAAGCTGAAATCGACCGATTCGAACAAGCTGAACTATTACGCGCTCGCATTGGACGGCTGGTACCGGGTCGTCGCCGTGAACGACGCCGGCCAGTCGAAGCCTTCCCCCGCCGTGCCGTATAAAAGCAAGCAGCCTTGAGCAGAAAGCGAAACAGCCTTGATCGGCATCCGATCAAGGCTGTTTGATTGATACGTGGCTTCGTGCGCAACGCGGCTCAATCTTCGATCGTCGACAAGTCGCCGGTCGGCAATCCGAGCTCCCACGCCTTCAGCACGCGGCGCATAATTTTGCCGCTGCGCGTCTTCGGCAATTTGTCTTTGAATTCGATTTCGCGCGGCGCCGCATGGGCGGCCAGCCCTTCCTTGACGAATTTGGCGATGTCGGCCTTCAGCTCGTCGCTCGGCTCGTAGCCCGCTCTCAAGGCGATAAACGCTTTGATGATCTCCCCGCGCAGCGGGTCCGGCTTGCCGATGACGCCCGCCTCCGCGACGGCCGGATGCTCGACGAGCTTGCTCTCGACCTCGAACGGTCCGACGCGCTCGCCCGACGTGTTGATGACGTCGTCGACGCGGCCCTGGAACCAGAAGTAGCCGTCCTCGTCCATATAGGCGGAGTCGCCGGAAACGTACCAGCCTTTCAGACGGAAATATTCCTCGTACTTGGCCGGGTTGTTCCAAATTTTGCGCATCATCGAAGGCCACGGCGTCTTGATCGCCAGATTGCCCATCCGGTTCGGCGGCAGGACGTTGCCGTTATCGTCGACGATGGCGGCGTCGGTGCCCGGAATCGGCTTGCCCATCGAGCCCGGACGAATGTCCATGCTCGGGTAGTTGCAGATGAGCTGGCCGCCCGTCTCGGTCATCCACCACGTATCGTGGATGCGCTGGTTGTACACTTTCAGCCCCCAGCGCACGACTTCCGGGTTAAGCGGTTCGCCGACGCTGAGCACGTGGCGCAGGCTGGACAGGTCGAACTGCTTCACGGTGTCGTCGCCCGCGCTCATCAGCATCCGGAACGACGTCGGGGCGCTGTACCAGACCGTCACCTTGTTTTTCTCGATCGTGCCGTACCAATCCTGCGGCTTGAACCGTCCGCCGCGCACGACGTTCGTCGCTCCGTTCAGCCACGGGGCGAACACGCCGTAGCTCGTGCCGGTTACCCAGCCCGGGTCGGCGGTACACCAGTACACGTCGTCCGGCTTCAGGTCGAGCACGATTTTGCCCGTATAATAATGCTGGATCATGGCGTTATGCACATGGAAGACGCCTTTCGGCTTGCCGGTCGATCCGGACGTATAATGCAAAATAAGGCCGTCTTCGCGGTCGACCCATTCGATCGCCAGCTCCTCGGACGCGGCCGCCATTTCGCGGTGGAAGTCGACCCGGCCGGGACCGGCCTCGAACTCGTCGCCGACGAGAATGACATGCTTCAGCTGCGGCAGGTCGGCTACCGGCACGCGCGGCAGCAGCGCCGGCGTCGTAACGATCGCGACCGCACCGCTGTCTTCCAGACGGTCGCGCACCGCCTGCTCCATGAACGCCTCGAACAGCGGCCCGACGATCGCGCCGATCTTGATCGTGCCGAGCAGCGCGTAATACAGCTCCGGCGAACGCGGCATAAAGATGAAGACGCGGTCTCCCTTCGCCACGCCGAGCTTGCGGAGCACGTTGCCGAACCGGTTCGACCTCGCCTTCATTTCCTCGAACGTGACCGTCTCTTCCCGCGCGGCGTCGCTGTAGCGGAGCGCGATTTTATCCCGCAGGCCGGCTTCGACGTGGCGGTCGATCGCCTCGTGCGCCATGTTCACTTTGCCCGTCGTATGCCAGGAGAACTGCTTTTCCACCTCGCTCCAATCGAACGTGCGGCGGGCTTCCTCGTAGCTTCCCAAGTTCGCGTCCGTTGCCGTCGCTTTGACGACTTCGACTTCGTTTTGACCGTTGCTCATTTCGTTTCCCTCCCATAAACTCATCTCGGACTGAATAGCGATGAAGTTTTCCTAGGTTTCGCACCGCGATTGAAAGCGGGACCGGGGGATGACAGTTTTGTGTCTTCCCCATTATACCATATCGGTAATGCGCTTTCATCGCTTTTCATCGGCGGTTCGATTTGGTATAAGTAGCATAGGGGCTTTCGAGGGCAAGACTGCATCCGGAAAGGAGAAGCCTGTTCATGGAGCACCGTAAACTGTACCGCTGCCGCGAAATCGAATTCGACGGACGCACGCTTCTGGTCGAAGGACCGGTCGAGCCCGACCGGCTGCGGAAGCTGACCATGCATCCCGATCTCGACGCGTTCCGGCGCCCGAACGACCAGCACGTAGCGCTCGTCGAAATCGCCGGGCTGCCGGAAGGCCGCATCATATTGACCCGGGACGGCTCCACCATCGTCGGCTACGTGACGTTCCATTACCCGGACGAAATGGAGCGCTGGTCGGAAGGAAACATGAAAGATTTGCTGGAGCTCGGCGCCATCGAAGTCGCCGACGATTACCGGTCGATCGGGCTCGGCAAACAAATGATCCGGCTCGCCTTCGAGGACGGACAGCTTGAAAATATTATCGTATTTACGACGGAATATTATTGGCATTGGGACTTGAAAGGCAATTTGTCGAACGTATGGGATTACCGCAAAATGATGGAGAAGCTGATGAAATCGGTCGACATGGTCTGGTTCGCCACGGACGATCCGGAAATATGCTCGCATCCGGCCAACTGTCTTATGGTGCGCATCGGCAAGGAAGTTCCGCTCTCCTCGGTGGAGCAATTCGATACGATCCGCTTTCACCAACGGTTTATGTTTTAAACTAAACGGAGGAAATGCCTTATGAGCCAAAATGCGGTATACGTCTTCCACGACGACGAACTGCGCTATCGGTTTAACGATACGCATCCGTTCGATCCGGAGCGGCTGCTCATGACCCGCGATTTGCTGGAGAAGGCGGGGGCGCTGCAGCCTTCCCAAATGCGCGAGCCGCGCGCGGCGACGGAGGAAGAGCTGCTGCTCGCGCATACGCCGGAATATATCGCCGAGGTCAAGGCGCTCAGCGAGCCGGCGCCGAGCGAGCAAGCGATCGCGGACAGCGACCGCTTCGGTCTCAATACGGAGGATACGCCCTTCTTTCCCGGCATGCACGACGTGACGCGCCGCATCGTCGGCGGATCGATCGAGGCCGCCGACATCGTCATGTCCGGCCGGGCCGATCACGCCCTGCATCTGGGCGGCGGACTGCACCATGCGCTGCCGAACAAAGGCGCCGGATTTTGCGTCTATAACGACGCGTCCGTAGCAATCGCTTACATCCGGAAACGGTACGGCGTCAAAGTGCTTTATGTCGACACCGACGTGCATCACGGCGACGGCGTGCAGTGGTCGTTTTACCACGATCCGCACGTGTGCACGCTGTCGTTCCACGAAACGGGCAAATATTTGTTTCCGGGCACGGGCGCGCCGAACGAGCGCGGCGAAGGCGAAGGATACGGCATGTGCGTCAACGTCCCGGTGGAGCCGTACACGGAGGACGATTCGTGGCTCGAAGGCTTCGACGAAGCGCTGGAGCGGGTCGTCCGTTTTTTCAAGCCGGACGTGATCGTCAGCCAGCACGGCTGCGACGCGCATGCGCTCGATCCGCTCGCTCACGTTCATTGCAGCACGCGCATTTATATGGAAATGCCGAAAACGATCCATTCGCTCGCCCACCAATACTGCCAAGGCCGCTGGGTCGCTCTCGGCGGCGGCGGATACGATATTTGGCGCGTCGTGCCGCGCGCGTGGTCGTTCCTCTGGCTCACGATGACCGAGCATCCGCTGCTCGAACGGCTGCGGCAGGAGCCGGATTTGCCGCTTCCCGCCGCCTGGCTGGCCGAATGGGCGGGCAAAAGCCCCCTGGAGCTTCCGCCGACGTGGCTCGACGCGGTGCACGAATGGACGCCGATGCCGAGGAGGGACGAAATTACGGAGAAAAACCGGCGGACGCGGGAAATTTCGCTGATGTATGTGCCGAAATAGTCCGGGCGATTCGCCTCCGTACGAGCGCCCGGCTGTCGATGGACGCGATTAGCGGTCTTTCGGGGCTTCTAATGGATCGCGCTTCATCCGCCGATCACGGGCGAAATGAAACAAGCGGCTCAAACGTCCGCTATTTCCGCTGATCGCTCCGTACGGCGCCAAACAAGACGCTCGAGCGACCGATATTTTCATGCAGAACCGCTCGCATTTCGCGATTGCTTGCCGCCCTGTTCGACATGCAAAAAACGCGCGGCTCCGACATCGGACTGCGCGTTTTCGTTTCGTTCGGTTGCGATCACATGGCGCGGACCATATGCTCGACGATGCGGAACGACCGGTCGGCCGCTTTCACCGTAAACTCGGCGAAATTGACGTGAGCCGAACCGTCCGCCTTGTCGGACATCGAGCGGATGACGACGAACGGCTTGCCGTTCATCGCGCATACTTGCGCCACGGCCGCTCCCTCCATCTCCGTGCAGGCGCCGCCCAGCTGCTCGTGCAGCTGCTTGACCGTTTCGCGGTCGGCGATGAACTGGTCGCCGGACAAAACGCGCCCCTGAACCGTGCGGCCCTCCTCCAGCTTGACGCTCGCCTCCGCGGCCAGCTTGATCAACGCCGGATCGGCCGGAAATACGGACGTTTCCGCGAACGGAATCGTTCCGCGCGGGAAGCCGAGCGGCGTCACGTCCATGTCGTGCTGCTGGCAATCGGTCGAAATGACGATATCCCCGATGTCGAGCCGGGGGTCCAACGCCCCTGCCACGCCGGTGAAAATGACGGCGTCGACGGCAAACCGGTCGATCAACAGCTGCGTGCAAACGGCCGCGTTCACCTTGCCGACGCCGGATTTGCACAGCACGACCGGCTTGCCGCAAAACGCGCCTTCCTGGAAGCGGATGCCGGCGATTTCCGTCACCTTCTCGCCTTCCAGCCGCTCTTCGATTCGTTCGATTTCTTCGACCATTGCGCCGATCAGTCCGATTTTATTCCACACCCAAACCATTCCCCCAAAAGTGAAGATAGCCTTCGCAGCTTATTCCGATTCCTTTCGGGGGAGCCCCGAAAAAATCCCCCGAAAGTGAAGTCTTCCGGCGTCATCCGGCCGAAACCGTCATGCCGCTTGCGGACAAAAAAAGAGGCTCATTATGCATGAGCCACGGACTTGCGTTGAATGATTTCATGCGGAAGCAGCACCTTCGCCATGTCCACATTTTCCTTGTTCATCAGCTTCGTCAGCAGCCGCATCGATACGGCGCCGATATCGTACATCGGCTGCGCGACGGTCGTCAGCTGCGGGCGAACCATCGAAGCCATGCGGATATTGTCGACGCTGATGACGGATACGTCCTCCGGCACTTTCAGACCCTGATCCTGGATCGCGTGGATCGCTCCGATCGCCATTTCGTCCGTTGCCGCAAAAATCGCCGTCGGACGGCTCGACAGGTCGAGGAAATATTTCATCATCTCGTAGCCGGATTCGTACCGGTAATTGCCGACGCGGACCAGCTCCTCGGTCACCGTCATGCCGGCTTCCTCCAACGCTTTCTTGTAGCCTTGGTAGCGCGCGAATCCGTTCGCCGGATCCTGCAGCGTGCCGCTGATCATGCCGATGCGCGTATGGCCTTGTCCGATCAACAGCTTCACCGCGTCGTAAGCGGCCGCTTCGTGGTCGATATCGACCGACGGAATCAAATCTTTGTCGTCCGTCGTACCGCACAGCACGATCGGCACGCTGGACGTTTTGAACGCCTGAATATGGTCCTCGGTAACGGTGCCTCCCATGAACAGGAGCCCGTCCACCTGCTTTTCGAGCAGCGTGTTGATGACGCGAATTTCTTTCTCCTTCTTCTTGTCGGCGTTGCACAAAATGATGTTGTAATGGTACATGTTCGCTATATCTTCAATGCCGCGGGTGACTTCGGAAAAAATCGAGTTGGAAATGTCCGGGATGACGACGCCTACGGTAGTCGTCTTTTTGCTGGCCAATCCGCGGGCGACGGCGTTCGGCCGATAGCCGAGCCGATCGATCGCCTCGAACACTTTCTTTCTCGTTTGCGGCTTCACGTTCGGGTTATTGTTGACGACGCGGGATACGGTCGCCATCGATACGCCGGCTTCGCGGGCTACATCATAAATCGTAACGGTCACTATCATCTACTCCAATATTCAGTGTATAGGCAAGGAAACGTTTTCTCGTCATTTCATCCATCATACGACAAAATCGCCGTTTTCGCAATGAAAACAAGGTTACATTTCGGTTACAGCGTCATCCGTCCAGCCGTTCCCGCAGCGCCGATTCGGTTATGCGCCAGTGGGAATCGTGCCATTCGGCCTTTCGTCCCCGGACGAACAGCACTTGAGGGGAGGCGTGCTGCACGTTCAGCGTTTCGGCGATCAGGTTGGACACCGGACGATCCTCGATGACGCGCACGAACGCGTATTCGATATCCGGGTTCGGCTCGCTGCGCAAATACGACCGCCACTGCTCGTACGCTTCCGCGCTGATCGGGCATGTCGTGCTGTGCTTGAAGACGAGGACGGGCGTTTCCGTGCTCGATTCGAGCAAATTGAGCCATTGCTTGCCGGTTGTCAGTTCGATAATGTCCATAGGGATGCTCCTCGTCAGACGATGGAAAGCGGATACGTTACGAATATATTACCAAAAACAAGGCAAAAAAGCCAACTTGCGTCGGCTTTGCGTTTGCGGCGGGCTGCCCCCTGCGTTCAAGAAAGTCGATATGTAGCCGTCATTTGCGTCGTAATTTGCTTCAATCGGGAACGCACGTCTTCCTGCCAATCCGCGTCGTCCAGCGACTGGGCGAGCAGAAGCAGATCGAGCAATTCGTTGATTCGCTCCTCGATGACCGCTTCGACGGAGCAATGCTTGTTTTCCTGGCTCGTCACCTTGCAGAGCAGGAGAGCCAGCTCGGAAATGTCGTTGAATCGGATACTGCCTTTCTCCGGCTCCGCTCCCAAGGTGCGAATATATCCGGTAAGCTCCGATTTGACGGGCGGAAACACTTCCGAGCGTCCGCAATCGTCGCACGAATAGATGGGAACGTTCTCGATCTCCACTTTGTTTTGAAAAATGACGGTACGCAATCGAATGTTCATCGACGCGCCGCAGCTGCACGATTTTTGCACCGCAACTAGCACTCCTTCCCGGCCGGGTCCTGCTGTCCGCTACCGATAATCCGTTACACCAATATTCGATCTTGCCTTTGCAAACTCCTTCATCGGCGACCCTAGTATTTTTTGCTAGAATCGCGCGGCGGCGATAACGGCGGAACGATCAGCCCGGGAAGCTTCGTTTGACGAGGCGCTCCACGGCCGGAACGGAAAGCGCGAGCATCGCGAGAGCGGCGCCGATCGCATCGTTGCGAAGGTCCGCCGCATCGGGCGAGCGGCCGGGCACGAAGCTTTGGTGAAACTCGTCCGTCACGCCGTACAGCAGACAGAGCAGCACGACAAGCGCTTTGCCGCCCCAGGTGGCGGAACGCGGCAGAAGCGCCCAATAAAACGCGACGGCGAGCACGAAGTAAAGGATGAAATGGCCGAAATCGAAGCTTTGCAAAGCCGGAATCCATTTCTGCAAAAAGGGCAGCAGCGAATCGAGATCACTGCCTGTCTGATGCGACATATAAAAAATAACGGCCATCCACAATACGGCCGGCAAAAAGCGAAAAAGGCGGCTCATCCCGTGTCTCCCCCGTCCGGTTTCGTCCGTTCAAGCGGCGTCTCGACAGCTCGGCTCTATTCATTATGACGCATCGGACCGAAAATGCAATGGTTATATGGTACAATGTTGTCATGGAGGGATGAATCATGAGACTTACCGGCAAACGAGTCATTTGCCTGATCGACGAAGAGTTCGAAGATTTGGAGCTTTGGTATCCCGTTTACCGGGCCCGCGAGGAAGGAGCGGACGTCCGGTTTGCGGGGGCGGACAAAGGCAAAACGTATTACGGCAAATACGGGGTGCCCGCCGTCTCCGACATGTCGTTCGACGAGATGAAAGCCGGCGAGTGCGACGGGTTGCTCGTGCCGGGCGGGTGGGCGCCGGACAAGCTTCGCCGCTATCCGAAAGTGTTGGAGCTCGTGCGCGAGCTGGATGCCGCGGGAAAGCCGATCGGGCAAATATGCCATGCCGGCTGGGTGCTCGTCTCCGCGAAAATATTGCGCGGACGGACGGTCACGTCGACGCCCGGCATCCGCGACGACATGGAAAACGCCGGCGCGACATGGCTCGACGAGCCCGTCGTCGTCGACCGAAACTTGATTTCGGCGCGCCGGCCGCCCGATCTGCCGCCTTACGCCAAGGCGTTTTGCGACGTGCTGGCGGGCACGTAATCGTCTTAACGTAGTTAACAGCCGTCCGGAAAACCGTCCGGACGGTTGCTTGGCGTGCAAACCGATTCGCTTGATCGTGGGGAGGAATCGGGGATTAGGCCAGCCGCCGGTGAAGTCGCGTTGTCTCGTTCGATTTTGGGGTCGCAACCCAAACCTCAAAAGCGCCCCGTAATCGTTCCGCCTCAATCCCCTTCCCTCTTCACCTCCTGCAGGCTGCGTTTCGCCTCCCATTCGCTTCTTCCGGTTTTCGGTCATACGGCTAACGAATCGAACGATCGTTATCGGGGCTCAATACCGCGGTTTGAATTTGTAACGAACTCTACTAACGCTATTACCCGCGAATCGGATCGTTTTCTTCCTTTCCGGCCCGATAACGATACTAGGATTCCTTAACCTTGAAAAACGTTCGTTTTTCCGCCGATAAGCCCCGTACGGTTCGTTAGCCATCGATCCGGATCCGACCGGTTGCCGCGGATACTAGGTACGATGCGCTTCTGCAGAGAAATGAAAGAAAGAACAAAGTGCCCTGCATTGGACCAGGGGGCACGCTTTACGGGTACGGGCACCGACTCCGACACGGATAACCGCACTTCGCTCAAGTGCTCTAGCCGGAACTGACGAACGTTTCGGTACAAACCGATTTGCACGCCGAAACGGCGGCGGAGCGGGCAACGAGCTGGAAATGCTCCCGCTAATTTTGATAGATTTCCCGTTTCCGGGCAAAGAAACCGGAAAACGTCCCGCTAAATTCGTCCATACCGTGCTTTTCGCCGATACGGCGCCATTTTAACCGGAGTTTTTCCCGGTCGCTCGATACGGCGGCACTTGGAGAGCGAGATAACCGGAGGTTTTCCTGTAACGTTCGGTTCCCGCGGCCCGGCAGCATAAGGATGCGCCGGACGCGGAAACGAAAGACGCCACCCGCATCATGCTTCAGCGTTCTTACCGTTTACAAAAACGGTACGGGGGGCGCGATCGGCCGGTATCGCTCCGCTTTAGGCCCACCGCAGCCTCATGTCGGTTTGAACGATTTGCCCGACGATAATGTCTTCGATTTCCGGCACGAACGGTCCGCGCAAATTGAAAAAGAAATTGCATTCCGCTTCGTAACCGCCTTCGCCGATCATGCGGCGCGTCGGCACGTAGCAATACACGCCGTTCGTGTAGCCGAGCGTCAGCGTCGTGTGCGGGGCGAACAGCCTTTTGATCAGAAGCGAATACTGCGTGGAAACTTCGCCCTCCATCGCCACGAGGCGCGTCCGGTCGTCCAAATGCCAGACGCAAATGCAGTGCGGCAGCCGGTCCTTGACCGTGCCGTCGCGAATCGCCCGCATCGTCCGGACGGCCGCGCTGCGGTAAAACGAATTCGCCGCCGGATCGGTCGCGATCCGCTCGTAATGCTCCGCCTCCGTCCGTTCCGTATAAAGCAGCGGATCGGCGATGGCGGTCCGAAACGAGCAATCGACCCGCTTCAGCTCCCCCCGCTCCAATACCGCGATCACGTCGGCGGCCAAATCGTCGCCCGCCTGCTCCATCTCGGCGATCGACAAGCTTCTGAACCGGTTTCCGTCCGCGCTGCGCATCGGTTTCAGCTCGCCCGCGCAGCCCTGCAAAAACAGCGCGGTCGCTCCCGGGTATGCGTCCTCCAGCACGCGGGACGTCCGTCCGGCGAAATCGTTGGACAGCAGCATATTGTCCGGCCCCATCGACGTCGTATGACAGCCGTAGCTGTACAAAATGCCTTTCACCGTCCCGGAGCCGTCGGCAAGCTTCAAAACGAGCAGCTCCTTGTCGATGTCGCCCTCGTAATACGGGCTCCAGACGACGCCGCCGGCTCCGTCCGGCTTGCGCCGGCTGACCGCGAAGTCGGAAGCGGCGCGGCCGACCGACAGCTCGCCTTCGATCAAATGATCGCGGCAGTGCGCGACCAGACGCAAAATCGTCTCCGTCACCGCAGCGTACAGCGCTTCGTCCGCGCCGTAATCCAGCTCGTCCTCGTTATCCGTCCACCTCTCCTGCGCGATGCTGTAGCCGCCCCGCCGCAGCTTCGGATCGGGCCCCGTCAAAAATACGGAATGATGCGTATGCGAAAAATTGATCAGCACCTCGTCGCGCTCCAGGCCGAATGCGTTTCGAAGCGCTTCCTTCACGCCCTCTACGAAGCCGCGATCCGCTCCGAGAGCGTCGATCGTCAGCAGCAGCACCGTTTTGTTCGCCTCCAGCATCGCCGCTTTGACGTAAAGCTCGTCGTGCACGCCCACGCTTTTGTGCTGCCGGGCGCCGAAGCCGTGCATAAATACCGGCGCGGCCGGCGTAAACGGCTCGCTTGCGCAGCAAAATTTCATCGCCTACCGCCTCCTTTTTCGCGGATGAACGTATAAACCGCCGTTTCGAGTGTCCGACGACGTTTCGGCCGGACGGACTCTTGCCCCCATCATAGCACGAAACGTCCCACTCGTTAAGCACTTGTATAAAACTTGTATTCAAGCGATCAAAAAAAAGCGGACCGTCATCCGTCCAGCTCATTCCGCTTCCGGACAATCGATCCGTTCGTTCCTTCCGTTCGCCGAACCGCCTTTAAGACGACTCCGCGCCGTAAGCTTCCCCGTCGTCGGCATGCTCCGCTCCGGGCGGCTCCTCCGGCCGCCTCGCATGCAGCAGCTCCTTCATCTCCGCACTCGTTCGGCAAGCGAGCAGCTGTCCCAGCATCGCCTTCGCGTCCGACTCCGCACTTTCGATCAGCCTCTTCTTCATGCCGAGCAGCGACTGGACCGACATGCTAAGCTCATGAACGCCGAGCCCGAGCCAGATCGGCAGCGCATCCGGGTCTCCCGCCAGCTCGCCGCAAACGCTGACCGAAATGCGGTGCCGGTTCGCCGCCTCGACGGTCAGCTGCAGCATCCGCAGCACGGCGGGATGATACGGCTCATACAGGTGCGAAATCCGTTCGTTCATCCGGTCGACGGCGAGCACGTACTGGACCAGGTCGTTCGTGCCGATGCTGAAAAACTGCACCTCCTGCGCCAGCATATCCGCGATCGCCACGGCCGCGGGCACCTCGATCATAATGCCGACCGGAATGCCGTCGTTGAATGGCGCTCCGGCTTCGCGCAGCTCCCGTTTGGCCAGCTCGAGCACTTCTTTCGCCTTGCGGATTTCCTCGACGGACGAAATCATCGGCAGCAATATTTTGATATTGCCGTAGGCGCTCGCGCGCAAAATCGCCTTCAGCTGCGTCTTGAACATGTCGCGCCGGTCGATCGAGATGCGGATGCCGCGATAGCCGAGCACCGGATTTTCTTCTTCGGGCAGCGTAATGTAATCAAGCTGCTTGTCGCCCCCGATATCGAGCGTCCGAATGATCATCGGCTTGCCCTGAAGCAGCTGCGCCGCTTCGCGGTATACCGCGAATTGCTCGTCTTCCTTCGGCCACGTATGGCCGTCCATGTAAAGCATTTCCGTACGGAACAAGCCGACGCCTTTCGCCCCCTGCTTCAACGCTTGCTCGAGCTCGTGGATCGACGTGATGTTGGCGGACAGGCCGACCTCCCGGCCGTCCTTCGTAACCGCGGGCACGCCCGCCAGCGACTTGAGCCGTTCGCGATGCTGCTGGAGCCGGCGGCGCCGTTCGCGATACATCCGGTTCACCGACTCGTCGGGGTTGACGTAGACGTCTCCCGTCTCGCCGTCGACGATCAGCATGTCGCCGGTTTGGATGCCGCCTTCGACGCCGAATACGAACGGGATGCCCATCGCGCGCGCCATAATGGCCGTATGGGACGTTTTCCCGCCGGATGCGGTCACGATGCCGAGCAGCTTCGAGGCGTCGAGATGGGCGAGCTGGGAGGGCGTCAGCTCTTTCGCGACGATGACGTACGGCTCGTCCTCGGGCGGCTTCGTTTCCTCGTGTCCGCCGAGCAGATGCTTCAGCAGCCTCGTGCCGACGTCTTTGATGTCCAGCGCCCGCTCCTTCATATATTCGTCGTCGAGCAGGTCGAACATGTTCACGAATTTGTCGACGACTTCCTTGACGGCGACCTCGGCCGCCTTGTATTGGCGCTGGATGATGCCCGCCACTTCGTTCATGAACACCGGATCTTCCAGTATGGCCAAGTGCGCGTCGAAAATGTTCGACTCCTCGACGCCGAGCACTTCGGCGATTTCCTGCTTGATTTGCTGCAGCTCGTTTTTGGAAATGCGGACGCCCTCGTGCAGCTTCTCGAATTCGAACGCCATGTCGCTGACGTCGATTTGATAGTCGTTCAAATCCCATTCCGGGTCGGGAAGCACGAACGCCTTGCCGATGGCGATGCCGACCGCTCCTCCGCCTCCCTTAACCATGCGATGCGTCACCTCCCGAATGCCCTGGCTGCCCGTTGTCGCCGATGTCTTTCATAATGACCGACATGACGGACGCCTGCCCTTTTTTCACGTGCTTGAACGGGGCGAACGCCCACTGCTTGACGACGTTCGAATTCGTAATGACCATCGGGGTGGCGAGCGATTTGGCGTGCTTTTTGATTTTTTGCAGATCGAACCGGATAAGCAGTTGACCGATCGTCACTTCGTCGCCTTCCTTCACTGCGGCATGGAACCATTTGCCCGGCAAATGGGACGTATCGATGCCGATATGGAGCAGTACTTCCAGTCCTTCCTCCGTGCGGAGTCCGATCGCGTGCATCGTCGGATAAATATGCACGACGGTGCCGGCGACGGGCGACAGCAGCTCTCCGCGCTCCGGATAAAAGGCGACGCCGTCCCCGACGAGTTTCTGCGCGAATATCGCGTCCGGCACTTCCTCGAGCGGGATCATGTTGCCTTGCACCGGCGAATGAAAATGCACCTGCTTGATTTCCTTCTGCATGACGCGGACGATTTCTTCGCGGATCAGTTCGGAAAACGTCCCGAACACGACCTGCACGTTGCCGCCTCCGAGCCGGATGACGCCGGCCGCTCCCAGATGCTTCAGCGCGTTAATGTCCATCAGCTTGTCGTTCGCCAGCGTCAGCCGAAGCCGGGTGATGCACGCCTCGATCTGCCCGACGTTGTTTTTGCCGCCGAGCGCCTGCAAAATAAGCGGGGCTCGGTAGCGCACGTCTCCGGCCCATTCCTCGAGCGACGAGCCTTCCTCGCGTCCCGGCGTCGGCAGCTGGAACCGGCGTATCGCCCAGCGGAACAAGATGTAATACGTCGCGGCGAACAGGAGTCCGATCGGCACGAGCAGCAGCCCGTTCGTCGCCAAATGCTCGTTGATCACGTAATCGATCGCCCCCGCCGAGAACGAGAATCCGTGGCGGATATCGAGCGCGTAAGCCAGCCACATCGCCACGCCCGACAGCAAGGCGTGCACGACGAACAAATACGGAGCGACGAACAAGAAGGCGAATTCGATCGGCTCGGTAACGCCGGTCAAAAACGACGTGAGCGCCGCGGTCAAAAACGTCGCCCGCACTTTCGGCTTCAAATCCTCGCGCGCCTCGTGGATAATGGCGAAGGCGACGGCGGGAAGCGCGAACATCATGATCGGATACAAGCCTGCCATAAAAATGCCCGCATCGGGGTCGCCGGCGAAATAACGGGGCAAATCGCCGTATACGACGCGGCCGTCGTCGCGCATATAAGGGCCGATCTGAAACCAGACGACGTTGTTCAATATGTGATGAAGCCCGAACGGGACGAGGAGCCGGTAGGCGACGCCGTATACGAACGTTCCGACTTCGCCGTTCGCCAGTATCCATTCTCCGAACCGGTCCATGACCGATTTCACGGCGGGGCCGATTTGAATGACGACCGCCGAAAATAAGATCGAGGCGAAGCTCATGAACAGCGGCACGAAACGCGGACCGCCGAAAAATTGTATGTATTCGGGCAGCCGGATCGACTTGAACCGGTGATACGAAAACGCGGCCAGCAGGCCGATCAGGACGCCTCCGGCGACGCCGAGCTCGAAAAAGGTGCCCATGTACGTTTTCGTAAGCGTAAAAAATATGAAGTATCCGAGCAGCGCGGCCATGCCTGCGATTCCCGCATTTTGCGTCAAGCCCAGCGCGACGCCGATCGAAAACAGAAAGGGCAAGTACGTGAAAATCGCCGTGCCCGTATCGTTCAAAATTTCGCCGAAACGGCCCATGCCGATATAGTCCCACGGCAAATTGCCGAGAAACAGCAAAATGGCCGCCGCCGGCAGAGCGATCATCGGAATCATGAGCGATCGCCCGAATTGCTGCAAATTACCGGTCCAGTTCAACAATTCCCCCCCTTTCCCATTCATCGTATAGCTTCCGTCCTTTTTTGTCAAAAGGGGGCAACCGGCGAAAATCGATGGTCGGCGAAAAAGCGCCCTGTCCGCTGCGGGACAGGGCGCTCGTCGTCATTGAACGGCAAACGTCGGGAACTGCGATTTGTAACCCGTAAACTGCTGATTCGCCTGATCGATTTCCTGCACGTCCGCCGCCTTCATCTTGTACCAGCCTTTTTGAAACATCAGATCGAACAGTTGGAACTGCGTTTGGTGCGAATCTTGCAATATCGTAGCGATTTTTTGGCGCAGCCGCGGATTTTGCATTTCGTTCAGCCCGGTGTTGTAGCCTGCCGTCAAATATTTTTCGTAGGACATAATGTCGTTGATCCGGTCGCGATCGTTGAACTCCGGACCTTTGACTTGGGGCAGCTGCCCCGATTGAGGCATCGCAATTTGCATCGCCATTCGCGGTCCCGTCCTTTCCCTATGCGCTTAAGCGTGCAGCTCGGCCAAAATCGATTCGTAGCGGGCGACGTGCATTTGCCCCGTTTGCTCGATCAGCTGTCGAATCGCCGGGTCTGTGCAAGCGTCCGCCGCGTCTTTGCATTTTTTCACCGCAAGCAGTTCCCAAGACAAAAAGTCTTTTAAATAGTGCAGCTCCTTGTCCGACACCGTATTGCGATTGGACGTCATATTTTGGTTTTGCTGCTGCTGCTGCATCTGCATAAACATCGTCCTCCCAGCTGTATGCCGCTTCCTTGTGCCCAGGAACGGTTGCGGCGGAAGTCACGTGACGGGGATCGGGCCTCGCTTTGTTAAAACTGGAATTGGTTTTGCGTCCCAAACTGAGCCCCGGTACCGAACGAAGCGCCGGTCGCGCCGCGGAACGAGGACGGGTTTTGCGAATCCGAGCGCAAGCTGTTGTCATGACCCGGTTGGTTGCCGCGATAATTCGCCGTATGGAAGCTGCTCGGATTTTGATACGAGCTCATTCCCATTTGGCCTTGGCCGCCGCCGAACGAAGCGCCGCCAGCTGCACCGCCGAACGATGCGCCAGCAGTCGCGCCGCGGAACGAAGACGGGTTTTGCGAATCCGAGCGCAAGCTGTTGTCATGCCCCGGTTGGTTGCCGCGATAGTTCGCCGTATGGAAGCTGCTCGGATTTTGATACGAGCTCATTCCCATTTGGCTTTGGCTGCCGCCGAACGATACGCCGGAAGCCGCACCGCCGAACGATGCGCCTGCAGTCGCGCCGCGGAACGAAGACGGGTTTTGCGAATCCGAGCGCAAGCTGTTGTCATGCCCCGGTTGGTTGCCGCGATAGTTCGCCGTATGGAAGCTGCTCGGATTTTGATACGAGCTCATCCCCGTTTGGCTTTGGCCTGCGCCGGACGTCGCGCCGCGGAACGAGGACGGGTTTTGCGAATCCGAGCGCAAGTAGTTGTCATGCCCCGGCTGCGAACCGCGGTAGTTGGCCGTATGGAAGCTGCTCGGGCTTTGATACGAGCTCGTTCCGGCTTGGCTGCCGAACGATTGCGTTTGACCGAACGCTTGCTGTTTTTGGCCGTATTGGGATTTGACCAAGCCGACCGGTTGATACGCTTGCTGCCCACCGCGGTTTTGGAACGGTTGTTGGTTGTACACGGGTGTAGTTCCTCCAATACAAATAGAAAAGTCTTCAGTAACGGGTCCGGATCGAAGCGGCGTTCCCATTGCCGAAGCCTTTCTTATTGTCTGCGATCGATATCTTTTTTATCGCTGGAAGACGTTACTTGTGCGGCTGAAGAATGGAATCTTCGACTTTGATGCAGCGGTCCATGACGGCTTCGATGCCTTCCGCCCGCACGAGCGCCGCCGCCTCCTCGTTGTAAATGCCCTGCTGCAGCCAAAACGCTTTCGGCTTATGCTTCATCCGCGTCGCGGCTTCGGCGACCGAAACCGTTTCTTCGCTGCGGCGAAAGACGTTGACGATATCGACCGGCTCGTCGATCTGCTCGAGCGACGGGTAGCTTTTCTCCCCGAGCACCGACTGCACGGTCGGATTGACCGGAATGATCCGGTAACCTTTTTGCTGCATCGCCTGCGAAACCATGTACGACGTCCGATCCGGTTTATCCGACAACCCGACTACCGCGATCGTTTTCGTTTCCCGAAGCAATTCCTTGATTCGGTCTCTGGACGGATTTTCGAATGCCATCGTTAAACGCCTCCGTTTCGTATCTCTCGCATCCGCGACTCAATTGTACGACAGCGCCTGCTTGCCCATCGCGTCCCATGCCGCCAAAAACTGCTCCTTGGCGATCGGATGCGCCTTCTTCCCGCTTAGCGGATCGTTTACGTACACGAACTGCTCGTCGTACCCGACCATCAGCACGGCATGCTCCATGAACGTCGTTTCGATCGGTCCGATCGGCGTATCCCACGTCACCCATTTTTTCGGCACCGCATAATCGATCGTCGTCCAAACGATAACCGGAAATCCTCCGGCGATTTGCCGCTCGATCGCGTCGAAGTCCGATCCGGTCAAATCGACCGCCGTCGGGACGTTCGCCTTGAGCGTCGGAAACAGTCCCGCATGGTAAATGCCGAAGCCGCGCGATTTGCCGGTCACGTCGCCGACATAGCCGGTGTTCGGATTGCCCCAATAGACGATTTGCCCGTTTTTCCACGTAATCGGCGTCGGGTCTTTCACCATTTCGTCGACGAGCTCCATTTTGCTTTTGTTCACGCCGTAATAGTGGAGCAGCATCGTCAAGCTGACGATTTCGCAACCGGGCGGAAGCTCGGGCAGCTGCTTGACGACGGGGGCGTCAAGCTTCGCCGACGCGGGCTTGGGCGGCGGCTCCGGCTTCGCATCCACCGCCGCGCCGCCGCTGCCGTGCGACCCTTCGGCCAACACGACCGAAGCCGGCTCCGCGAGAAAATCTTTGCCCGTCATTTTCGCATACAGCAGAACGCTGAATACGCCGCTGGAAAACAGCAATCCCAAAATGAGGAACAAAGTCAACAGAAGTTTGGCCACGTTCAGCAAAAATACCATACGACTACCATCTCATTCGCTTCGTTGTAGCTTTCGTAGGCTGCGATCAATCCACGAGCTCGACCTGCGCGCCGATCGATTTCAAATGGTCGAAATAATGCGGATACGATTTCGCCACATGATGCGCGTCGCGAATCGTCAAGCCGCGTTTCGAGCGAAGGCCGACGACCGTCAGCGCCATAATGACGCGATGGTCGAAATGGGCGTCGATTTCGACGCCGCCTTCGACGCCTTCCGGCTTGCCGTGCACGATAATTTCGCTTTGCCGTTCTTCGACGTCGGCGCCGGCTTTGCGCAGCTCGTTCAAATAGTCGGTAATGCGGTCGCACTCTTTATAGCGCAAATTTTCGACGTTGTAAAAGCGGGAGGTGCCTTCCGCGAAGACGGCGGCGGCGACCATCGCGAGAACGGCGTCGGTAAAATGATCGCCGTCGAACTCGACCGCCTTCAGCTTGCCGTTGCCCTTCACGTGAACGATTCCGCCTTCGTGCGTCAACGGCACGTTCATCGCGCGCAGCACATCGATGACGGCGCGCTCGCCCTGCTTGCTCGCCTCTTCGAGTCGGAGCACGCGCACGTCCGAGCGGGTTACGGCCGCCGCGGCAAGAATGGCCGCCGACCCCGGGTAATCGCCCTGCACGACGTATTCCTTCGCCTCATAGCGTTGCCGTCCGGGCACGCGATAATGCATCAGGTCTTCGCTCGCATCGATACGGATGCCCGCTTGCCCGATCACCTCCAGCGTCTGGCCGACGACGACCTTCGACTTCAGGTCGTGCAGCACCTCGATTTCGCTGTCCTCGTCGAGCAGAGGGGTCATGAACAACAACGAGCTTAAAAATTGCGAGCTGACGTTGCCCGATACTTGAATGCGGCCGCCTTTCGGATTTCCGCCACGAATCGTGATCGGCAGCTTGCCGCCGCGGTGATCGACCGCCACGTTCATCTGTCCGAGGGCGGCGATCAGATCGTCGTGCGGCCGTTTGCCGAGCGAATCCGGGTATTTGTTCACGAACGTCACGTTCGGGCAAAACGCGGCGACCGACATTAAAAAACGGAGCACCGCTCCCGCATTGCCGACGTCGAGCTCGCTTACATGCTTCGGATGGCGCCCGAAGCCGCGGATCGTCATCGTATCGCCAACTTCCGTCAGCTCCGCGCCCAGATCGCGAATGCATCTCCGCATGGCGTCGCTGTCCTCGCTGTGAGCCGGGAAACGGATCGTGCTCGTACCGTCGGCGAGCGCGCCGACGAGCATATAACGGGTCGTATAATTTTTGGAGGAAAGAGCGTTAATGTCGCCTTCCAAAACCGGCGTTTGCTTGACTATCGCTTTCATCGAATCGTATTCTCTCCTCTGCTGTATACGCTGCGAACATCTTCATCGCCATGTTCGGTATGCCGGCATGCGCCATCGGTCGGATCGGGCCGCGCCGCAAAGTCATATCAGCCGGCCGGCGCAGTAACCCGCGTAGCATAAAGCGATGCCCAGCGAATAAGTGATTCCGATATAAACAACCATCGCGCTCCGCGACCGTTTCGCGAGCGTTACGCCTTCCAGCTTGAACGTGGAGAAAGTCGTAAACGCGCCCAAAAAACCGGTTCCGCCGAAAGCCAAAGCCGCGGCTCCCAAGTCGAGGCCGACGAGCAGCCCGAGCAAAAAAGAGCCGATCATATTTACTGTCAGTGTACCATACGGGACAGCCGTTTGGAATCGCTCGGCGATCTTTTTCGACAACCGGTAACGGGCGATCGCCCCGAAAAAGCCGCCGACCACGATAAACGCCAGCTGCATGCCGCTCACGCCTCTCGACCTCCTCCGCCCGCCGTTTCCGCCGCCTTTCCGCCAAGCCGGGCGAGCAGCAGTCCGCCCCACAAGCTGAGCGCCAAATAAGCGAAAGCCTTCGCCGCTTCGCCGTTTTGCAGCATGAACGTCATTTCTTTGCTCAAGGCGGAAAACGTTGTGAACGAACCGATGAAGCCGCTTGTAACCGCCGTTTTGCCCGTTTCGGACAAGCCGAGCCTGCTCGCGCCGCCGGCGGTCGCGAAGCCGAGCGCAAAGCTGCCCGACCAATTGCAAAGCAGCGTCGCCGCCGGAAACAGAGCCTCGCCGACGATCGGTTCGAGAGCGGCGCCGACCGCAAACCGGCTGATCGCCCCGAGCGCGCCGGCTATGCCGACGCAAACCGTAACGGAAACGGCTCGCATTCGTTCTCTCTCCTTCTTCGTTGACTTCCTCGCATCGATTTCATATGATTATTCGTGACCTGCAAGCCGGTCAAACCGGAATGCTCAAGGAGGTTGAGACGATGGGTGAAACCGCCACGATCGAGCCGTCCGAAGTGAAGCGGCGCATCGAAAACGGCGAAAGACTGAACGTCGTCGACGTTCGCGAAGACGAGGAAGTCGCGGCCGGCATCATTCCGGGAGCGAAGCATATCCCGCTCGGGCAGTTGCCGGACCGATACGGCGAAATCGAGCGAACGGACGAAATCGTCCTCGTCTGCCGCAGCGGCGCCCGGAGCGGCCGCGCGTGCGACTATTTGCAATCGCTCGGATTCGCCGGCGTGAAAAACATGACGGGCGGCATGCTCGCCTGGGAGAAGCTGTAAGGCATTCGCCTTGCGGCTTTTTTTTCGCGCTCAACCCCCGGCCCGCAGCCGCTCCTCGATCAAGCCGACGATTTGCTCGACCGTTTTGTCCGTCGTATCGATGCGGACGTGGGCGAAATCGTAAGCGTGCTTGCGCTGTTCCATCAGCTCCGGCACCGACTTCTCCGCATTGCCGCGCAAAAGCGGACGGTTCGGATCGTTATGCACGCGGCTAATAATCGTCTCCGCCGTCGCCGTCAACGCCACGACGAGCCCGTTGGCCAGCATGATATCGCGGTTTCCTTCCGCCAGCACCGCTCCTCCGCCGGTCGCGACCACTTGCCGGCTGCGCCCGACAAGCTCCCGCCGGAGCGCTTCCGTCTCCGCTGCGCGGAAATACGCCTCGCCCCGTTCCGCAAACAGCTCCGGAATCGATTTCCCTTCCGCCCGCTCGATCGAAGCGTCCAGATCGATCCGGCTCCATCCGAGCCGCTGCGCCAGTTCGGCCGCCACGGTCGATTTGCCGGTTCCCATAAACCCGACCAACACGATATTGCGCATCGCTTCCGCGCTCCTTTACCCGATTCGTACGGTACGCCCCGCTGCGTTTCCAAAAGATTTGTGAATAATTTCCACACTCTATAGTAATGATTAATAATGCCCCTATTTCGTCCCGCGAAGGAGATGAGCAATGCCCGATGCAACAAGCCGCATACCCGAAGCCGCCGGAGCGCCGGCTCGAGACGATTTTACATCCGAACCATCCGCTGTGCAAAGACGACGTTGTCTGGGTACTGGAATACGTCAAAAAAAAGGTGGCTGAGCAAGATCCGAGACTGCTGGATCTGCCGCAACCACGCCTCCTCAAAAACTTTCAGCATTTCGCCGAAGCGGCGACGATGCTGATCCATCGCAGACCGAGCGGGAACGAGGCGGACCGGCTTCGCACCTCGCTGCTCGAAGCGGCCTACGGCCTGCTGCCCGAATCGGCTCCGCCCGGACGATAGCGATTAGTCCATCCAGTGGAAATGGAACGTGCCCTCTTTATCCACCCTTTGGAACGTATGCGCGCCGAAATAGTCCCGCTGCGCCTGCAGCAGGTTCGCCGGCAGCCGCTCCGACCGGTAGCTGTCGTAATACGCCAGCGCGGAGGAGAAGCACGGAACCGGAATGCCCCGGGCGACGGCTACGGAGACGACCTGTCTCCACGCGTCCTGGTACGACTCGACGACTTCCTTGAAGTACGGATCGAGCAGCAAATTTTTCAGTCCCGGTTCGCGGTCGTAGGCGTCCTTGATATTTTGCAGGAACCGGGCGCGAATGATGCAGCCGCCGCGGAAAATCATCGCGATGTTCCCATAGTTCAAATCCCATTTGTATTCGTCGGAAGCGGCGCGCATTTGCGCGAAGCCTTGTGCGTAGGAGCAAATTTTGCTGGCGTACAGCGCCTTGCGAACCGCTTCGACGAACGCCGCCTTATCGGGAGCGGCCGGAACCGATTCGGGCCCTCTCAGCAGCTTGCTCGCCTGCACCCGCTCGTCCTTGATCGCCGACAGCATGCGCGCGAACACCGACTCGGTAATGATCGACAGCGGCACGCCGAGATCGAGCGCGCTTTGGCTTGTCCATTTGCCGGTCCCTTTTTGGCCCGCCTTGTCGAGGATGACGTCGACCATCGGCTTGCCGGTATCCGGGTCCTTCTTCGTGAAAATGTCGGCCGTAATTTCGATCAGGTAGCTGTCCAGCTCGCCTTTGTTCCATTCCGAGAAAATGTCGTGCAGCTCTTCCGTGCCGAGACCGAGAACGTCGCGGAGCAGCTGGTACGCCTCGCAAATGAGCTGCATGTCGCCGTATTCGATGCCGTTGTGAACCATTTTTACATAATGGCCGGCGCCGTCCGGTCCGATGTACGTGCAGCAAGGGTCGCCGTTCACTTTGGCCGAGATGGCCGTCAAAATCGGCTCGACCAGCTTGTACGCGTCCTGCTGGCCGCCCGGCATGATCGAAGGCCCTTTCAGCGCGCCTTCTTCGCCGCCCGATACGCCGGTGCCGATGAAACGGATGCCGCGCGCCTCGAGCTCCTTGTTCCGGCGCTGCGTATCCGGGAAATAGGCATTGCCGCCGTCGATCAAAATGTCGCCCTCGTCGAGCAGCGGCAGCAGCTGATTGATCGTGTCGTCGGTCGGCTTGCCGGCCATGACCATGAGCAATATTTTGCGCGGCTTCTCCAGCGATTGAACGAACTCTTCCGGCGAATACGTCGGCACGAGGTTTTTCCCTTTCGCCTCGTTCGCCATCAGATCGTCCGTCTTCTCCCGGGAACGGTTATATACCGATACGGTAAAGCCGCGGCTTTCGATGTTGAGCGCCAAGTTTTTGCCCATGACGGCAAGTCCGACGACGCCGATTTGCTGTTTCGACATAAAGTTCCAACCACCCTTATCCGTAATATGTAATGCCTGTTCGATGAAACGTCTTCTCTATTCTATCCCATTTGCGTCAAATTGTCATAGCCCCAAATCCGCCGTCGACCCGAAGCAGCGATCCCGTGACGAATCCGGACGCTTTCTCGGAGGCGAGATATACCGCGGCGCCCTGCAGCTCGTGCGCTTCGCCGAACCGGTTCATCGGCGTATGGCCCATAATCGATGCGATCCGCTCGGGGGACAAAATTTTGCGGTTTTGTTCGGCCGGGAAAAAACCCGGAATGATGGCGTTGACGCGGACGCGGCTCGGCGCGAATTCGCGCGCCAAATTTTTCGTCAAATTGTTGACGGCCGCCTTCGACGCGGAATACGTGAACACTTTCGACAGCGGCGGCTCGGACGAAACGGACGAAATGTTGATGATGCTGCCGCCTTCCCCTTTGTCGACCATATGCTTGCCGAACACTTGGCACGCCAGCACGACGCCCTTCAGGTTGACGTCCATGATCGAATCCCATTCTTCCATCGTGATGTCGAAAAACGGCGTCGCGCTGTTTTTGCCCGGGCAGTTCATCAGCACGTCCACGCGCCCGGTCCAATCGAGCACTTCGGCCAGCACCCGGCGCAAATCGTCCGCGTTTGTCGCGTCGGCGCTGAAGCTTTTCGCCTTCCCTCCGCCCAAAGCCTGGATCCGCGCCACGACCTGCTCGCATTTCTCCATGTTACGGCCGACGACCGCCACGTCCGCGCCGTGTCCTCCGAGCGCTTCGGCCATCGAGCCGCCGAGCGTGCTGTTGCCGCCGATAATAACTGCCGTTTTGCCGGTCAAGTCGAATAAATTCATCGCCATTCGTCCTCCCGAGTTATACGTATTTTTTTTGAAAAGCCGCGATCGCATCGAACTGATCTTTCAGCTGATGGTAAACGGCGCCGTAAATGGCCGTCAGCTCGCGATAAATCGCGTTGTTCGCCATGTCCGGCTCGTGGCGGACCGTCGTCCGGACCCAGTCGCCGATCGACGAGAAGTCGCGGATTTCGCCCAGCGCCAGCAAGCCGAGCTGCGCCGCCCCGAGGCCGGAGCTCTCGATCGAATCCGGCACCGTGACGGGCGAAGCGAGCGTGTCGGCCATCATTTGCCGCCACAGCGGCGAACGGGCGAAGCCGCCGGAGGCGCGAATTTCTTTCGTCTTCCCTCCGAGCTCCTCGAGCGCCACGGCGACGGAATGAATGCGGTAAATGACGCCCTCCAGCACGGCGCGGATCATGTGCTTTTTCTCGTGAAACAGCGACAATCCGAAGAAGACGCCCCGCGCGTTCGCGTTCCAATACGGAGCCCGCTCGCCGGCCAGCAGCGGCAGGAAAAGCAGGCCGTCGGAGCCCGGCTTCACCTGCGAGGCGAGCTCGGTCAAATGGTCGTACGGGTCGATCCCCCGGCGGCGGCCTTCCTCGGCTTCCAATGTCGCCAGCTGATCGCGCACCCAGCGAAGCATGATGCCGCCGTTGTTGATCGGGCCGCCGATCACCCAAAAATCTTCTTTGAGCGCATAGCAAAACAGGCGCCCCTGCGGATCGGTGAGCGGCTCGCGGACCGTGCCTCGAATGGCGCCGCTCGTGCCGATCGTGACGGAGTAGACGCCGGGCTCGTACGCGCCCGCGCCCAGGTTGGCCAGGACGCCGTCGGAAGCGCCGACGACGAACGGCGTATCCGCGGGCAACCCCATTTCGCGGCTGTAATCCGCGGTCAGCCCCTGCAGGAGATGCGTCGTCGAAACCGGCTCGGACAGCTGCTCTCTGGATACGCCCGCGACGCGCAGCGCCTCTTCGTCCCAGTCGAGACGGCGCAGGTTGAACAAGCCGGTGGCGCTCGCCAGCGAATAGTCGATGACGCAGCGGCCGAACAGCTTGGCGAAGACGAATTCTTTGATGCCGATAAATTTGTGCGTGCGGGATACGAGCTCCGGCTCGTGCCGGTTCATCCACATCAGCTTGAGCAGCGGCGACATCGGATGGATCGGCGTGCCCGTGTTCCGGTAAATGCCGAGGCCGTTCCATTGCTCCTTGAGCGGCGCTACGCAGTCGACGCTCCGGTTGTCCGCCCACGTGATGCAAGCGGTCAGCGGATGGAATTCGCGGTCGACGGCGATCAGGCTGTGCATGGCCGAGCTGAACGAGACGCACAGCACGTCCGAGCCGGAAATGGCCGCTTTCGCGATCACTTCCTTGATTCCGCGCACGACGGCCGCGAATATTTCGAGCGGGTCCTGCTCGGCCCGATCCGGCGTCGGCGTATGCATCGGATATTCGATCGAATGTCCGGCGACGACGCGGCCGTCCCGGTCGATGACGAGCGTCTTCGTGCTCGTCGTTCCCAAATCGGCGGCAATGACGTACCGCTTGGCGCTACTGTTTGCAGTCATTTCGGCAAATACCCCTCATCGTCGAACTTCAAATCGTACGGCTCGGTCAAAATTTCGATGTCCGGGTGACGGCGCGCTTCCTCGAGCATGTTGACCGAAATTTCGATTTCCCCGAGGTGCAGCGTATCGCGGATGCGAACGAGCCGGCATTTCGTATAATCGAGAATGTTGCACGTTTTGACCGCCGCTTTGATCGCGTAATAATCGTTTTCGAGCGTCGTCGCCTGTTTCGTCGGCGCGCATACGGTCGACGTGAGCCCGTTCGCGTACGTCGCCGGCCAGTCGGTTTTGTCCACCAGCCGCTGCGTCGTAAAATCGGCCGTGCCGACGCCGTTCGCGTTTCCCTTCGTTTCCGGCGTCAAGTCGAGCACGATCATTTTCGACACGTCCGGTCCGCCGTGGGCGTACGGCGTCGGGTAACGGCCGGTGACGTTCGGGTCCATTCCGTCGCCGCTAATGTTTTTGCCGATATAGTCGATGACGAGCACGTCGATCTGGTCGAACAAAATTTTCGGCAGATGCGATTTCGCCTCGATCAGCAGCTGTTCCTCGCGCGCTTCGATCTCCGCCGCCGGCAGCACCTCGACGCGGCACGTTTCGTCGTACGCATTCTCGACGAGCGCCACGCCGAACCGGATCGGCAGCTTGTTCAGCATCAGGTTCGCCATGGCCGGCACGTTTTCCGCCATATATTTGAAGCCGAGCTGATGGCACGCTTCGGCCCCCTTCTGCTTGCCGAGGCCGATGGCGATCATTTTCATGATGCCGCTCTCGATTCGGCCGCGGAAGGCGGTATGCGGCTTCACCCGATTGATGACGACGATGGCGTCCGCCTCGTACGCGTATTTGTCGACATAGACGGGCAGGCCGTTCGCCATCTCGTCGATTTTGACGACTTCCATCGACGACAAAATCGGAGCGCCCATCGCTTCCTCCGTAACGCCGAGATGGTGCAGCACGTCGCGCTGCCCTTCCGCCGTCGCGCCGCCGTGGCTGCCCATGCACGGCACGATGAACGGCTCGGCGCCGGCTTCCTTGATCGCGTCGATCGTCGCCCGCGTAAATTCGGCGATGTGCGCCACGCCCCGGCTGCCTACGGCGACCGCGACCCGCTCGCCTTTCTTGATCGAGTCGATCGCCCCCGGCTTGCTCAGCTCCCGGCGCAGCGCTCCGATGTAATCGTCGACCTTCGTGCCGTCGAACTTTTGCCGAATGCGCACCATTTGCGGAATCGGGATGTCTTCGAGCAGCGTTCTTAAAATGCTCATGGATGCCATGGCCTCCCCTTCATATGATCCTCAATTCTTTTTTACTTCTTTGGGCGGGGCTTGTATTTTTCATTCATGGGAAATCCGTTAAGAGACATTGCAGCTCCGAGGGGGAAAAGACGCGAGGCGGAAAGCTTGCGGCCACATTTGAAATCGTATCCTGTCCGCTTTCGTTCCAATCAAAAGGATACGATTTCGAGAGGGGTGGAGCTTGCGTCTTTTCTCCCGTCATTACGCCATCGTCTCTTATCGGCCATTTCCCATCCGAAACCCAAGCCCCGTTCAAATCGGCTTCACCGACTCGCGCACAACCAATTCCGTCTCCACGTACACCGTCTCGCGCGACGGCGCCCCCCGCTCGATGTCGGCAAGCAGCTTCTCCGCGCCGATCCGGCTGATCGTCTCGACCGGCCGCTTCACCGTCGTCAGCGCAGGCGACAAAAACGCCGAAAACACGTCGTCGTCGAAGCCGGCGACCGACATATCGTCCGGCACGGAAAGCCCTTGCTCGGCGATCGCCTTCATCGCCCCGACCGCCATTTCGTCGCTGGAGCAAAATACCGCCGTCGGCATCGGATCGGCGCGAAGCAGCTGCTTCATCGCCTTGTATCCGCCTTCAAGCGTGTAACCGCCGACGACGTGCAGCTTCGGGTCGGTATCGACGCCGTATTGGCCGAGCGCCTGCAAATAACCGTCCTTCCGCGCCGCGGACGATTTGAACGACTGCTTCCCCTCGATAATGGCGATCCGTCTGTGGCCCTGGGCGATCATATGCTCGACGACCCGGAATACGCCCGCCCTGTCGTCGGCGAGCACGTTGACCGGCGAAATCCGTTCGGCGTTGCGGTTCAGCACGACGAGCGGAATGCTTTTGTCCGCGACGTACCGGATGAACGATTCGTCGGCGTCGCTTTGGCTCATGACGATGACGCCGTCGAACGTTTTGCGCGTCACCGGCGAAAAATTGCCGTCGTAATCGTCGATCGCGTTGACGATCAGATGGTATTTCGAGCTGACCGCGGAATGGACCCCCTTCACCGTTTCGTGAAAGAAGTTCGACGACGTTCCTTTCGACAGCGTCGAAAAAAACAAGCCGATATGGTACGAGCGCGCGAGCACGAGACTTTTCGCGCTGTAGTTCGGCGTATAGTCGAGCCGCTCCGCGATCGCCCGGATTTTCCGCTTCGTCTCCTCGTGGATGAGCGGACTGTCGTTGAGCGCCCGCGATACGGTCGTATGCGAAACGCCGGCCATGCGGGCGATGTCTTTGATCGTAACGGTCATCCTACCACCTCTTGTCGCTTTGATCATAGCATACTGTGCACACGTTAACAAGAAGCAAACGGGACGCCCCGCCCCCGCTTTTCGCAAACCGCCGCCATTCAAAACAGCCGTCCCCCGGTCCTGTATCGGCACCGAAAGACGGCTGTCACGGAATCGTATGATGGCCCATTTCACATCTCCAGCTGCAGCATCTCGCTGCGCATATCCTTCAATCGTTCCTTGGACTTGGCGGCTTTCTCCTCGTCTCCCGCCGCAATCGCTTCGTGGAGCGTCGCCAGCTCGTAGTCCAGCTCGAGCCGCAGCACCGCCGCGCGTTCTTCCGCGCGCTTCGACTTGAACGCCTGAATCATCTCGTCGATCGTGACGACGGGTTCTTTTTGGAATAGCACTTTGTGCTCGACCCCCGATATTTCCACCATGCGGATGATTTCGCCGAACATGATGTTCTCGATTACGATTTGACGCTCGCGAAACCGTTTGACGATCGCATGACCGCGCGTGTCGCCGATCATTTTTTCCATCAGCTCGGACAGCTTTTCGTCCTTGAACGAATAATCGCCGACGATTTTGTAACGGTCGCCGATGCGTTGAAATTTCAGCTTGATCAGCTTGCGTCCGGTGCGGATCGAGATGACGAACTGCTGCTCGTTTTCGTTCCAATACAAGGAGTATCCTTCCTGAATGAGCGACTTGATGAAGTTGCGGATTTGCCGGCGGTCAAAACGCAACTCCAAGTTGCAGTATTCAACTTCATAGCTTTTGTTCACGGCAATCCCCTCCCTGAAACAGTTAACACCAAGTGTCGTGACATCCGAAAATCGTCTTGCGTCGTCCGATTCAACAGCGCTTCCCACTCGATGCGGCGCCGGGCTTGCCGGAGACTTGTGGAAAGATACTCCCGTTCAGGCGAATGCAGGGAATTTTGACAGAATGTTCAGACAACTCATCTGCTTACAACTATCTTATTATGGATCATATGATTTAGCAACTTGGATTATTGATTATTTTTTAAGCCCCCCTGTTTGTCCGGCCTTTCGACAAAAAAAGGAAGCCCGGTCGGACTTCCTGGGCCGCTTAGGTCCGTTTTTCGCCGGATGGCCGTCCGTCCTTCCGTCACGCCGTTTCGTTCCCGATCGTTCGGGTGTCGTCCGCGGCCTACGGCGTCGTATTCGTCGTTTCCTTCGGATACGATTTCCAGCCGGTGCTCGAAACGTTCCACGTGCCGTCGTGCGACTGCCAAAACCGGATGTAATATTGGACGAACCATTTGTCGCCGCCTTTGGCGAGCACCGAATATTCGTTTTCCGCTCCGAGCGGCTTGATCGTATAGCCGGATTCGCGGGTTCCGAAATAATCGTTCAGCGCCTTCAATTTCGCCTCGCTCACTTCGCCTTCTTCGACGATGACGTATTTCCGCTGGTCGCCCTTCACCTGCTCTTTCCAGTACGGCTTCACGAGCTCGAGATGGACGTACGTCTCGCCGGTGAGCGTTTCCGTGGAAAGCTGCGGACGTCCGACGTCGATCGGCAGCTTCTGGATGTCTTTCCAGCGCAAATAGGTGTCCCCTTTGTACAAATTGACCAAAGTCGGGTACGTGATGCCGTTGTATGTAAAGTTATAGGCGATCGGCGTGTCCAGCGTAATTTTCTCCTCCACCTTCACGTCGGGGACGACGATCGGCTTGTCCGTGCCGGCGCCGGCGCCCGTTCCCGTGCCCGTTCCGCCGCTTGCGCTTCCGCCGCTTCCCGAGCCGGCTCCCGTCTCCGTGTCGGGCTGGGGCGTCACCGGCATCGCCAGCTTGATCGTCTGCTTGCTCTCGTCCCAGCTGACGACGGCTCCGAGCAGCTCGCCGATCGTCTTGAAAGGCAAGTAGCTGCTTCCGTCGTAGATGAGCGGCGTTTCTTTGACCGTTTTCCCGTTCACCTCGATTTTGAAATCGGGACGCAAATAAGCGTCGACCTTTTGCAGCGTATCTTTGGCATAAACGCCGCTCGTGAAGACGACCCCCGTCGCCGCCGTAAGCAGCAGCGTCTTTTTCAGCCGCGTTCGATCCATCTCTTGATCCTCTCCCCACTTTATTCCATTTTCCGACATCTATTATACCGTACCCGTCTCGGCTCGACCAGAAAGAGTTGACAGCCGGCGTTTGCGTCCGCTCCTTCGTTTGTTGTACTGTAGAACATGACGAAAAACGGTACGCAGCGACATGCGAAGCAGGAGGGTTTTATGACGTTTCCGACGTTCGATTCATCCGATTTCGACGTATTTACGATTCCCGGGCTGGAGCCGCGCATGAAAGCGCTCATCGAGCGCGTCCGGCCGAAGCTGACCCGGCTCGGCGACGAGCTCGCCCCGGCGTTGACCGCAATGTGCGGCGAGCCGATGTTCCCCCATGTGGCGAAGCACGCCCGCCGAACGATCAATCCGCCGGCCGACACGTGGGTCGCCTGGGCCAACAGCAAAAAAGGGTACAAAGCCCATCCGCACTTCCAAGTCGGGCTTTGGTCGACGCATTTGTTCGTCCAATTCGCCGTCATTTACGAGAGCGGCAACAAAGACGTTTTCGCCCGCAATCTCGAGAAAAAGCTGGCCGCGATCCGCAAAGCGATTCCGGCCGATTTCCGCTGGTCGACGGACCATATGCAGCCGGAGACGACGCGGCACGGCGACATGTCTAAGGCCGATTTTGCGGCGATGATCGTCAGGCTGAAGACGGTGAAAAAAACGGAGGCGCTGTGCGGCATCACGATCCGGAAGGACGATCCGCTGCTCGCCGATCCGGCCCGGTTTGCGGACGCGGTCCGGGAGACGTTCGAGCAGGTCATGCCGCTGTACCGGATCGCTTTCTAACCGAAGCCGCCTTTCATTTTCGTCGCATGAATGTCCAAAGTTTGGAACAAACTATACGGGACTTTCGACGAAAGGAAAGGTGATGTTCCATGAACGCCCGAAACACGCTTAAACGGATCGCGTTCGGTACATTCGTCCTCGGTATGTCGGGGACTATCGCGTTTTCGGCGCTCGGCGTGCAGGCGAGCGCTTCCGGCCGGCACCCGACTTCCCCGGAGACGAGGCAGGAAGCCCCCGAATCCAAAGGGACCCGCGACGAAAAGCACGGGCACAAACGGTTTTTCCTGTTCGAGGACGCTGCGGCGGCGATCGGGATCGGCGTCGACGAGCTGAAGAAGCAGCTCGAGAGCGGCAAAAGCATCGCCGAGGTCGCCAAGGCGAAAGGGATCGAGCCGTCCGCGCTCATCGACAAAATGACCGCGATCCGGCTGCAAAAAATCGACGAAGCGGTCAAAGACGGCAAGCTTCCGCAGGAAAAGGCGGATCGGATCAAGGAAAAGCTGCCCGAGCATATGAAAAGACTCGTCGAAAAAAAAGATTGGAAAGATTGGGACAAGCACAAAGAACGGCATCCGAAAGACGCCAAGCAGACGACGTCCGAGCAGGAGACGCTGCCGTTCTGACCGGCGCCCGACAGCGGCAATAAACCCGGCTCCTCCTGGAGGAGGCCGGGTTTATTCGCATTGTGCCAAGCCGTCATAACTGTGTACCAATTGTATGGTACGATGGCGTCATTCCCGCAACTGACGAAAGGAAGATCGCGCTATGCCCCGTCCAGCCACCCGCGGCCGCCGCCTGCCGCTCGCCGCTGTCGCCTCGATCGCCGTCAGGCCGGGCGGAGGCGGCCGCCGTTCTCGAGCGGCTCGCCCCGTAGCCGCCCCCGCCTAAAACCCGGCCCGCGAATAGACGAGCGGGTTCAACCGGCTTGCCGCGGGATCCCCGGGCTTCAGGCCGGGAAACCATGCCTGCAAATCGTTTTTGCGCGCGTTCGAGTCCGGCTCCAATACGCGCGCTCCGTCCGCGTAGTAAATGACCGTCATCACCTCGCGCATCGTTTCGGTCGGATTGCCCGGCGCCGAATGAAGCGTCCATCCGGCGTGAAACGTTGCGTCCCCGGCCGCGAGCGCGCCGTAGTTGACCGTCTCCAGCCCTTTGCTATCGATGTAGGCCTTCAGCGTTCGGTGCGACTCGTCCGATATGACCGTTTTGCTGATATAGCCGGCTTTGTGCGATCCGGAGGCGAACGTCATCGAGCCTACCTGCTCGCTTACGGGAACGAGCGGCATCCACATCGTAATCATGTCCGACGTATCGACCGGCCAATAGATCTGATCCTGATGCCATGGCGTATGGCCGCCTCCCGGCTCTTTGAACAGCGCCTGGTCGTGGTAAATGCGCACGCCGCTTACGCCCATCAAGTCGGCGGCGATTTTGGCGAATCGGCGGGCGAGAACAAACGTTCGTACCGCCTCGTTTTGCGTCCACAAGTTGCCGATCTGGATAAACGCTTTTCCGTACGTGTCCCGCTCGTGCAGTGGCTTCGCATGAACATTGCGCTCCCGCACGAAATCGGCGATCGCCGGCCGGTATGCGGCGATTTCACTGGCGTTCGCCACCTGCCGCAGGACGATATGGCCCTTCTCGCGATAATACGCCGCCTGCTCGTCCGAAATCGGATATTCGTCGTCCATGCGGGGCCATTCGCCCGCCCCCGCATGCAATCGTTCGGCTTCCATGCAGCCATCCCCTCGCTTTTACGGAAAAATGAATGAATCTATCCCGATTGTAGCAAGCGGTCGAGGCTTTTTCTTTGTGAAATGCAGCCGATTATGGGTACATTCCGCTTATGGGCGATGTTCCGCATGGAAGCGGCGATAGGCGGCGGGCGAATGGCCGGTGCTTTTTTTGAACGCCTTCGTCAGATGGTGCACGTCGGCAAACCCGCACAGCTCGGCGATTTCCGACAGCGGGCGGGTCGAGCCGGACAGCAGGTCGCAGGCGTGCTTCACCCGCATGCGCAGCACGTATTGATAAGGCGTCTGCCCGAACGTTTGCCGGAACAGAACCGTAAACCGGGACGGCGACAGCTTCGCCTGCCGCGCCATCCGCTCCACCGTCAGCCGCTCGGACAAATGCAGCGAGCAATAGGACGTCACCCAGTTGAGCGGGCCGGACTGGACGGGGGACGTTCCTTTCGTATCGTAGGTTTTCAGCAGCATGAGAACGACTTCCGCGGCCAGCTGCTGCGCTTCCAGCATGGCGAGCTGCGTCTGCTCCTTCCACAGCGCAATCGCTTTCAAAAACGTATCGCGAAAATGCGGGGCGTCCGCGGGAAACAGCTGCACCGGAACATGCAAATCGTCGAAATCGTTCAGCCTCGGCTGCATCAGATGCTCCAGCCCGTCGAGCGCCACCTGTCCCGGCTTCGTCGGGAAGGCGGATTCGCGCAGCGGGTTGTAAAACAGGTCGAGATGGGCGAACGGCGTAATCGTGTCGGTCGTTCCTTCGAACCGGTGCAGCTCGCCGGGCTGCACGAGGCAAAAGTCGCCGTCGCGCAGCCGGTAATCCCGCCCTTCGACATGAAGATGAAAGCTGCCCTCCTGCACGTAAATGAGCAAGTAATCGAGCAGACGACGCTCTCCGTGCCGGTAAGGATAACGGACCGCAAAATCCGCCTGGCGGATGTACGGGACGAGCGGATGCGTTGCGAACGCGTCGTAAACCGAGCCCATGCGCTTCTCTCCTCGCGGCGCGTAATAAGAGCCGTTCCGGCGGATCGGCTCCGATCAATGACGGTCGTTCGCCCGGCAGCCGCAGGGAACGAATTCTTTTCCGTTACGACTTCGTTTTGACGGAAGGACGCGTCGATTCCCGGACGACGAGCTCGGTCGCGACGACCTGCTTCTTCGGCGCTTCGCGTCCGTCGATCAGCCGTTCGAGCGTGTCGAAGGCGGCGCGGGCCAAGCCGCGCTTGTCGAACTTCACCGACGTGAGCGGGACGAACGCGATTTCCGCATGCGACGAATTGTCGTAGCCGAGTACGGCGACGTCGTCCGGCACGCGGACGCCGCTTTTGATTAGAACATTCATGGCGCGGATCGCGATCAAATCGTTGAAGGCGACGATTCCGTCGACACCGCGATCCTTTACGCAGCTCAGCAGCTTTCGTTCGAAATCGGGGTCGTTGTTGAACAGCTCCCGGCTTTCGATCCCGCGGCTTTCCGCCGCCTGCCGCATGCCGACCTGGCGCAGCCCGGACAAATAGCTTTCCGGGTAGTCGCCGATATATAACAGGCCGCTTCGCCCCTGCTTCAGCAAAAGCGTCGCGCCCTCGTAGCATCCTTCGCTTTGATTGAATACGACGTACGGCAAATGATCCATGTCGGCGTGAATTCTCGCGATGAGCACGACCGGGATGCCGGACCGGTGAAGCTGCTCGTACAGCCCGGCGTTGCGGCCGCTCAAGTGCGGAGCGGCGATGACGCCCCGTACCGATTGGCCCGGGATGGCGTTCAGGATCGCCCTCTCCTCGTCGGGATCCTGGCCGGCCAACGAAACGGCCAGCTTATAGTTTCGCTCGGTGGCGATATGTTCGAATTCGCGGTAAATATCGCCGAAATAGTAAACCGATATGTCGGGGAATATGACGGCGATCGTATTCGCCGCCTGCCGGAGCGTATCGAGCTGCTCCTTCGGGGGAATGAAAACGCCGATGCCTCTTCGCTTGACCAAATATCCTTCCGCAACCAGCTCGGAGATCGCCTTGTTGACGCTGAACCGGCTCACGTTCATTTCTTCGGCCATGTCCCTTTCGGATTTCAGCCGGACCTCGCTGCCGGCTTCGGCCTTGTTCAATATATCTTCGCGCAAAAACCGTTTGATTTTATCATATAAAAAGCTGTTGTCGAATTTCATTCGTTCATCTCCAGCGTCGTTGGCGAGTGGACTGACCACCACTCATTATAGGCGATTGCCGGCAGGTTCGCAATAATCGCGGCAGATCGTGCGATCCGAAAACGGGAACGGCCGGCAGGCGGACGTGTGTCGTACCCCTCATCCGATCCTGCCGGCTTCGGTCCGGTTCCTCCTTCGGAAGGTCGGCCGCCGTTATTTTTGACGGCGCGCGGCTTCCTCGGCGATCGCCTTGTCGGCGCTTTCCTGCGTTTCCCGCAGCATCGTGTTGATATCTTTCGTCCCGGCGACGATAACGTCGGCCAGAGCGTTTACTTTGCCAGCGACCGCGACGTGGTACGGATTCGGCGGCGCCATTTTCGCCGGCTTGACCTTCAGCGCGCCTTGGATGTTTTTCCCTTTCGCCAGCGGCAGCTCGGACAAAAAGTCTTTGCGGATCGATTCGTCGGCGAGCGCGGTCAGCCGGCTTTTTTTGTTCAATATCGTCTGCACGTCCGGCGACGTCAAAAATTCGATCACCTTAAACGCTTCTTCCTTGTGCTTCGACGTCTTCGTCACGATCATCAGCTGCGCGCCGGGATCGATCGTAATCCCCGGATTATCGCGGAACGTCGGCGCGCCGACGAGGTCGAACGGAAAGAGCGCCCCGTTTTTTTGCAGCAGGCCGAGCGAATCCGGGATCCAGTTCATGAACATCGCGGTTTGCTGGTCTTTGAAAAAGCTGTCGAGTCCGGGCGGCTTCTGGAAATTGACGACCATCCCCGGAATTTGGTAAAACTGCTGCACGAGCTCGAGCAGCGGCTTGAACTGCGGCGTATTCACCAACGCTTTGTTCGCGCTTGCGTCGACGAGTGGCTGCGATTTCATGCGGGCGAACGTTTCCGGGTTCGGGGGAAGACTGCCGCGAAATTGTACGCCGCCTTCGCTGTACGTCATTTTTTTGACGATATCGACGTATTCGTCCCAAAACAGGCCGTCCTTCGGGTACGGAACGCCGCGCTTGTCGAACAAATCTTTGTTGTAAAAAAGCGCCATATGATTGAGCGCGAACGGAAGCGCATACAATTCGCCTTTCGGACCGAGCTCCTTGATCCAGTCGATGTTCGGGCTGGCGAATTTGTTCAGGTCGACTTTGTACGTTTTCGCGAATTCGCGCAAATCGTACGGCAAATCGAGGTCCTGGAGAACCGAAAATCTGGAGTTGGCCCCGTACACGATGTCCGGCGTCTGCCCCGCCGTTACCAGCTTCGTGATGTCCTCCTTGTTAATGTTCAGCGTAATGTGCGGATATTTCGCCTTCAACGGCTTTATCATCACTTCGTCGTATTCTTCGTCGGTCATGTTCAAAAAGTACGGCGTAAGGGTCAGCGTGACGGGCTCCGGCGCTTTCTCTTTGTTATCCGCCGGCGTCCCGCCCGTCTCCCGGCTCCCGCCGCAGCCGGCCAGCAGGCCGGCCAGCATCGCGCAAGCGGCGACGAGAACCGTTTTTTTATCGGCAGCTATCGAAATCGGAATCCCCACCTTTGTCATCGTTTCAATTCGCCGTTCGGACTCGTTCGTTGGAACGGGTTGCCTGACGACGTTCGCTGTGCCACAATGAAGTCCGGGTTGTTGTCCGGGCCGCTTCGGACCGGCAACAATGCGCAATGCGGGTACCGGCGGGAACGCGACCTTTCGCAGCGGATGCGATCTCCCCGGTACTCGTTCTTTTTCGCTTCGGCAAGCGCACGAATGTCGCAAACCGCCCATGCGAGCGGGAATGCGAATGCGCTTACAATTGAATCCGGCATCACCCTTTCCGCCTCATTCGGCGCGATCGTTTTTGAAAGCTCTCGACCTCCTTGTTTTGATTTGGTTGGTGGACCAGCCACGAAAAGTAAGCGCTATCCCAACTGAAAATCGCTATCCCAACTAAAAATCGCTATCCCAATTGTATAAGCGTTATCCCCATTAATAATCGCTTTCCCAATCGAAGTGGATGGTCCACCTGCTTCCACACCTCATTATAGGTACATACCGAAGCGAATGTCAATGGTTACGTTGGCTGATAACGGCGTTTTTCCGGCGACTTGCCGCGAATTTGCATCGGGCGGGCCGTTGGTGTATCTTGAAGACGTTGCCGCAACCCAAAACAATCCAATGAAGCGGAGGTTTGACGATGACTCAGCAATTGGCGTCCGGCGTAACGCTGGCAAACGGAGTGAACATGCCCTGGCTCGGGCTTGGCGTATGGAAAGTGACCGAAGGCGGAGAAGTGGAACGCGCCGTCAGGACGGCCATCGAAGCCGGCTATCGGAGCATCGATACGGCGGCCGCTTACGGCAACGAAGAAGGCGTCGGCAAGGCGGTGCGCGAGAGCGGCGTACCCCGCGGCGAGCTGTTCGTCACGACCAAAGTATGGAACGCCGATCAAGGGTACGACAGCGCGCTGGCCGCGTATGAGTCGAGCCTGCAAAAGCTCGGCATGGATTACGTCGACTTGTACTTGATCCATTGGCCGGTCAAAGGCAAATATAAAGAAACGTGGAAAGCGCTAGAGAAGCTGTATAAGGACGGCCGCGTCCGCGCGATCGGGGTCAGCAATTTCCACGAGCATCATTTGGACGATTTGCTGCAGGATGCGGAAATCAAGCCGATGGTCAATCAGGTCGAATACCATCCGCGCCTGTCCCAGCGTTCGCTGCTGAACTATTGCCGCGACCGGGGCATTCAACTGGAAGCGTGGAGTCCGCTTATGCAGGGCAAGGAGCTGCTCGATCACGAGCTGATGAAGGAGCTGGCGGCGAAGCACCGCAAAACGCCGGCGCAAATTATTTTGCGCTGGGACGTTCAAAACGGCGTCGTCACCATTCCGAAGTCGGTCACGCCCGAACGTATCCGCGAAAATGCGGACATTTTCGATTTCGAGCTGTCCGCGGACGACATGCGGCGCATCGACGAGCTGAACGAGAACCGCCGGGTCGGTCCCGATCCGGACAATTTCAACTTCTGATCCTGTGCGGCCCGGTTCGAACGACCGGGCCGTTTTGCGTTTACGACGACTCCTTCTTCAAATACAGCTCGCGGAATTCGGTCGGCGTCATCCCTTCGTGCTCGATAAATTTTTTGTTGAAATAGCTCGCGCTACTATAACCGACTTCGGCCGCGATCTCTTTTACCGGCTGTTCCGGGCGTTCCAGCAGCAGCTGCTTGCCGAGCTGCATCCGGCAAAGCGTGACGAAATCGAGCGGCGTCGTCCGCGTCGCATTGCGGAACAGCTTGCAAAAGTAAAACGGGCTGACGCCGGCCTGCTCCGCCCAATACGCCAAGTCGAACGGCTCGCGAGCCTTCTCCTGCATTCGCGGCAGCAGCCCGGTGATCCGATCGGTCCTGACGGCGCTTCTGGCGCCTTCAAAAGGCGCCGCCTGCCCCATAAACTCCACGAGAAACGCGTACGTCAGCGCGGACAGCTTCGTCTCGTGCAGGATGTTATGCCGGAGCGCCTCTCCATACAGCGCTTCGTGCGCTTCCGCGACCGGATCCAGTTGATGAAACGACCATAGCGTGGAACGGTGAAAGCCGTGCTCCATCATGAATTCCTGCAGCTTGTCCCCGTAAAAATGCACCCATCTGACGTCCCACGGCTCATCCTCCGAGCTGTAGTACCTTTGCTCCTCCAACGGAAAAAACAAAAAGGCGCTGCCCGCGTGCATCATATGCACGACCCCGTCGATTTCGACATATCCTTTCCCGCCGGCGACGAAATGAATATTGAATTCGTTGATCGCCCCTTTGCTCCGATGAATGCTGTGATGCGGATCGCCTTTAAATCTCCCGACCGAAACCGGCCAACAAAAAAAACGCCGATGCGGCTGCGTCGGCAGCAGCCGGATATTGTGGACCATGTCGCCCCCCCCATACGATGACAATATCGTGTTACCAGGTAACAATATATTATTATATTTATTATATTATCCATGCATTATAATGACAATAAACTGCTAATGAGGGGTTGAATATTCAATGGTGCAATCCAAGCTGCGATGGGGCATACTCGGCTGCGCGGGAATCGCGGTCCGTTCCGTCATTCCCGGCATCGCGCAATCCGCGCGGGGCGAAGTCGTCGCCATCGCCAGCCGCGACGAGTCGAAAGCGAAGCAAACCGCCGAGAAGCTCGGCATCCCCAAATCGTACGGCAGCTACGAGGCGCTGCTGGCCGACGCGGACGTCGACGCGGTGTACATTCCGCTGCCGAACAATTTGCATAAGGAATGGACGATCCGCGCCGCCGAAGCCGGGAAGCACGTACTGTGCGAAAAGCCGTTTTCGATGGACGCCGCCGAGGCGGCCGACATGGTCGAGGCTTGCCGGAAGCACGGCGTGAAGCTGGCCGAGGCGTTCATGTATCGCCACCATCCGCGGTACGCGCGGGTGAAAGAAATTATCGATTCCGGCGAAATCGGCACGATTCGCGGCATTCACGGCACGTTTACGTTCAACAACTCGGCGAACACGACCAATTTCCGCAACGATCCGGCGATGGGCGGCGGCTCCATCTACGATATCGGCGTTTACCCGATCAGCGCCGCGCGCCTGCTGCTCGGCCGGGAGCCGGAAGCGGCGACCGTCCATGCCTTCTTCTCCCCCGAGCACGGCGGCGTCGACATGATGGCGTCCGGCTTGCTCGAATTTTCGGGCGGCGTCGCCTTGACGTTCGACTGCGCCATGTGGGCGGCGGGCCGCAACACGCTCGAGGTGCTGGGCACCGAAGGGCGCATCGAGCTGCCTTCGGCGTTCGTTTGCCCGCCGAATGCGCCGTCCGTCTTCTACGTAACGGTTAAGGGCGAGCGCCGGGAAGATAAGCTGGACGCCGTCAACCAATACAGCCTGCAGGCCGACGATTTCGCCGCGACGGTTTTGGACGGCGCACCGTCCGTTATATCGTCCGACGATCCGGTCTTGAACATGCGCGTCGTCGACGCCTGTCTCGAATCGGCGCGTACGCGCGCACGCGTCGTCCTTCCATCTTAACGATAAGGAGTGCATCCGATCATGGACTATATTTCGATACCGGGCTTGGACAAGCGCTGCTCGCAGCTTATGATGGGAACCGACTACTACAAGCCGGAGCTGCTGGATACGGTAGGAGAGCTGCTCGACGCCTATGTGGCGATCGGCGGAAACGCGGTCGATTCCGCCTACATATACGGGGGCGGCAACAGCGAAAAGACGATCGGCCTGTGGATGGAGTCGCGCCGAAACCGCGCCGATATGATCGTGCTGACGAAAGGCGCGCATCATAACGCGAACGGTCCCCGCGTGAACAAGCAGGCGATCGACGAGGAGCTGGCCGTCAGCCTGGAGCGGCTGCGCACCGATTACGTCGATCTTTACGCGCTGCACCGCGACGATCCGAACGTCCACGTCGGCCCGATCGTCGAAGCGCTTAACGAGCATATCGAAGCCGGCCGCATTCGCGCCATCGGCGTTTCGAACTGGACGACAAGCCGCATTCAGGAGGCGAACGACTATGCGGCGGCGCACGGTCTCGTCGGATTTACGTTCAGCAGCCCGAATTTGAGCCTGGCGAAGCCGAACGAGCCGTATTGGGCCGGCTGCGTGTCCGCCGACGCGGAGGACTGCGCCTGGCACGAAAAGAAGCAGTTTCCTCTGCTGTCGTGGTCGTCGCAGGCGCGCGGATTTTTCACCGGCTTGTTTACGCCGGACGTGCGCGACAACGCCGACCTCGTGCGCGTCTTCTACAGCGACGCCAACTGGGAGCGGTACCGCCGCGCCGAACAGCTGGGGAAAGAGCGCGGCGCGTCGACGATTCAGATCGCGCTGGCGTACGTGCTGAACCAGCCGTTTCCGACGTGCGCCTTGATCGGCCCGAAAAACGCCGACGAGCTGCATTCGTGCCATGACGCCACGCGCATCAAGCTTAGCGCGGAGGAGCTGGGCTGGCTCGATTTGTCTGCGGAGAAGCAGACGATATAGAGGTAAGAACCAAGAAAAGACCGTCGGACAGGCGGTCTTTTCTGCGCAAACCGTTCGTTCGATTCCAGCGGCCCGGCGGGATCAGGAGACACCGGACGCGGAACCGAAAGACGCCACTCGCATCATGCTCAAAAACTGTAAAGGGCGCCGCCGCTAACGAACCGGCATAACCTTATTGAGACTCGTTTGACGTACTTGCCGATCTGACGAACTGGAGTATCGTTATTCGGCGCAGCGACCGCCTAATTGCGCCCGTTTCCGTGAAATAAGGTCGTCTCGATTCGTTAGACGAGAAAACCGTTCCTTTTGCCGCAAATAACGTTACTTGGATTCGTTAACGTCTCCCTGCCCGAAAGCTGCCGTTCGACGCTTGCTCTTGGCAAAAAGGTCGCACTTCGCTGTTGTGCCATAGCGAAGTAAAACATTCATTATCCAACAAACAAAAACGGTCGCGGCTGCGAGGCGCCTTTCGGCTCCTTGCGTCCGCGACCGTTTTCGTTCGAACCGCTATCGCGCGGCTTGCGCCGCCGGACGTTTCGATTGGAACGACATCGCCGTATCCACATACGGCTCGTCATTGCTGAGCTCGGCGATGTCGTGCCTCCCGTCCCCGTTCAAATCTTTCGCGAACAGCCGGCCGCCCGAATGGCCCCACGGCCCCATCCTCGACAGCAGCTCGAACTGGAGCGGGCCGGTTTGCCGGTAGACGGCGAGCTTTTTCTCCTCCGCGTTCCAAAATAAGACGTCCTGCTTCCCGTCTCCGTTGAAATCGCCGATTTTCACCTGCCCGTCCTCGCCCGTCGGTATCGTCAGCTGAAGCACTTTCCGCTTCCATTTCAATGCCGATGTATCCGGACTCAGCTCGAGCCACCGGGACGAATGCGGAAACGGAATAAGCAGCGAGTCGTTGCCGTCCCCGTCCAAATCGCCAACCGTCAGCGGAATCGGGAAATTGCGGTCCCATGGGCGCGGCGCCAACGCCACCGGCTCGCCCTTTTTCAGCGCATAGCTTTCAAGCTGGCTGCCGTCGGCCGCTTCGCCGGCGATAACCCATTCGCCTCCCGTTTTCCGCAGCGCCATCATCTGGGTCCAGCCCTGCTTGCTTTTTTTCCAGGAGCGCGAAAAGACGAATTCGTTCCCTTTCGAACGATACGACTCGATCGTGCCGTTCGCCCGCATCACCCATAAATCCGCCCGGCCGTCGCCGTCGTCGTCGAGCATCGTCCATACGTCGCCCTTCTCGTACTTCAGCTTGCACCATACTTTCGGAGGCGGCGCGGCTTCGTTGCGCAAGCCGCGAAAACGGCCTTCCGTCACGTTCACTTCGTTTTTGCTTTTGTCCCAGTCGACGATGTCGGACTGTCCGTCCCCGTTCACGTCCTCCAGCTCGACGGCCCCTTCCTTGCCGTTTCCGACCTTGACGCTGTGCGCTGGAACGAACGGAATGAAATCGGTCAACGACATGAACCGGTATCCTTTGTCCGCGAGCCTGGGGAGCAGTTTTTGCAGCGGGCTTTTCGCTTCGGCCGGATAGTCGTACAGCGGGAGGCCGTCCTCGAGCAAAGGGTTTCCTTCCTCGTCCGTCACCGGCAGCAAATGCTTGAATTCCAGAAACGGATGGAAAAATAAAGCCGGCAGCTTGTCGGATTTGCCCAACTGGTTCGTAATGATGTCCACGTCGCGATTATAAGGGATGTAGGATAGCGGCGTCGGGACGTACACCGCCCCGAGCGAAGGGGCGCCATAGCCCGTGTTGCGTTCCGTCGAATATTGCGGGTACAGCGCGTTGCGGTTGATTTGCACGTTCGCCTGAAAATGCAGGCCGAAATAGTTCCGGAACACGGCGTCCTGCTCCGGCAGCGTATGATAGTGCGGCGCCTCCCAAAAATACGGGAAAAAGCCGGCACGCCGAAACGTCTCCGCCCCTTGCTCGACGCGCATCGAGGCGTAAGCCGTCGTCATCGTTTCCTTGACGTCGGGGATATAAAACTCGTTGCCGCCCCCCGACTCCTGCTGTCCGTCGTTGCGGTACGCATCGCCGACCTGATGCGTATAGCCGTGCATCCCGAGTACGGCGCCGTCGCGTTCCGCCATGCGCAGCAGCGAATCGAACGCCCGAACGTACTCGTCGTCCGTCCGGTCGATCGACACGTCGTACCGGCTGCCGTCCTTGGACACGTTGACCCAGCGCGGAATGACGGCGATTTGGTACCGGACTCCGTTTCGCTCCAGCAGGCGCAAAACCGCTCTCAGCTTGCCGAGCTGTTCGACGGTGCCGTACTGGCCTCCCGGCCCGACGTCCTCCAGACGGAGCAAAATCTGTTTCGGCATATTGTCGTTCCCGACGGCCGGGACGAGATATAAAGCGTATAATAAAATGAAAACGGCCATCACGGCCAGCATGACGCGAGTGCGAAACCGGATGGCGAATAGCGCGCGTTTCAAAATGCGGGTCCCTCCTGCTGCTTCATTCCTTTGCGCCGACTAGTTGTATTATATCTAAACCGCTTACAAAAATCATCAACAAAAAAACCTCCCCGCGCATATCGCGCCGGAGAGGTGTCGGCTGCGGGACCGCCCGCCGTTTCGGCATTCCGCCCGTTCGAGCCGGGGCTTACCTGGCCGCGCTTTCCGCGCGGATCGTCCGGCTGTCGGCCGTCCGGAAGGCTAGCAGCAGCGAAATGGCCGCCAAGCAGAGCGTACCGCCGATCGCGAACGGCAAGTTCACGTTCAGATGGTACGCGCCCATGCCCATCATCGGTCCCGCGATGCGGCCCAGGCTGTCCATGGACGAGTTGAGTCCGGTCGCGACCCCTTGTCCGACCTTCGTCTTTTGCGTGATGAGAGACAGGACGCACGGGCGAATGAGCGCGTTGCCGGCCCCGAACACGGTCAAATACAGCGTCGCGGTCAGCAGGCTGGACGACAGCAAAATGAGGAAAAAGCCGGCGGAGGACAGCAGCAGGCCGATCATGATCACTTTCGCCTCGTCTCCCGGCTTGACGAGCCGGCGGACGACGCCGCCTTGAATGGCCGCTCCGACGATTCCGCTTACCAGAAACATAATGCCGATATCCATCGGCCCCGCTCCGAACTTGAGCGCCTCGAAATATTGGAGCGTCCCTTCCATGCCGGCCAGCGTGAACGTCACGAAAAACGACAGCATGTACAAATATTTCAGCGATCCGGAAAAAGCGGTCCAGCGGGACGCCCGTTTCGGCGCTTCGCCTCTTCGCGAGGCGGGCAGCGATTCGGGAAGGCGGGCGGCGGCGAGCGCGAACGCGACGAACGAAAGCGCGGACGCGACGAAGAACGGCACCGACAAGCCGAAGCCGGTGAGCAGTCCTCCTACCGCCGGGCCGAAAATGAAGCCGAGCCCGATCGACATGCCGACGAGCCCCATCCCCTTCGTCCGGTTTTGTTCGGTCGTAATGTCCGCCACGTAAGCGACCGCGCACGACGTCGCAGCTCCGGAAAACAGCCCGCCGAGCAGCCGCGATACGTAAAGCAGCCATAGCGAATCGCCGGCCAGGCCGAGCAGCAAAAAGCTGACCGCGAAGCCGCACAGGCCGGCCAGCAGGACGGGACGGCGGCCGATTTTGTCGGACAGCGATCCCCAAAACGGAGACATGAGAAACGATACGGCCGAATAGAGCATCAGCATCATATTGAGATGGAACGGCCCGACGATTTCCGGCAATACCGGAATGATAATGCCGAACCCGATAAAAATCGTCATAAGCAGCAGCATGATCGCCGAAAGTTGCTTGTTCACAGTTAAAGCCCCCGACTGAATGGAAATGTCGCGATCGATCCGAATCGCTACATCATTTTACCATAACTTTACGGCCGGAAAAAATGAACAATTGCAGAACGAACAGGACGGCGAGCACGATGCCGCTCGTGAGGAACGGCGCGCGATGGCCGAGCGTATCCCACATTTTGCCCGAAACGATCGGTCCGATCACGTTGCCGCATCCTTCGATCGTCAAAAAAAATCCCCATATCGCCCCCCGTTTTTCCTTCGGGATGACGGAAGCGATCAGCGCGTTCCAGGACGGGATAAGCAGCGCATAGCCGATCCCGACCAGCGTCACCAGCACGAGAATGATCGAAATCGACGTAATGTACGGAAACGTAAGCAGACTGAACGTGCTGAGCAGCAGGCCGACGTTGACGAACCATTTCGCCCCCCAACGGTCGACGAGCTTGCCGACCGGAATGAGAAACAGGACGGTAATCGCGCCGCCGGCAATCAAAAACAGGCTGTATTGCGTCGGGGTCAAATGGAGCACCGTCCGCGCGTACAGCGTCAGCACCGGCGTAAGCAGCCCGAGCGCGAACGTTTGGGCGAACAGCGCCACATAAAACGCCCAGCCGACGTCGAGCGAGCTTCTCGCTTCATTCAAATACCGGCGTATTTTGTCGTTTAGACGGCTCCACATGGTACCGAGCGGCTGTCGGGTCTCCCGTTTCCGCTTCAGCTCTTGCGCTAGCGATCGGATACCGTCCCCGCTTTTTCTGCGCGCCGGCATCCAGAACGTTACGAGGATGCAGGCGAGCATCAGCATGACGAGCAGCCGGAACGCGACCGTAAACGTTTCGTCGATAAAAAAGTTGATGACGACCGGACCGAGCCCGACCCCGGTCAGCCACGCCATATAGATGACCGACATCATCGTCCCGGTCCCCTTCTCGCCGACCGACTCCGTCGCCCCCGTAATGACGCACGGCCACAACGGCGACGTGCCGATGCCGAGCAGCGTGCACGAGAAGATGATCCAGGCGGGGTGCTTGAACGTCACCAATATGACGACGGAAACGAAGGTCAGAATCACCCCGGTCAGCATGACCGGACGGTAACCGATTTTATCGATCAGCCACCCGACCGGGGAACGGAACAAATTGTCCCCGATATATTGGAACGCCATCGTCCAGCCGATAAGAAAGGTCGATATCCCGAGCGCCGACTTCATGTAGATCGGCAGGATCGAGACGAGAATCGCTCCTTTCACGAACTCGACGATGAACATGATGACGAGAAGCAGTACGACGAATGGAGTAAAAAATTGCTTTTGATTGGCCCAAAACGTTTTCAGTCGGTTCACGAGTTCACCCTCTGCCGTTGCGATATCGGTTCGGACGGCTGCTTCGCCGCCGCCATCTATGTATTGTTTCCCAATCGGCCGATATTTTACTTCTTGAATATTTAACTTGCATGGGCCGTGCAAGTTAATTCTTGAACATTAACTTGTCATGGACCGTGCAAGTTAATTCTTGAACATTTAACTTGCATGTGGCGGTCAATTTGATATACTCAAGCTTGTTTAAGAATACCATTTCAAGCCGCCCGGAAGGAAGGGATGTCCGCATGGATCATAACCGCACGCCGCTTTTTACCGCATTGACCGAGCATGCGGCCAGGCAGCCGATTCAGTTTCATATTCCCGGACACAAAAAGGGAGCGGGCTCCGATCCGGAATTTCGCGCATTTATCGGAGACAATGCGCTCTCGATCGATTTGATCAATATCGCGCCGCTCGACGACCTGCATCAGCCGACCGGCGTGATCATGGAAGCGCAGCGGCTGGCCGCCGACGCGTTCGGGGCCGAATATACGGTATTTTCCGTGCAAGGAACGAGCGGCGCGATCATGACGATGATCATGTCCGTCGTCGGCGAAGGCGACAAAATTATCGTTCCGCGCAATGTCCATAAATCGATCTTGTCGGCAATCATCTTTTCGGGGGCGAAGCCGATCTTTTTGTCGCCCGTCCGCGATACGAATTTGGGCATCGATCACGGCGTCACGACGAGCTCCGTACGCAAAGCGCTCGACAAGCATCCGGATGCGAAAGCGGTGCTCGTCATCAACCCGACGTATTACGGCGTTTGCGCCGATTTGAAGCAGATCGTGGAGCTCGTACATAGCTACGACATTCCGGTGCTCGTCGACGAGGCGCACGGGGCGCTTATCCATTTTCACGACGACTTGCCGATATCCGCCATGAAAGCGGGAGCCGATATGGCCGCGACCAGCGTGCACAAGCTCGGAGGCTCCATGACGCAAAGCTCGGTGCTGAACGTGCAAGGCCCGCGCGTCAGCCAAAGACGCATTCAAACGATCATCAGCATGCTGACGACGACGTCGACGTCGTACCTGCTGCTGGCTTCGCTCGATACGTCGCGGCGCAAGCTGGCGCTGCACGGCAAAGAGATGGCCGAGCAAACGATGCGGCTCGCCGAATACGCGCGCCGGCGCATTAACGAAATTCCGGGCTTGTACTGCTTCGGGGACGATATTCTCGGCACCGAGGCGACGTTCGATTACGATCCGACCAAAGTGACGATCCATATCCGCCATCTCGGCATTACGGGCTACGACGCGGAAAATTGGCTGCGGGACAAGTACAATATCGAGATCGAGCTGAGCGATATGTACAACATCCTCTGCCTCATTACGCCCGCCGATACGCAGGAAAACGTGGACATTTTGCTGGACGCGCTGGCCGAGCTGGCGAAGGAGCACGCCCATAACGAGGCGAACGAGCTCGTCGTCAAAATCCCGGAAATCCCCCAGCTTTCGCTGACGCCGCGCGACGCCTTCTACGGCGATACGGAGCTCGTCCCGTTCAAGGAGTCGGCCGGCCGCATTATGGCCGAGTTCATTTACGTGTATCCGCCCGGCATACCGATATTGCTTCCCGGCGAGGTTATCTCGCAGGAAAACATCGACTACATCGTCGATCATCTCGAAGTCGGCCTGCCGGTCAAAGGACCGGAAGACCGGACGATCGAGTTCGTCAAGGTAATCGTGGAAACGAAGCCGATTTTCTAGCAGCCCCGAGACGCGACAAAAAAGGAGCCGCCCGCCTGCGAATGCGGAGCGACTCCTTTTCGTTTTGTATCGAATCGCGTCAATATTGCTCGCTGAGCCGCATGCTCGGGATGAGCTGCTTCAAAAAGACGGACACGTCCTCCGCCTCTTCGACGTTCAGCCCGAACGAGCGCTGCAAATGCGCCAAATGGTCGAGATCGTCGTGATCCAACAAACAGGAGCGGTTCGTCTGCATGCAAATGACCAAAGGCTTGCCGAAAAACGCCGTCGTGTACACAATGCCGAAATCGTAACGGGTCCGATCGGTAGCGAAGCCGACAAACTGGACGTTCGATTGTTCCGCCGTATCGTACAAACGATCAAACATGCGGTCACGCTCCTTTTGGATTGAATTTTCTGAATATTTGTATTATTTTTGCAAGTATATCATACGAATCTGGCGGAACGCAATGATTCCTATGGACCAATCCGGCGAAAACCGCCTTTCGACGGCCGCAGGCGAACGAACCGGCCAGCTCCGCACCGTTGTCAAACTATGGACGAAATGCTATGATGTTGATGGATAACGGGACGACTAAGGTGGTGTAGCTATGGCGCAAAGCGCTTACATTTATCTCGTGGACGGATCGAGCGCGTCCACCTTGACGCTGGACGAATTGAAAGGTCATTTGGACCGCTACCGGGAGCAAACGGCGCTGACCGGCAAGCAGCTCGGGTGGGATTACGCCGCATCCGCCTTTCCTTATACGGTGGAGACGAAGCCCGAGAGCCAAGGGAAATGGTTTTATTTGAAGGGCACGAGCTCGCTCTACAAGTATATTTTGTTCGGCGTCGGCAGCAAAGCGGACGAGGACAAGGAGCGTACGTACATCCAGGTGACGCTTCCGGACGACGCGACTCACGGCGACAAATCGAAGGGCAACGAGCTGTGCAAATATTTGGCCAAAAACTTGAAGGCGGAGCTGAAGCTGTTCAACGGGCGCACGATGTACTTCAACCCCCGCAAATAAGGACCCGGGCAAATGAAACCCCCTTTTCCCGCACGGGAGAAGGGGGTTTGGTTCGCTTTATTACGCTTCGGCTTCCGTCGCGACGATCTGTTCGTACACGTTCGTCACGTGCTCCCACTCGGCGTCGTCTTCGATGTTGACCAGGAACGACTCGTCGCCTTCCTCGTCGATCCGGAAAATGATGCTGTCCGCCTCCGGGTCGTTTCGATCGAGCAGTACGGCATAAGCTTTGTTTTGCGTTTCGAACGTATATACGATCACCATTTCGTGTTCGTTTCCGTCTTCGTCCGTCAATATGAACACGTCTTCCTCGTGTTCGTCGCCGCAGCCGCAATTTTCGTCGTGCTGATGCTCGCTCATGCATGACCCTCATTTCGTCGATTGGATTTCGAACCGTTCCTATCGTACCATTTTCCCATATTCCGGTCAATGAAGGTCCGTCCGGGTTACTCGGATATGATCGTTTTCTCGGAAACGACCGCATAGTCGCGAATATCGTCCAGCTTGATTTTGAACTGCACCTTGTACTTGCCGTACGAATCGAACGATACGCTCTCGAGCGGCCAGCTGTACCAGAAGCTGTCCTTGCCGTCCTGCAGCGCGACCGCGTTCGTGGAACGGATGACGGCTCCTTCCGGAGACACGAGATCGATCTTGAACGATTGAATCGGCGTCGCCAAGCTGTCCACCTGGGCGGCTACGACGAAATCGAGCTTGTTGCCTTGGCTCACTTTGCCGAACGGCGTCTTCGGGGAATCGTCCTTTGCGATGTCTTTGGCTACGAACATATGTACGTTCGGTTTGTATAAATAAGCCGTTTTCGATTCGTCGTCCCATTTGACCATCGCCTGGAGCGAATCGGACAGCTCGCGAAGCGGCAGCACGACGCGGCCGTCTATCATGAACGCGGGAACGTCGCCTGTCGGCACCCCCTCGTTGTTCAATTGCACTCTCACTTTGGCGTATCCTTGATAATCTCCCCATGGCGAGCCTGCATAGACGATTCCTGCGCCGAGCACGACCAAGGTGGCTGTAAGTAAAGCAAGCCGCTTCATTTTCACTTCGAAAACCTCCATCGAACTTCTCATTTCTGAACAGTTATACTCGGTGTCGAATGAAAAGTTGCGCGCAAAAACGATAAAAATATTTGCAATTTCGATAGAGAATCGTTACAATAATTGTTTAAATATTCCATGAAGTTCAGGCTGGAAGAACTTCTTAAAGATTGGTAAAATTTTTATAATACACCAGACCAAATACATTGTAAATAATAATTAAGTTTCATAGATTCAAGTTACGCAATCGGCCGAAATCATGTAAACTGATACAGAAGATTTTAATCAATGAGGAAGCGGGAATCATCATGAGCCAGTATTTCGGTTTGCATGCGGAAATCGATCAAATGAAAAAGCTCCTGGAACGTACGGCGAAAGAATGCATGTACAACTTCCGGCACCCGCAAGTAGTCGAAATCAGCCAGCGGTTGGACAAGCTGATCGTCAAAGTGATGCGATACGACCGTTAACGGCCCGTACGCCTTACGGGTCGATCTCCAGCTCCGCAATCCGCCTCTCCGCGTAGCGCGTATCTTTGTACGCGAAAAACGTTTCGGCCTTCTCGACGATAACCGCGCCGTTATATTCAGGAATTCCCGCATGCGGCTCGTAGACGCCTTTCGGAAACAGCACATTGCCTTCGGGCCAGTACACTTCGATATTCCCGGGCGAGATATCGGCGATTTTGGCGCGTCCGTACAGCGTTCCGTTGCGGTTGTAAACGACGATCGCTTCGCTTTCCGCGATTCCGAGCTCGCGGGCGTCGGACGGATGAAGCAGGACGTCTTCGCGCATCGCGGCATTGAACGGATCTTTCCGGTCGTACACCATCGAGTTGAATTGTTTGCCCCTTCGGGTCGTCGCGTAAAAATGTCCTTCGGGCTTCCGCAATTCCGGGAGCTGAATCGCAAGAAGCTTGCCCTTGCCGTCCGGCGTCGGGCATATTCCGTCTTCGCAAAGCCACGCCCCGCCCCATTGAAAGACGTCCCCTGCCTTGGACAAATGCCGGATGCCGTCATAGGAAGGGACGGCCGCCGCGATTTCGTCGCGAATCGCCTGCGCGGACGCGAAAGCGATTTTATGCTTCAGCTCGGGCTTCACTCTCGCCGCCATGTCGGCGATGATGTCCCATTCCGCCCTTACCTCGCCGATGCGCGGGCCTTCGATTTCCGGGCTGAAGTAGACCATCCGCTCCGTGCTTGTCGACGTTCCGCCGCCGGGCTGCTCGTATCTCGTCATCGCCGGAAGGACGATCACTTCCTCGCACGCGTCGACGAGAGCCGACGTATTCAAAATGATGTCCTGATGCACCCGCAGCTCCATATGCTCCAGGCACGAGCGAATGAAGTCCGGCTTCGGCATCGTTTCCAAAAAGTTGCCGCCGCTCGTATACAGGACGCGCGTTCGCCGCTCATGGCCTTCCGGCAGCAGCGCGTTTTCGAGCGACAAGCCGACGATGTCGCCCTGCCAAGCCGGGATCGGGAAGCCCCATAACGCTTCGAACCGTTTCCGGCTTTCCTCGTTCAGCGGTTCACCTCCCGGCAGCGACATCGGCTCGGCGCCCATTTCGCCGGCGCCCTGCACGCCGCTATGCCCGCGAATCGGCATCAAGCCGCATTGTTCCCGGCCGATGAAACCGCGCAGCATCGCCAGGTTGGCGAGCTGGGATACGTTGTCGGTGCCGAACCGGTGCTGCGTAAGGCCCATGCTCCAGACGAACACTCCGGTCCGGGCCGAAGCGAGCGTACGGGCGAACTCGCCGATGCGTTCCTTCGTCAGACCCGAGCTTCGTTCCAGCGCCGTCCAATCGAGAGCGGCGACGTGCCGCCTCAGCTCCTCGCAGCCGGTCGTATGCTCGTTGATATAGTTCCGGTCGAGCGCCGAGCCCGGCTTCTCCTTCTCCATTTCGAACCAGATCTTCATGATTCCGTTCATCAGCGCGATGTCGCCGCCGATATTCACCTGCACGAAATCGTCGGCGATTTTCGTGCCGAACAGCGCGCTTTCCGGAATCGACGGAATCCAATACCGTTCCATCGAAGGTTCGCGGTACGGATTGACGACGATGATTTTCGTCCCCGCCCTTTTCGCCGCGTACATATATTTGGTCGAAACCGGCTGGTTGTTCGCCGCGACGGAGCCCCAGAAGACGAGCACGTCGGCGCCGATCCAATCTTTGTAGCTGCAGCTCGACGCGCCGATGCCGAGCGACCGTTTCAGCGCCGTCTTGCTCGGCGAATGGCAAATGCGAGAGGCGTTGTCGATGTTGTTCGTGCCGAGAAACCGCGCGACCTTCGAGGCGGCGTAATACACCTCGTTCGTAATGCCGCGGGCGGTCCAATAAAAGGCGAGCTGCTTCGGATCGATGCCGCGGATTTTGTCCGCGATCCGGTTCAGCGCTTCGTCCCAGCCGATGCGGGTGAACCCGCCCTCGCCCTTGCGGCGCAGCAGCGGATACGGGATGCGGCCGAGCCCCCGCAGCTCGGCGCCGCTCATCGCCCGCAGCCGTTCGATATCGTCCAGCCAATGCGGGGAAATCGCCGGCATCGTGTTCAGCCGGAGCACGTTCAGCCGGGTCGTGCACAGATGGGGGCCGTCCAGCGTCCGGTCGCGCAGCCCGGAAACGCCGAGCGCGCAGCCGTCGCAAACCCCTTTCGTCAAGATGCGGTAAGCGTACGGCAAATTGTCGCGATTGTCGTAAAGCGCTTTCAACGTATCCCACAGATGATGCGGCTTCACCTTGCCGAGCCCGAGCGGAACCGGGCTGACCCACAGCGAAGGGCGCGGCGTCCGGCCGAGCTTGACCGGACCGGTATGCTTCGTATTTCCCATATCGAACCATCCTCCCGCCTGTTTTCCATGGTATCATAATACCATGAACGCGCGGGATGGGCATCCCGGAATCGAACCTGGGAGGAATGCTGCTATGACCGGCAAAACAGAAACGGCCGCCTGGCTTGTCCGAAAATACGACGGAGACGCATGGACGGAGCAGGACGATCCGATCGCCGCGGAATATCCGCTCACCGTTTACGCCGGCGACGCCGAATGGGCGACGATCGTCTGCACGCCGACCGACCTCGAGCAGCTGACGGTCGGCTTTCTCGCCTCGGAAGGAGCGATCCGCGTCTATGACGATATCGAGGAGCTGGCGATCGACGAGGACCGCGGCATCGCCTACGTCCGGTTGGCGCGTCCGCAAGCGCTCGATCCGTCGCTGTTTTCCAAGCGCCGCATCGGCTCGTGCTGCGGCAAAAGCCGGCTCTCCTTCGTGTTTCGTACCGACGCCGAGACGTCGAGAAAGCTCGAATCGGACATGACGATCGCCCCGTCCCGCTGCTACGAGCTGATGCGGCAGTTGCACGCGGCCTCCGTCGCGCATCGGCTGACCGGCGGCGTTCACGGCGCCGCCTTGTGCGACGAGACGGGCATCTTGGCCCATTTTACCGATATCGGCCGGCATAACGCGCTCGACAAGCTGTACGGGCACTGCCTGATGAATCGCGTGGAAACGGCGGACAAAACGATCGTCTTCAGCGGCAGGCTTTCTTCCGAAGTCGTGCTGAAAGCGGTCAAAATCGGCGCCCCCGTGCTGCTGTCGAAATCGGCGCCCACCGACCTCGGCCTGCAGCTGGCCGAGGAGCTCGGACTGACCGCCGTCGGCTTTTTGCGGGGCGGGAGCATGAACGTGTATACCCGCGGGGAGCGTATCGCCCCTATTTGAAATACCGGGTCAGGATGCATGGAACGCCGCCGCCGACCGCGCCCGGCCGTTCCATCAGCGCCATGTATTGGATGCCGCGCGCGCACTGCTTTTTGCAAACTTCGCATACGTCCGACGTGACGATTTTATATTGGGCTTGCGGCTTTGCCGACGATACTTGCTTTTTCGCTTTTTTGCCTGCCATCGTGCTCCCTCCCCCGCTTCGAGCGAATAGATGCCGGATTCGCATTGTAGTGTATGCGGACGCGGAGAAAGCGGACTCCGCGCCTGTACCGGGAAAAACGAAATGTTTGCGCGGGGAGTCCTGCCCAGGGCCTATGAAAATTTTGTCGAATTCGGGCGAACCGTTCTTTTCAAGCTTGTGGAAAAATGATACATTTACTATATGTGTTCTAGGCCGAAGGGGGAAGCGTATGAGCATCACAATCCGGATGATCGGCACCGGCTCGGCATTCGCGAAAAACTATTTCAATAATAACGCACTCGTGACATGCGGCGACTATACGCTCATGATCGACTTCGGCATAACCGCCCCGCTGGCGATGCACCGGCTGAACGTACCGCTCGACGTGATCGACGGCGTGCTCGTGACGCACCTTCATGCGGATCATATCGGCGGCTTCGAAGAGCTGATGCTCCGCCTGAAGTTCGACTACAATAAAAAACCGGCGCTTTTTATCGAAGAGCGGCTCGTAGCGCCGCTGTGGAATTATTCGCTGCGCGGAGGTCTGGAATTCGGCGCGGGCGGACGGCAAACGCTGGACGATTTTTTCCGCGTCGTCCCGTTCCGGGCCGGCGTCCCGCAAACGGTCGCTCCGGGAGTGAGGCTGGAGCTGCTGCCGACCCGCCATTTTCCGGACATGCCCAGCTTTGCCGTCGTCATAAACGACAATCTGTTTTACAGCGGAGATACCGTCTTCGATCCGAAGCTGATCCAGGCCGCGCAGGATCGGGGGTGCGAATATTTGCTCCACGAATGCCAGCTGGAGGGGCAGGGCTTGTTCCACGCCACGCTCGACGAGCTGCTGACGCTGCCCGAAACGGTTCAGCGCAAAATTTGGCTGATGCACTACGGGGACAATATGGAGCAGTTCGCGGATAAAGCCGGGGCGATGACGTTTATGCGCCAGCACGAAACGTACGCCTTTCCGCCGTCCGTCGAAGCAAAGTAAAGCCGGCGCGAAAGGACGCTTCCTTCGCCGGCCGCGGGGCGATCCCGAGAAAACGTCTTGTTGCGGAAAAAACCCGGGGCTCGCCCCGGGTTTTGCGTGTCGCCGTGTCAAAACATCGGCAAATTGTCCAAATTGTTGCTCGGGTCGCCGTCCGCGTCTCCCCGAATGTACGTCTCGCCGTCTCTTCCTTTAAATGCATTGACGCCTTGAATGGCGCCCGACTTCACTTCCGCCAGAGCTTGCTCGTAGTTCAGCACGCGGCCGGTCGACGTTTTGAAGGCGGTGATGTCGCCATCCCCGTTTTTTTGAACGGCTACGAACGATTCTCGGTCGTTTCCCGATGCGAAATCCATATCGGCAGCTCCTTCGCTGTAAATTCGCGGTACAACGTTACTATTCCCGGAATTCGCCAAAATATGAACGTTCGCGCGTTCCGAAAGCGAACCGCTTACGGCCGCAGTTGTTTTCGCATGCGCACGTGCATGATGCCCGCGTCGTCAAACGGTTCGTCGGATTCGGTCGCGTACCCCAACCGGCCGTAAAACGGCTCGGCCTGCAGCTGCGCGTCGAGCACCGCGTACGAATAGCCGAGATCGGCCGCAAGCCGCTCCGCCGCCTCCATGATCCGGCGGCCGCAGCCTTGTCCCCTTCGAGCCGCTTTTACGGCGACGCGCTGAATTTTCGCCGTCTGCGCATCGTATCGTTTCACTCTCGCCGTGGCGACAGGCTCGCCGCGATCGACCAGCAGCAAATGGCGGCATGCCCCGTCCGGCGTATCGAGCTCGTCGACCTCCAAATGCTCGGGGACGTTCTGCTCGGCGACGAACACTTCTTTGCGCAGCCGCAAGCATTGCTCCAGCCGCTCGGCGTCGCGCGCTTCGATGATGTCCATTGGTCCTCCCCGTCCTTCTTCATAGTGCGATATGGAACCGGAAAGTCCGGCATGTCCATTATAGCCCGAACGGCGAGGCCGCGCATCCTCAGGAGCGCATCGTCATCATGTTGCCGGACGAATATTTGCGCAGGCCGCGGTAAAAGAACAAAATGCCGAGCGCCGTCAGCAGACCGCCGACCCCGGTCGCCCCGGCCAAAAAGGGCCATTTCACTTCGCGCAGCAAACCGATCGGCATATAGCTGATAAAGCCGGCCGGGATGACCGTAAACAGGACGAGCCGCCCGATTCCTTTAAAAATGTCGGTCGGATACGTCGAAAACGTGACGAAGCCGATGAACACCTGCTGGCCGATCCCTTCCGCATTGCCGATGTAAAACGCCAGCGTTTGCGCGATGACGTTGAAGAAGACGAAAATGACCGTAGCGAGCGTCAGCCCGAACCCGAACTTCAACAGCCCGGAAAACGTATGGTCGCCGAAAATCGCGTACAGCATCAGGCCGAAAACGACGTCTCCGATCGCCGATACCGACATGCGGCTGATGAGCACGTGGAGCAGCACCGGCTTCGGCTGGGTCAAATAGACGTCCAGCTGGCCGTTCGCAATCATGCCCGCCATCGCGTAGCTGTTGCCGAACAGGACGGCCGACAGTCCGAAGCCGCCCGCTCCGATCGCCCACATCATCATGACGTCCTGCAGCTGCCAGCCGTTCACGATCGGAAACTTGGTGAAATAGACGCCCCAATAAAAGATCCAGACGACGTTGTTGACGACCATCATCCCGGCCGTCAGCAGGAAGCTCATCCGGTATTCCATCGCGCCGGCCAAGTTCAGCTTCCAGCATGTAAGAACGAATCGAAGCAGCTTACCCGCCGTTGACATTCAGCTTTCGCACCCCTTTCCGGTACACGAACGCCGCGACGGCGACCAGCGCGGCCGCCCAGCTCCACTGAATCGCGACCATCCGGACCGTTTCCCCCGGATCCGGCGCGACGGCCGTTTTCGCGGCGAAATAGGCGACCGCCTGGAAGGGCAGCCACTCGCTGACCGAACGAAGCGAGTCCGGGAACATTTCCAGCGGAAGCAGCATGCCGCCGATCGTAAACAGCAGCTTGTTGTAAACGAAATCGAGTCCCCGCGTCTCCTCGACCCAAAATGCGCATAACGACAAAATCATGACGAGCAGGAAATTGACCGTGAACGAGCCGATCATGACGAGCAGACAGAGCGGAACGTTATAGCCGGGCGGGCTCCAGCCGAACCAAAGCGTCGCCAGCGCCGAGCCGAGCAGCAGGTTGATGACGACGCGGACCGCCGCCTCTCCCATGTAGCTGCCGTAATGCATGAGCAAATAGCTGGCCGGCCGCGTCAGCTGGTAGGCGATATCGCCGTTTTTCACCTCGGCTTCGACTTTCGCGTTCAGCTTCGGCGAAGCGAGAATGATCGATTCCGCAACGGCCAAATACCAAATCATCTGCTCGAACGTATACCCTTCGATTTCGCGTTCCCCCACTCCCGCGAACGTCACCGACCATAGCTGAAAAAAAATAAACAAAATGACGAGAAGAAACAACGATCGGATCAAAAAGTCGAGCACGTAGGCCAAATGGCTGCGAACCGTCACGCGGGCGAACGCCGTATATTTGGCCAGCTTGCGGACGGCTGTCATCCGCCTCCCTCCTTCCGCGCGTGGCTTTCGTAGATGTGCGTAATGATTTGCTCCATTGGCGGATCTTCGATCGTGACGTCGTCGAGCCGGTACCGGTCCACGATATGGGCGAGCACCCGCTCGATCGACGTCCGCGACGTGTCGACCGACAGCTTGAGCCGGTTGTCGAGCGATTCGAGCTGTTCCACGCCCGGATGGTCGATCGGCTCGGGCCGGTCCTTCAGACGGAGCTCGATCGTCTTGCGCGTCAGATGGAGCCGCTTCAAATCGGCCACGCTCGAATCGAGCACGACGCGCCCGTGATTGATGACGATCGCCCGCCGGCACAGCTGCTCGATATCGCCCGCGTCGTGGGACGTAAGGAAGACGGTGATGTTTTCCTTCTCGTTCATCTCTTTCAGCAGCTCGCGGATTTTGTGCTTGACGACGACGTCCAGCCCGATCGTCGGTTCGTCCAAAAAAACGATGCCGGGACGGTGCAGCAGCGCGGCCGCGATTTCGCACCGCATCCGCTCGCCGAGCGACAGCTTGCGGACCGGCACGTCGACGTAAGCGCCGAGCTCGAACCGGTCGATCAGCTCCGCGCGCCGCTTCCGGTAGTCGGCTTCGTCCAGCTCGTAAATGCGCCGCATCAGCTCGAACGTGTCCGCCGGCGGGAGATGGTACCACAGCTGCGATTTTTGCCCGAACACCGAGCCGATCCGGTAGGCGAGCTTTTTGCGCTCGCTCCACGGGCGGAAGCCGAGCACCTCCGCATCGCCGTCCGACGGATGCAGGATGCCGGTCAGCATTTTGATCGTCGTCGATTTCCCCGCCCCGTTCGGGCCGAGAAACGCCAAAAATTCGCCGGCCTCCACCTCGAAATCGATCGGGTGCACGGCCGTCTTTTCCGTAAATTCGGGACGGAACAACGCTTTTACGCTGCCCGCGAGCCCTTCCCGTTTCCGTTTTTGCCTGAATCGTTTCGTCAGTCCTCTTACCCGTATCGCCTTCACAGCGTTCGTCTCCTTCCCGGATCGCCGATTTACTTCGCTAAAGCAGCAAAGACCCGCGGCCGTCCGCTCGTCCATAGAGCCGGAACTTGCCACAGGTCTTTTATCCCCACGGTGTAGCGCGATATTCCGTTCGCGCCCAGCTTCGCTCGGTTCGTCTGCGGCTTCGCGCCGGTATCGGATCCCTAGAAGCTCTTCCAGTAATATTTTTACATATTACCACGGCCCCGCGGAAGCTGCAACGCTTTTTTTGCAACGGCGAAACGGAGGTTCAGCTCGCCGCTTCCTTGGGCGTTCGCGGCGGCCTTCAAGCGGAACGCGCCGCGCTTCAGCAGCCGCTTGACGCGGTTCGGCGTCAGCTTCGGATTTCGCTGGAGCAGCGCTGCCGCTCCGCCCGACACGATCGGAACCGCCATCGACGTGCCGGACATGCGAAAATAGCTTTTGCCGACCCGGTCCGACGGATTGCCGCGGTCGTTCAAAGAACCGGGCGCCCGAAGCGAGACGATGCCCACGCCGGGCGCGACCAAATCGGGCTTGACGCGGCCGCCCGCGACCGGGCCTCTGCCGGAAAACGGCGCGATCGTATCGTCGTTTTGCCTGACCGTTCTGCGGTCGTTCGTCGCTCCGACCGTGACGAGCAGCGGGCTGATGCCGGGCGACTCGATCGATCGCGCGCCCGGCCCGGCGTTTCCGGCGGCGGCGACGACGACGAGCCCCGCCCTCCAGGCCCGCTCCGCCGCTCTGCAAACCGGATCGTCCGCGCATCGCGATACGCCTCCCGAGCCGAACGACATGTTGAGGACGCGAATCCGGTATTTTCGGCGGTTGCGCAGCACCCAGTCGACGGCGGCGACCACGTCCGAGCTGTCGGCGTCGCCGTCCCGGCCGAACGCCTTGACGACGACCAGCTTCGCCGCGCTCGCGGGCCCTTTGTATTTGCCGCCCGAGCTGAAGCCGTTGCCGGCGGCGTCCCCGGCCACGTGCGTGCCGTGACCGTTGTCGTCGTACGGCTGTTTCCGGCCGCGGACGAAATCTTTAAAGGCGACGATCCGGTTCGTCGGCTTCGTCAAATCGGGATGCGGATACACCCCCGTATCGATGATGGCGATCGTCACCCCTTTGCCGTCGAGTCCTTGCCGCTGCAGCGCCGCCCCTCCGACCGAGGGCGTGGCGATATTCAGGCTGACGCGCACCTTGCGGTCCAGATGCACCCGCCTCACGTCCTTGCGGCAGCACAGCTTGCGGAGCCCGGCGAGCGACAGTCGCGCCGACAGCGCCCGAAGCGCGGACATGCGCCGGATGACGCGAAAATGGCCGCCCTGCTTCGTCATTCCCCGCTTCACGGACTGCAGCCATCGTCGCGTCGGGCTCCGTTTCAACTCGATCACGACCTGAAACGTCCCGCGCTTCGATTTCGCCCCCCCGCGCCGCCGCGGATCGGTAACCGCGCGCCGCAGGTGAGCGTTCATTTTCGGATGGACGACGGAAGCTTTCGGCTTCCCGCCCGATCGTTTCGGCATATCCGGTCATCGCCTCCTTCTCCGTTTCGAAAGCGGAAAGAAGCCGGAGCGCACCGCCCCGGCCCGAATCTAGCGGCATGCCGTCAATATTTGCAGCCGCGGCTAATGATGACAAGCAAAATGAACAGCACCAAAATCGTACCGGCCGAGCTGTAAGCCGGAGCTTTCGGATAACAATGGCTGACGTGAACGGGCATGTAAGGCGCCGTGTAAGCGGGAGCGATGTTTTCGTAGGGGGCGTTCACGTTTGCGGGCATCGTTGCGGCCGGAGAGACCATGTTCGGCATGCTCATCATCGGAGAAACCGCGTTGACCGGTTTATTCGGAAATTCCATTATTGCACCTCCCTTTGACCTTCAATCTACCATCAGTCTATGGGATGGCACCTATGCGGAACACGGATAAACACCCAAGCCGGGCAAAATAGACGAATGCCTACCCCTCGCGCCCGTTTGCGAGGCGGCGCATTCGGCAACAATGGAGCTATGGATTTGTTCAACGTTTTGTCAAAAAGACGTCAAACGGGCGAATGGATTTGAAATCCAAAATATCGTATAATCGGTGAAGTGACATTTCGATCGAGGAGGACCACAGATGTACAAATGGATTATGTCCGTTTTGTTTTTCGGGGCATGCGCGTTCGGCCTGATCTTCCTGCTCGTCAGCGCAAAACCTGAAAAAAGCGAAGACGAAGCGGCCGCAGAAAGCGGAAAACCTCAACTGAAAATTACGGCAAGCAACTTTCAGTTCGATCAAGCCGAGTATAGAGTAAAAACGGGGGAAACGTTGCAAGTCGTATTGAAAAATAAAGAAGGCACCCACGGCATCGACATCACCCAGCTCGGCATTTCGCTCAGCGGCAAAGAGCTGTCCAAAGAAGTGACGTTCGACAAACCGGGCACGTACGAAATCGTCTGCTCCGTACCTTGCGGTGCCGGACATGTGAATATGAAAGCGAAGCTGATCGTGGAATAACGTTTGCGGGACTGGAGAGGGACAAGCGCCCTCTCTTTTTCTATGCGCCGGCAGGATCACGTCGCCTTTTCGGCCAGCCGTTCCCGCCGCACGTACCGTTTCAACTGCTCCTTCTCGAGCTCCGTGAACCGGTATTCGCAATCGCAGCCTTCGTTAAGCGCGACATAGTCGATCGGTTCCCCGTCCGTCCGGCAAATGACGAGAGCCCCGGGCTCCGGCAAATCGTCGGGCCATTCCGCTCCGTTCCGGCGCAGCTTCAAATAAACGTCGATGAACGATCCCCTTCGTTCCACAATAGGCGAGTGCGGCAGCAATTCCGCTTCGAACATCGCGCCCGCATCGAATTTGTACACGGTGCATCCCCCTTTTACGCTGCGATGGTTTATAATGTAGGGAAAGCAAAAATCACGGCGAATTCCGGACGTTCGTCCTTTCGGATTCGGAAAGTGAGGTGCCCTTCATGGCGAAAATGACCGAAGAGCAAATTCAAGAGCAGTTGGCCGGAAGGCCGGGATGGACTCGCAAAGACGCGAAATGGCTCGTGAAAAAATACAGGTTTCCGCAATATATGAAAGGCATCGAGTTCGTCCAGCATACGGCCATGACCGCCGAGGCGCTGAACCACCATCCGATGATCGCCATCGAGTACAAAATGGTGACGATCAGCGTCACGACCTGGAGCGAAGGCGGCATCACCCCGCTCGATTTCGAGCTGATGGACCGGTGCGACCGGCTTTACGGCTCCATGTGCGGTCCCGGTTGAACGCCGTGCCGGTCGTCCCTCGGACGGCCGGTTCGGTTTTTCATCAAGGAACGGAGAAGCAGCGAGCCGAGCACAACGATTTCCAGCACGAAAACGACCGCGTCCCAAAATCGCGCCGCATCGTCCGGCACGGCCAACCGCGGCAGCGCGGTCGCAAGCGAAACGACAAGCTGCGGCGCGAAATACAGGGCGACGATCGCCAGGTTGAGCACATAGCCGGCCGCATAAACGACGGCGTACCAACGAACCGCGCGCGGCTCTTCTTCCCGCCCCTTCTCCCGCCCTTCCCTTCCCGACAGCTTCCTGCCGAGCCAGCTGCAGCTTCGTTCCATCAAATTATAGCAGCCCGTCCCGTTCTCCACAACGTAATACAGGTCCGTTTTCATGAAGAGGCAGCATTGGAACGCCAGCTTCACGACGAGATCGAGCACCGCCAGAGCGGCCAGCTTCCGAACAATTTCCGGATCGCCGGGAAGCGCCGTCTGGACGAGCAGACAAACGAGCAGCACCAGCTGATCGACCCCCATGCCGGCCAAAAACGCCCGGTTCCGCTGCTTCGGCGTCAAACTCCAAATCCCGTCCATCTCGGTTTCGAACACGACGAACACGAACCGGTGGCCGACGCCCAGCTTCGCCGGAAGGCCGAACGAGCGAACGGCCGTTATATGCCCGAGCTCGTGCAGAAGGAGCAGTGCGAACGAAAGCCCGAGCCACGTCGCGCTGTTCAGCGCCATCGAATCGAACGGAAAGGCGTCGCGAAACCGCGGGAACAAGTCCGGCTTGGCCGCCAGCAGCGCGACGTTCGCAACGATCGCGCCCGCGTACAGCCATCGCATCGCCGGATGAAACAGCATCCGGGCGAACGAAGGCGATATCCAGCCGAAGCCCCCGGACGTCTTCGCCTTTTCCGCATCGTTTCGCCCGCGAGCCTCGCCGTTGTCCTTGCGGATCGGGATGCCGTCCAGCTCGGCGACGAGCCGAAGCTCGAGCAGCTGCTCCGCGAAGCCGGCGAGATCGACGTCTTCGTCCGGAAAGCGGGCCGACAGCTCCCGCTCGATCGTCTCGAGCGTCTCGCCTTCGCCCATGCGCTGCAGGGCGATCACGCATAGCTCGGACATTTCGTAATAGTCGCGGTTCGCCGCATCTTCGACGATATAGCCGTTCCGGTCTTGGCGAACGACGAGCTGCACCGGCTTCAGCCGGCTTTGCGGCGTAACGTTCAAGCTTCCGCCCCCCTCCGACTTCGTTCCAAATAAAAAGGATGCGGCCGAGTCGGCTGCATCCTTCACGTTCACCACCAAATTCCGCACCACCAGCAAGTCGTTTTCACTTTTGCGAGTTTTCTGATCTTCATAACCGTTCACCCCCTTGTCCGAGTTATGGTGCAGCCGTTGCCGCAGCGTTTGTTGCCGTGTACGCGTTCTGCTTGACGCGCTCCTCCTCGACGTACTGAACGATTTGAGGATACGCGTCTTGAAACAGCTGCACGACAGCGGGATCGAACTGCGTCCCTTTCCCTTGCACGATTCGGTTGTACGCTTCCTGTACGGTCAAGGCGTCGCGGTACGACCGCTTCGTCGTCATCGCGTCGAACGCATCCGCAACCGCTGTAATTCTCGCGATAAGCGGGATTTGTTCACCCTTGAGACCGTCCGGATATCCTCGGCCGTCCCAGCGTTCATGATGGTGAAGCACGACGCTGACGCTGTCCTGCAGGCCGTCGATATGCTTGATCGCGTTGACGCCGACGACCGGGTGGGTACGAATGATTTCGAATTCCTGCTCGGTCAATGAGGACGGCTTCGTCAATATATGATCGGGGATGCTTACTTTTCCCACGTCGTGCAGCAAACAAGCGTAATAATAAGACTTCAGCTGTTCCTCCGAAAAACGGTTCAGCCGTCTCGCCATCACCAGCGAGAAATGGGCGACCCTTTCGCTATGTCCGCGCGTGTACGGGTCTTTCAGCTCCAGAGTGGCGACGATTCCTTTCACGATGCCTTCCAATTGCCAATTGTACGAGTCCCGGATCGCATTCACGTATCCGTAAAACCGGTTCAGCATAATGTACGACATCGCGGATAAAATCGGATAAAGCGCCAGCGGCAGCATCAGTCCGGGTTGGCGCAGCGCCAGAAGCAGCAGCACGTACTTGGCCGTTATGCCCCCGATGACGGTCCAAAAATACTTTTTGTTCAAAAAAATCGGCGAAAACAAAACGAACAAAACTTCCGCCACGTTGCTCGATTCGTAAATGTTGTCGGAGCCTATGTAGACGTACAAATCGTTGGATACCGTTACGGCCAAATACGTGTACAAATAAACGTATTTGACGAGATCCGGCCTCTGTCTGCGCATCAGGTAGACGGCCGCGAACAGCAGCGCGATCTGGAACGCATAGATGCCGTAGCCGAGCCCGCCCGAAGGAAGGCCGATCTCTCTCGTGTGGCCTATATATTTCGGATACACGTAAAAATAAAAAGCGTCAAAAGAGAAACCGATACCATAAAACAGCAGCAAAAACAACCTGATCGCCCGCTGTTCCTGGTTCATGACCGTACTATCGAGCAATCCCTTATGCATTCGGTTACCCCTCTAAACGCAATGGCTGCCGGGATGTTCGGGAACGCCGAAATCGAAAAAGGATTATAGTTCAACTATTTCGACATTTCCCACAATATTCCTGCTTGTTCATCACGTTTTTGTAAAATATTTTAAGATTCGCGTTTTTACAACGAATGTTCGCGCCGCTCCAGCATCGATATAGGAAAACTAGCCTCGTCCTCCGTTCCTATGCGGCCCCATGCCATGACACCGTTAACATACTTCAGCTCGAACGGCTCCGACCGCCCGGCCACCTTGTATACCCCCTGCGGGAACGTCTCGTCGGAACGCAAATACGCCTTCGCCATCCATATTTTTTGCTCCAGCATCTCCCGCTGACTGGGAAATTCGGCGTTCCGCTTGGCCGCCTCCAGCCTGTCCAGCTCCTCGCGCAATTCATCCCGGGACATTTCGCCGTATCGTTTCATTTCCCTCCTCCGTTCCTAGCGTATGGGTAGTTGCAACTATTTTCGGTCTCATTTTTACATTATCACAAATTGTCGATTAGGAACAACGTGAAAAAAGTATGAGAAAGCTTACGCCGCGAAGGAGTTCGACCGCTTCCCAAGAACTACCGGACGGTTGCGCCGTTCGTCGTTCGCCGATTTCATTACATCATTCGACATAATTTTGTCGATTCCTGCAAGACGCTTGCTACAAAAAAAGGGCGAACGCGGTTTGGACCGCGCGCCCCGATTCGACTTTACCGATTTCCGCAAAAAACGGTCGGCAAAAAGGAAAAAACCCTTGATTTACAAGGGTTTTCGTTATGATCTGTAGTGGGCTCGAACCACTGACCCCTACCCTGTCAAGATAGTGCTCTCCCAGCTGAGCTAACAGATCGTATTTAATATTCATCAGCGACAAGTAATATAATAGCAAGAACTTTCGAGCATGTCAACACTATTTCTCGATTTTTTTTGGATTGCGCGGTATACGCCGATTGTTCAAGAATCAGTCCTTCAAACGAAGGGATTTATTGCTCAAAGATGAACGGGAGAGCTACGAAAAAAAGTTTATAAACCAATAGGCCGGATGGTAGCATCCTAATTATAAGAACAGTTGCATCGCATAACGCCGTTGTTACGAAGGTGATCTTATCCGACTTACGAATTATATCAATTTTACGAAAAACCCCTTTCACTTCTCGTATCGGAAAAAGGACCCTCTCGGTCAACAGGGACGTATCTACCATATGCATCAAGGTATGGAACTGTTTTTCCTGCATGAGGGAGTTGGAAAGGCGTTGATCGAGAATCGGATCATCGATATCGAGTCCGGAATGCTTTTATTTTATTCGCCTTTCCAACCGCATGGAGTAACGGTGGAACATAATGTTCCAGGGGCTCTGATCCGCTCTGTCTTCGAATTTGATCCGATCGCCCTTGAGCCGTACGTGAAACCGTTTTCCTCGCCTCAACTATTATTTTACAATTTGTGGAAAAACAGGGCATCATATTTCCACATTATTTCGAAAAGCGACGGGAACGAGCATATCCGAATATTTGATGGCCAGAAGACTGAAGCAAACATGCAAGCTGCTTACCGATACGACCGAATCCATCGAGCGGATCGCCAATGAGGTCGGCCTTACGAACTTCTCTTATTTTTGCCGATTTTTTAAATCGCGAATCGGAATGACGCCGTTTCAATTTCGAAAACAGTTCGCTGAGAAAGACTGACTTCGTTTCTTACAATATTCCTTCGCTCACCCATGTTCCGGGAGAACCGTCCGCCGTGCATATCCACCCTTTCTGCAGTCCTACGGCAGGGTTCGAATTGATAATTTTGTCCCCTTTTTTCCATAACCCTGCGATCGGTATATCCGTACCGTACGCGATAACGGTCTTGCTCGATGTATATTCGACAGACTGGAAAGTCGTATGCGGATTTATGATGTCCATCGGTCCGGCAGGTCTGTTTATCCACTTCTCGCCGGTGTTTAAAAAATATCCGCAGTCCGATATACAATCGAATGCCACTTCTCCAAGATCGACATATTTATCGTAGACTCCGGGTGAGGTTCCTCTATAAATTCGAATAGTAAGACATATTCGATCGTCGTAGTATGGATTATTGATGACGGGAATTCCGTTCCCGGTCGTATTTACTCTGGACAGCTCGCCGGATGCGTTGCGACTGCTGAGCAATCTCGTTTTGTCGCCGAATAAAGCAGGTTGATATTCGATATATCCAGACCGTCGCCCAACCATTTGATTCCGATCAGATCGTTCGGATTATCGGTATGAAACGATGTTCCAGATCGGAGCCGAACAACTTCTCGATGTCCGGATTTGCGATCGTCGGCAGCCTGCCCGATTTGGAAACAATCGTTTGAACCTCGTCGGAAAGAATATGCGACATTACTTTCCAGGCGATTTCTTTTTTCTTTCCGAGCGACGAATGGATCATCATGTGAACGTCAACCTCCCGGCCGGTTCCGAGATACTCTTTGAAATTAGGCAGCGCCACCCAGTCCCAGTTGATCGAATCCCCCTTTTTATGCATGTCTTCCAAAGGACCGAGCATTTGATCGGCCCAGCTGGTCATCATCGCCACATTTTTTTTCTGCAAAAATCCGATGTATGGATAATCCCAGCGTGAATCGAATTTATAGCCCGGCAGCTCGTAATTTTGTTTCATGAAGGTCAATACTTTTTTCCATCCCTCCGTATCGATGAGCGCTTTATTCGTTTTCAGGTCGATCAGCGGCAGCGACATTTGGCCTCCGATCCGGTCGGGAGCATCCAGTTCCATTCCAATGTAGGCTTCCCCGCCATCCGTCCGCGTCAACTTGCGCGCAAGCTCGAACGTCTCGTCCCATGTCATCAAATCTTTAGGGTACTTAACTCCGAACTTGTCAAAAATGCTTTTATTGTAATACCATCCGGCAAAGTTTAAGGAATACGGCACCAAGCAGCTGGCCTTTATCGGAGTACATGGAAAGCGACTCCAGAACAATGGGCCGTATTTTTCCTAAATCGAACCCGGTGGTTCGGGCATATTCGTTAAGATCCGTTGTAAGCTGCAAATCGATGAATCGATGGAGAGACGTATTGCTGGTGTAAATCATATCGGGAACTCGCCCTTGGCCGCAATCAAATCCTGCACTTCGTTTCCTTTTCCTTTTCGAATCCAACCGAACTAAGCCACGGACGCACATGCAAGCATTTGGATACATAGCAGCCTCTTTTTCATCCGAATGTTAGCCTCCCCTTTTTTTAGTAAAGCGCTTACTGGAATAATAGCAAAGCGGCATGTTTTTTTTACTGCTGCGGTTTGAATAAATGTTGCTAAAGTTCGATTTTGACGATGCACAAAAACGAAAGGGAGCCCCAAGGCCCCCTTCCCTTTTCGTATCGGTTCAAGATCCCGTCGACCGATAATGCTTCACGCCGATATGCCAGACGAAGACGCACGGGACGATAAACAGCAAGCCCGCAAGCGGAGCCAGCGCGTAGAGCCAATCGTTTCCCGACGTTTTGCCCAGCACGTACATGAGCGGATAGTAATTGACGCAGCCGAATGGAATGACGAACGTGAAAAAACGGACGATCCATCGGTGATAAATGTTCAGCGGAAATTTCGCCATCTCCCGGCCGCCGTCCGTAAAAATATTGGCGATCTCCATTCCCTGTATCGTCCAAAACGACAGCGTCGCCGCCAAGATGAAGATGCCGGTGAAAATAAAGACGCCGCCCGCGATCATGAGCAGAAGCGTCGCCGTCTTCAGCGCCGTCCATTCGACCGTCAGGCCGCCGAGAGCCAGGACGAGCACGAAGACGCTTTGCAGCAGCCGCCCGAATCGCGTAAATTCGAATTTCGAGCCGAGCACCTGAATGACGGTGCTGCGCGGACGAACGAGCAGCCGGTCGAAATCGCCGTTGCGCACGAGGCTGGAAAAGGCGTCGAAGCCGCGGGCGAAGCATTCGCTGATCGAGTAGCCCATATGTATGACGGCGAAGCAGAGGGCGACCTCGTAAAAGGTCCACCCTTTGATTTGGCCGAACCGCTCGAACAGGAAGTAAATGCCGGCCAGCATCGCGAACGGGATGAAAAACTGTCCGATCGTCAGCAGCCAAAACGACGCGCGATACTGCATTTGCGATTTGAACAAAATAAGCACATACTTCGAGTACAGTTTCACCGCGTTCTCAACCTCCTTGTACGACCACTCGGCGAAGCGCCCGCCGAAGCGCCGTCTTCCCGACGAACAGCAGGGCGGCCAGCCAGAGCAGCTGCAGTCCGATGCCGCGGAAAGCTTCCGCCGGCGGAATATGCCCCGAATACACCCGGAACGGAAAATCGGCGGTCAGATGGAACGGCAGCAGCAGCACGATCGTTTGCAGCCATGAAGGCATGAGCGGAACCGGAATCGTCATCCCGGCCAAAAACTCCCCGAGCAAGCCGAACAACAGCAGCGAACCGACGGGAGACATCGTATAGAAGACGGAAATGTAGATCAGCATCGAGATGGCGACGAGGACGAGCAGCCCGAGCAATAACGCCGCCGCGAACAGCATAAACGACGATGCGGCTGGCGGAAGCGTCAGCCGGTACGGGCGGGGAAGCAGCATCGCGACGACCAGAATCGGAACGCAGCGCAGCAAAGCGGCGGACAGCCGCTGGGCGAGCAGCTTCGCATACCAAAATTCGTACAGGCCGGCCGGTCTGCACAGCTCGTAGGCGATATTTCCGCTCGTAATCAAGTCGAACAGCTCGTTATCGCGAAACCAGAGCATAATAAAGGCGAGAAACGATTGCTGAAGCCACAAGTATACGATGAGCTGCTCGAGCGACATCGGCGGCTCCCCGCTCGTCTGCGCGTAAAACGCCTCGAAAATCATGATGAACAAAAATCCGAAAAAAAATTGCGTCATCACGCCCGCGACGGCCGCCGCCCTATACTGCAAACCGAGCAGCAGCCTGAGCCTCAACACGGAGTAATACGCTTTCATATGCGATACTCCTCGTACAGCTTGACGACGATATCCTCGATCGGCTGCGCCTCGATCGAGACGTCGACGATATCGACTTTCTCCGACAGCTCGCTGATGACTCCGGATATTTTCGTCCGTTCCATATCGACGAGCAGAACCGCTCTGGTGGCGGAACGGGACAGCAGCTGAACGCCGTCGAGCTCGAGCGGCGCATCCGCCGTTTCGCGATAGTCGACGGTGACCGTTTTGCGCGAGCCGAAACGGGCCCGCAGTTCGTTCAGCGTCCCGTCCACCAACAGACTCCCGTTTCCGATCATGATGATCCGGTTCGCCAGCGCTTCGATGTCGTTCATGTCGTGCGTCGTCAGGATGACGGTGACGCCTTTTTGCTCGTTGATCGTTTTGATAAACCGGCGGACGGCGATTTTGGAAACGGCGTCGAGACCGATCGTCGGTTCGTCGAGAAATAAAATGTCGGGACCGTGCAATAGCGATGCGGCGATTTCGCAGCGCATCCGCTGGCCGAGACTCAGCTGGCGGACGGGCATATGAACGAGGCTTCGCAAATCGAGCGATTCGACAAGCAGGTCGAGGCTGTCCCGGTACGCGCGTTCCGGCACTTTATAAATGTCGCGCAGCAGCTCGAACGAATCGATGACCGGCACGTCCCACCATAGCTGCGACCGCTGCCCGAACACGACGCCGATATGCCGCACGTAGGCGACGCGATCTTTCCACGGCGTATACCCCATTATGGAGCATTCGCCTTCGTCGGGCACCAAAATGCCGCTCATAATTTTTATCGTCGTCGATTTTCCCGCGCCGTTCGGCCCGATGTAGCCTACGATTTCTCCGGGCCGGATGCGGAACGTTATGCCGTTTAGCGCCTGCACCGTTTTATACTCGCGGACGACAAGCGCTTTAAGCGCCTGCCCGATGCCGCTCGCCCGCTTCGCGACGCGAAACGATTTGCTTAACCCCGATACCGAAATCACTGGGTCATGTCGCCTCCCCGATTCTGAATAAGCTCTTCCGAGCGCTTCCGTCGGACGGAAGCAATATATCATTCTAGATTCGCGGGGATGCCCGGGCAAGAGAAAAAACAACTATAACGGACAATATAACGCGAAATCATCGGCTAGTACCGTTACCAAACTTGTCTCTCTCTCATCTACTGCTAGCAGGAAGGGAGGGAGAGCCATGCGCACTCATAGTTTCAGCCGCGCGCGGGTCATTCGCCTTCGCCGCGGCCAATCGGTAGCGCTCGTTTGCGGATTCACGCTCGTCACCCGGCGAATTACGCTCAGACCCGGCCAGTTCGTCGTCGCCACCTGCGATGGAAGTCCGCGGGTCATCGTCGTCGGCTGCGAATCGTTTCGCAGAGAAATCCGCATCCACCTTCGCGTCGGCGAACGCTTGATCGTCCGGTGCAGACGGACACATGGCGAATGAGACGGAAAAAGGCCGCTTTCGGCCTTTTTCCCCTTTCCGGCTTGAACGCGCGCGTCCTTCTTCAATCAAGGATTGGCTGGCAGCTCGAACCAGAAGCATACGCCTTTTTCCATATTGGCCACGCCGAACCGGCTTTCGTGCAGCTCCAAAATCAGCTTGACGATCGGGAGCCCGAGCCCGGTTCCTCCCGTTTTCCGGTTGCGCGACCGCTCGACCCGGTAAAACCGCTCCCAGATGTGCGCGATCTGATCGTCCGGGATCGGCTCGCCTTCGTTCTCGATCGAGATACGGGTCATCCCGCTTTCCTTCTCGATGCGAACCGTAATATCGCCGCCCGGAACGGCGTGCCGGATCGCGTTCATCATAATGTTGAACATCACTTGCTCGATCATCCCCGGGTCCGCGTGGACGGACTGCTCGTTCGCCGCGACCGTGACGACGGTAAGCGACTTGTCCTTCAAATGATGCGACAGCTTGTCGACGACGTCCTCCGTCAGCTCGCCGATCGAGAAGACGCTTTTTTTCGGCTTGATCGATTTCGACTCCAGTCTGGCGAGCTCGAGCATGTCTTTGACGAGCTCCTCCATCTTCTCCGTTTCGTCCAATATGACTTCGATATACCGTTCCCGCTTGCTTTCGCCTACGCCGTCCTTCAGCCCTTCGGCGAACCCTCTGACGACGCTGAGCGGCGTTTTCAGCTCGTGCGAGGCGTTCGATACGAACTCCTTCTGCATATGCTCGATCCGCTTCTTGTGCTCCACGTCTTCTCTCAGCTGCTCGTTCGCCAGCTGCAGCTCCTTCAGCGTCGCGTCGAGCGTCTCGGACAAGCTGTTCAGGCTGTTCGACAGGCTGCCGATTTCGTCGTTGCGGCGAATCGGCGACTTCGCCGTAAAGTCCAGCTTGGCCATGCGGCGGGCGACGTTGTTCAGCGAGACGATCGGCCTTGCGATCAATCGGGAGAAAATGAGCGACAGCAGCAAAATGAGCAGGAAGCCGCCGATTCCGATATAGACGTAAAACAGCTGCAGCGCGTCGTACGCCTCGCTGATTTGCTGCAGCGACGCAAAGGCGAAAATGAGCTCGCTGACGCGGCCGTCCCGCATGACCGGCTGGATCGCGATGAAGCTGCGCACGCCGCTCCACGAATCGATCCATTCCTCCTCGATGCGGTTCCCTTTTTGCAGCTCCGCCTTATGGGCGTCCGACAGCGGGAACCATTCCTCGAGAGCGAGCGACAGCATCCCCTGGCGCAAATTCCACTGCTTCAGCCCCGGGAGCAGCAGCTCCGTAATGTCGCCGACGATGCGCTCCCGCGGGTACGGCGTCTCGATCCCTTCCAGGCCGCGAATTTCTTTCGCGCCCGCTTTTTTGATTTCGACCGGGTACAGCCAGTCGCGTGCCGTTTCGTCCTCGAAAAAGCCTTCGACCTCGATCCGGTCCCCGCGCTTCAGCTTGGCCGCCTGCAGTTCGCGTCCTTTGGAGGCGAACGTCGACAGCGACACTTTCACCTGATGCCCGTCCGGCTCACGGATGACGATTCGGAACGGGTTATCGTGGACGATTTTGCCTTCCGGGGTCAAAATCGCCAGCTGGGATTTGTTTTTGTTGATGAACAGGGCGATTTCGCGGGAGATACGGTCGTCGTCGCGCATTTGCGCGTAATGCTGCCCGAACGTCCGCAGCTTTTTGCCGAGCGCGGACAGCTTGTAATGCTCGTAAAACTGCTCGAAAAAGAGCAGCTGGCTGACGAGCACGATCGCGTAAAAGGCGACGAACAGCGACGCCGTAATCGCGAACAGCTTGACGACGACTCCGCGGCCGCTCATCGGTCCTCCTCGAACTTATACCCGGCGCGAATGACGGTGCGGATATGGCGGGCTTCGTCGCCCAGCTTGCTTCTCAGCTTTTTGATGTGCGTATCGACGACCCGCGCGTCGCCGTCGTAATCGAACCCCCACAGCTGGTCCAAAATCGTTTCGCGCGAAAGAACGATGCCGGCGTTCTTATATAAGTAGAGCAGCAGCTCGTATTCTTTGGGAGACAGCTCGATCCCGCTTCCGTCGATGTCGACGCGGTGCGCCCGTTTGTTGACGACGACGCGGCCGAACCGGATAATATGGTCGTCTTTGCCGACCGTCCCTTCGACCCGCTTGATCAGCGTTTTCGCCCGTGCGACGAGCAGCCTCGGGCTGAACGGCTTCGTCACGTAATCGTCCGCGCCGAGCTCGAAGCCGAGCAGCTTGTCGTCGTCCTCCGACCTGGCGGTCAGCATGATGATCGGGATATCGGATTTCGCCCGTATTCGTTTGCAAACCGTCCAGCCGTCGAGCCCCGGCAGCCATATATCGAGGATGACGAGATCGGGCCTCATCGTCTCCAGCATATCCAGCGCATCGCCGCCGTTGTCCGCCTCGTGCACCGTCCACTGCTCCTCCGCGAAATAATCGGCGACGATTTCCCGGATCCGGCTTTCGTCTTCCACCAGCAATACGCTCCGCTTCAATTCGCATGCACCTCCGATTTCCGGAATTCCGGCTCGCTCATCCAAGCTTCGATTTCCAGTATAACCGATCCGTGTGTTTTTTGTATGTCCGCGGACGGAAGCCGTGCTTGAACGATCGATGAACACATGAAGTACACAGCGGCCTGTTATACTGACGGGAACGAGTACCCGCAGACGACCCGCGCCCCGAAAGGATGTATCGCATGAACGTTTTCATCGGCCTGCTGCAAAACAAAGACGTGAAACGATTCGGCATTCTCGCCTTGTTTTGCCTTATTCTGTACTTGCTCCGCAGCATGCTGAACATGATGCTGCTGACGTTTCTGTTTACGTTTCTGATGGACCGGATCCATTTTTACGTATGCCGTTTCGTCCGCCGCCTCGTTCCGGTCAATCCGAAGCTGGTGCTGGCGCTGTTGTACGTCCTGCTCGCTTCGCTGCTCGTAGCCGGCGGCTTCAAGCTGTTTCCCGCTCTCATCAATCAGGCGGGACAGCTGATCGACCTGGTGAAGCGCGCCGGCACGCTGCCGCAAGACAACGAATTGTCGGGGTACCTCGTCTCGTTTCTGGATACGATCGACGTGCAGGGAATGGTGAAGCACGGGCTCGATTTCGCGATGAAAATAAGCAATTGGGGCTTTCATCTGTTCCTTGCCCTGCTGCTCAGCCTGTTTTTGCTGCTCGGCAAGGAGAACGTGATCCGGTTTACGCGCCAATTCCGGACGAGCAAGCTCGGCTGGCTGTTCAACGAGATCGAGTTTTTCGGCCGCAAGTTTATCCATACGTTCGGGAAAGTGATCGAAACCCAGCTGCTGATCGCATTCATCAACTGCGTCTTGACGACGCTCGCGCTGTGGATCATGGGCTTTCCCAACTTGTTCGCGCTAGCGCTGCTCATTTTCGTTTTGGGACTCGTGCCGGTCGCCGGCGTCTTTTTGTCGCTCATCCCGTTATGCGCGATCGCCTACAGCATCGGCGGTTTGCTCTATATCGTCTACCTGCTCGTCACGGTCACGCTCATTCACGCGCTCGAGGCGTACGTGCTCAATCCGCGGCTGATGGCGTCGAAAACGCATTTGCCGATGTTTTTCACGTTCGTCGTCCTGCTGTTTTCCGAACACTTTTTCGGCGTATGGGGGCTGATCGTCGGCATTCCGACGTTCGTCTTTTTGCTCGATATTTTGGAGGTTCAAACGATCGGCAAGCCGGCCGACCGGCTGCCGGAAACGCCTGTCCGCAAATAGTGCGGCCGGGAAAACGGACCGGAAGCCCGCTCTTCCCGCCGCCACGCTTCCGCTTTCGCGGAACGGCAGCTTGTTGCATTTGCCGAAACGGAGTGAATCGATGTGCACGTTGTACAGGATCTGATCGGTCAATACGGCTATATCGCGCTTTATGTACTGCTGGCGTTGGGCATTGTCGGCATCCCGGTACCGGACGAGCTGCTGCTGACGTTTATCGGCTATTTGGCGTCGATCGGCATGTTTTATTATCCGGCCGCCGTTGCGGTGAGCCTGATGGGTGCGATGACGGGAATGGTCGTCAGCTACTGGGTCGGCCGTTCGGTCGGCAAGCCGGCGCTGCGGAAATACGGGAAATGGATCAAGCTGACGCCGAAACGGCTCGGAACGGCCGAGCGATGGTTCGACCGGTACGGGCCGTGGACGGTCAGCTTCGGCTACTTCATCCCGGGCATCCGGCATTTGACGTGCTATTTGTCCGGCGTCAGCGGCATGAGCCAGCGCAAATATTTGCTGTTCGCCGGCGTCGGGGCGCTCGTTTGGTGTCTGTTCTTCATTACGCTGGGCTATTTCGTCGGTTATCATTTCGATTTTGCGTGAACGCATTTCCAAAGACAAAAAAGCCACTCTCACGAGTGACTCCACAGCCATGCGATAAGGGCCCATACCGGGGCGACCAATAGTATCGCGAACAGCAATCCGCGAACGGCCGAGCCGCCGTTTCGCTCCATGTCGCATCACCTCCAAATATCCGCCTCGCCAAAAACGGACGATTTCGGATCGGGTCGGTGATAGCAGTATATGTACGGAAGCGAATGATGATGATGGACAATCGAAAAAATCGGCGAACCCGCGTTCGCCGGCCGGCTGAGCTACTCCCAGCCGAGAAACGATCCGTTTACCATCCCGTATAGTAGCCGAAGCGAGCGTCCGGTACTGTCGGCATGCTTGTTCTCGGATATTCGAATAGCGAGCGTATGGCTTCCCGGCGGCAGTCCGTCCGCCAGCACGACCGCCTTCGGGCGATAAAATTGCGTGCAGTATCGATCGAACAGCTCCACGGTCCGGTACGGCCCTTCGTCGACCGCGACTTCGATCGAACCGGTATCCATGCCGGCCAGAAAGGCGATTCCCGCCGCGGTCCCGTCGAATCGGAGGACAAGCGGGGCGCCCGGCTCGTCTCCGAGCACGATGTCGGCCGGAGGCTTCCAGTTGCACACCCGGTCCGCCGACCACCCGGGAAGCTCGCGCCAACCCGGAGCGTGCACGGAGCCGTTCGGTATCGCCAATTCCCCCCGTTCGTAGCAGAACGGATCCAGCGGCGGCGGGAGATCCGCAGCCTCGGTCCCACCGTTGTCGTCGCCCGTCTTCGTCAGCACGCGGCTTAAAAACGCTTCCAAATAATCGGCGTAAAGCCGGTGCCCGCGATCGTTCGGATGAACGGAGTCCCGGCTGAAATCGCTCCACCGCATGTCTCCGGCCCCGATGATCCGGGCGACGGCGCGGGCGAGACAAACGGACGGCAGTCCGTAACGTTCCGCGACCATCTCGTGGTGAACGATATTGGCGGGAACTCCGCCTTCCGCAAACCGGGCGACTCCGGTCTCGTTTGCGGTATACAGCAAACAAAGCTCCGTTGTCGGGCCGGTCCGCATTGTCCTCCGGACGATGCCTTCCATCGCGCGTACGGACGCCTCCTTGTCGCCGGCGTCGTTAACGGCGAACTCGACGAACAGCAGATCGACGCTCGCTTTGTCGAGCGCGTGAGCCTTCAGCCGAAAAGCGCCGTACGTCGAGTCCGTCCCGCCGATCGCCGCGTTGACGAAAGCGAACTCCGAACGAGGATACGTTCGGCGCAAATAGTCGGCCAGCAGTGCGCGATAGCCGGTTTTACCCGGATCGGAAGCGCCCGCCCCCACCGTTACGGAACCTCCGATAAACGCGACCGTCACCGGCTCTCCGCGCTCCAGTTTTCTTGCCGTATGGGGCAGACCGCCCCGCACGATATAATCGGTCCATGTAAGGTCGCTTCGCAAAGCCTCATCCCCCGCTTTTGTCCGTTCTAGCTTTATCATACTGCCGTCCGGACCGGTTGGGTATCTTTTTTTCGCTTCATTAAGAAGATATGGGGCCGGACGATTCCGGAACGAAGAAAGCCCAAATCCGGAGTAGGCAAGTATCCCTCCTGCCCGATCCGACATATGCTGTCGTATCCAAAGGAGGAATAACGATGACCTATTACCCTTACTCGGCTTACCCGCATCCGGTTTACCCGGGCACCGTTTATCCCGGGTCGTATCCGTACGGGCACTGGCACCATCATCATCACGGCGGCTGGCACGGCTATCCATACGGTTGGCACGGCGGGCAAAGCGGCTGGTACGGCGGCCAAAGCGGCTGGCACTACGGCCAGGGCGGCTGGCACGGCGGCCAGGGCGGCTGGCATGGCGGCCAGGGCGGCTGGCATGGCGGCCAGGGCGGCTGGCATGGCGGCCAAAGCGGCTGGCACGGCGGCCAGGGCGGCTGGCACGACGGCCAAAGCGGCTGGCATGGCGGCCAAAGCGGCTGGCATGGCGGCCAAGGGATGCAGCCGGGCGTTCAGCGCGAACCGGTTATCGATACGACGGGGACCGTCGTGGAGTAAAACCGGTCTTGCCCTTCATTTTTCGACCGTTTTTTTATAAAATCGAGAAAGAATGAAGCGCAGGAGGTTGCCATGCTGAGACTGCTGTACGAATACATCTATGTGAACATGTGGCTGCTGCTGTTCTTGGCTTTTATGTGGGCGAACGACGGGTACATTTCGTTTTTCGAGAGCTGCGTGCTGATCGTCGTGGCGATAACCGGCATCGCGATCGTTTCCAAAAAACAGCAGCGGACTCCGGAGAACCGTCGGTACCGCAAGTTGAATTGACCGGCTTTCGCGCGAATCGATCGGAAAGGAAAAGCCCCGGGTTTCCGGGGCTTTTTCGCGTACTTATTTCTAGGCGCGAAGCAGGTAAACGAGCAGGCCGTAGGCCGCCTCCAGCTCCTTGTTCGTCATGCCGAGCGCGGACGCCTGCTCCTCGTAGGTCGCGTTCGGCAGCTCCGAAATGACTCGCGCCAGCTCCAGCGCCGTCCCGAACGGCGTCACGTCCAAATCGGTCCGGATCAGCTTGTAGCCGTTAAAGCCCGTTTTGCGGACGAGGCCGAAGTCGATCAGCCGGTCGATGCGCGCCTTCGCCTCGGCGCGGCCGATTTTCAGCGCGGCGGATAATTGCTTCGCCGACAAGACGGTGATGCCTTCGGCGTTTTGCTTCTTTTGCAGCAGCTCGATCGTTTCCCGGGCTTGCTCCATCGCTTCGTTCAGTCGATTCGTTATGTTCGGCGTCGCTATCATATATGTCCGATCTGCTCCAACGCATCGTTATTCCATTATCATATACGATGGGGCGGCCTGGAGGCAACCGATCCGTCGATGACGATTTCGATGCCGGCGACGTCGGGAAAATCGACCCAGCAATATTCGTCCGCGTTCTCGATTTTGATCCGTTTCCGCTCTTTGTCCAGCTTCGTAATCCGGCCTTGAATCGTCTGCGCCTCCAGATCGCCGCGTACGGTAACGATCGCCTCTTTCTCCGTAAACATCGCGACGGCGAGCGATCGGATGTTTTCTTCGTACTGTCGGCAGCCCGCCACATCGGCCGCATGTCCGTTTACGTTCATAATCGAACACCCTCCCAAACAAGAACATCTGTTCTTATTATACGTACAAAGACGAACATACGTCAACCGGTTCGAATGGAAAGTCCCGCATTCGGGTACGCTAAGCCAAACGATCCGGAATCGCGAAAGGGGAGCCGATCCACCATGACCGAACGCGGCCAGTATACGTTCGCCGACTTGAACGAAAAACCGGCGCTTGTCGAGCAAATCGTCAGCCTCGAACACAGGCTGCGCGACGAGACGGGTCAGCCCGTCACGCTCATTGCTTACTCGCCCGTCGAATCGATCGCCGACAAAGCCCCGTGCCGAGCCGATCTCGACGATTAAACGAAAACAACGCCGGACCGGCGGACTGATTGTCCGCTGGCTGGCGTTTGCTTTTGCTGTCGAAAGTTACGGCTCCGAGCGCCTTCGCTCGGATTGATTTGCGCCGGCTGTTAGTATGACCGCGAGCCGTCCGGCGAAAAAAGAAAGCCGACGTGCAACATTTTCCTTTTATCGTCCGTTTATAAGGTGGAACGATCGATCGTAGTCCAATTTATAAGAAACGGGTGATTGGAATGAAAAAACGTTTGACGGCAGCGCTCGCGGCGCTGCTCGTAATGGCGACGATCGGAAGCTCCGCCTTCGCGTTCGACGATACGGCTGGCGATCCGAACGAGGCGCAAATCGTCGCCTTGCAAAAAGCCGGCATCGTCAGCGGTCTGTCGGCAAACTTGTTCGCTCCGAAAGGAAAAATGACGACGGCGCAAGGCGTGGCGATGCTCGTGAAGGCGTTCGACCTGAACATCGCGCACATGCAGTTTATTAAAGAGCCGAAGGCGAGCGATTATTTCACGAACATTCCGGACGACGCCTGGTACGCGCAATCGTTTCTGTACGCGTATTTGAACGGCGTTCCGCTTCCGAAGGACGTCGACCCGTCTCAGCGGATGACGAAGGAGCAGTTCGCCCATTACTTGTTCCACGCGATGACGGCGAAAGGCGACTACGCCTTCATTGAAATGTTCGTCATGATCAAGGATGAGAAAGACATTACGAAAGAATATATGAACAGCATCCAAAAGCTGATTCTCGGCAAAATGACCGAGCTGGACGACGGCTACTTCCATCCGAAAAACGAAATTACGCGGAGCGAAGCGGCTCGCATGCTGCACGCGGCCGTCGAATTCGCGAAACACCACGAGCCGGTTCCGAAGCAGCCGGTCGAGCAGCCGAACATCGCGCTTACGGTTACGAAAGTGAACGACGACGTCAACAAAGTGACGCTCAGCTGGGGCGAGCGGCCGAATCCGGGCTACGGCATTTCGGTGACGAACATCGAATTCAGGGACGACGGCATGGCGGTCATCTCGTACGCGCTGCGCGAGCCGGAACCCGGCAAGTTTTACCCGCAGGTCATTTCCGAGGCGAAGGTCGATACGTATATCGCGTCTTCCTACAAACCGGTGCTGAACAATCCGAACTGAATATGAAAGGACTTTCGGTCTCGAATCCGAAAGTCCTTTTTTTGTCCGCCCGGTTACGAACCGAGCACTTTTTGCCCCCGGGGCTCGCGCCCGTCGGCGTCCGGCTCCAGCGTAATCCCGATTTCTTCGAATTCGGCTTTGTTTCGCGGCAAATCGTAGATGAGGACGCCGCTTCCTTGCGGATCGACCAAAAACGTGCCGGCGTTTTGCCTTTGGCCGTTGCGGATCAGCCATACCTGGTACGCTTCTCCCTGAGCCGTTTTCGCCAGACCGCTTACGTTCAGCACGAGCTTTTTCTTTTTGCCCTGGCATACGATCCAGCCGGTTCCGCGGGCGTCGGCCAACGATTTGTCGTAAGAGCGGAGCGCGTACGATTGCTCCACGTAAAGCGGCTGGGCGGCGGCGGACGCAAAAAACGCCTCGTCGCTGCGCGACAAATAAAACCACAGGCAGACGGCCAGCATGACGGCGGCCGCCGTTGCGCCGAACGTATACGTTTTTCGCGCGCGCGGAACGGTTGCCCGCGGCGGGACGGCGGCCGGTTCGGCATTCCCCCGGCCGGAGTCGGCGCTTTCGGTTCCGAACAGGGAGGTCATCAATTCTTCTTTCATTCGGGCGGGAGGCTCGACCAGATCGATCGTCTCCGGTATGAGGCTCCACGCCTCGGTCAATTCCTTCCATTGCTCGGCGCAAGCGGGACATTCGGGCAAATGGCTCTCAAACGCCTTGCGCTGCCCGGCCGCGGCGTCGCCGACCAAACATTCCAGCAAATAGTCGCAAGGAGTGCCGTTTTTCGTTTCCATCGTTACGTCCCCTCCTCTTGCTCGGCCATATGCTTGCGCAATATTTTGAGCGATTGATGGAGCCGGCTTTTGATCGTGCCGACCGGCTCGTTGTTCATTCGCGCAACTTCCACGAGCGTATAGCCTTCCCAATAGACCCGTTCGATCAGCTTGATTTGATGGGCGGACAGCTTTCGGTAGCCGTCGCGAATTTGCTCGCGCACCCATCTCCGGCTCGCTTTCGCTTCCGGCGTATTGCGGCTGTCGTCCGGGATGGCGCCCCACTGATCCGGCTCGAAGGCGACGGCGACTTCGTGCCTGCGCTGCTTGCGAACATAGTCGATCGCGATATTGCGCGTAACCGTAATGAGCCAGTTGACGAAAAGTCCTTTGTCCGGATCGTATCCGCTTTGCGTCGTCCACAAGCGGGTGAACACCAGCTGCACGATTTCTTTGGCGGCTTGCTCGTTTTGCACGGATTTGAGCGCATACGAATAAACCAGCTTGACGTATCGGTCATACAGGCGCTCGAACGCCTCGCGATTGCGGCCGCGTATCCGTCGCATCAGTTCCCCATCGGTTGCTTCATCCATATTACCGGCACTCCTCCGCCGCGTATGACGACCTTCCCTACGTACACCTATCGATATACCCATAATCCTATATCCGGAACGTTTTGGCAAGAATGCAGCCGCGCATTTTCGCGCGGAGCGCCGGATTTTTTGCGTGCGTTTGCGCACCCTAAAGACGTTAAAATAAGAAAAACGCCCGAGCCCGGGGTTCGTCCCCGCAGCGCCAAGCGTTTTCGTTAGTCCCGTATTCGCAACTTATACTGCCGAGGACCGGACTCGAACCGGTACGGGGTTGCCCCCGCAGGATTTTAAGTCCTGTGCGTCTGCCATTCCGCCACCCCGGCATGTACTCGCAGGCTCGTATATAAAGCCAACGAACTACATATTACCACGGTACTCGAGTGCAAGTCAATATGAAAGCCATACGATTTTTTCATAGGTTTTGCCAATACGGGAAAGCGGCCGAACGCATTTCTATTTGTCCAATTTCGCCCCGTGCAGCAGCTGGCGTCGCACCCATTCGTTCCGCACCAGCGCGTCTCCGTCGGCCAGGAGAGTTTCGTACAACTGTCGCCGGAGCGACGCCACGAGGGCTGCGTGCTGCGGATCGCGGATCCGGTTGTCGAGCTCGGCCGGGTCGCGCCGCAGATCGTAAAGCTCGTCGACATCGGTCGTATTCCAAACGTATTTCCATGCCGAAGTTCGGATCATTCGCTGCGTATACAGCCCAAACTGCTGCCCGTTGTACGAGGCGACTACCGCGTGCCGCCAATCCGGGACTTCCCCGTCCCCGGTCCATATCGGCGCCAGCGAACGGCCGTGCAGTCGGACCGAATCGGGAGCCGGAACGCCGAGCAGCTCCAGCAGCGTCGGTGCCAGATCGAGAAAATTGTAAACGAACCGGTTACACGTCGATCCGGCTCGGACGCGTCCCGGCCAACGAACGATAAACGGCACGTGTACGACATCGTCGTACAAAATGTAATGCTTATCCATCATCCGGTGGGAGCCGCACATGTCGCCGTGATCGGCCGTGAAAACGACTAACGTGTCGTTAGCGGCGCCGATTTCCTCCAGCTTGCGCAGCACGAGCCCGATCGCCTCGTCGAGCTGGCTGACGATGCCGTAATAGCGGGCGACGACCGGCGCCCAATCTTTCCATTCGTAGTGCTCGACGCCCCAGTTGTACAGCTGCTGTCTCTGTATATACGGCTTCCCGGCAAACGTTTCGCGAAATCCGCTCCATTCGGGAATATCGGCCGGATCGTACATATCGGCGAATCGGCCCGACGGCCGGCACGGCAAGTGCGGCTCCGGAAAATGAAGCGCCATATGCCAGCGCTTGCCGGAGCGATGCAGCTTCTCCATCGTCTCGGAGGCCCGCTCCGCCAGCCAATGCGTGCGCGAATGCTCGACCGGAATCGGATTCGGCTCGCCGAAATATCCGTTCGTGTACGTCGCATCCGGGTACAGCCGTTTCGCGAACCGGCCGTACTCGTCCTCGGCGACGGCTTCGTCATAGCCGAATGCGGTCGGGCCGCAGGTCGGATGGACGCCCCATTTCCCCAAAAACGCGGACGCATACCCGCAGTCTCGCAGCGTTCGCGTCCAGCTGTAATCGCTCGGCTGGAGCGTTGCCACCGGCAAAGCGCCGCTGTAATTCCACAGCGCCCCGAACGTTTCGGCTCTCCGGCCGGCCAACAACGACTGTCTCGCCGGACCGCAAACCGGAATGTGCGAAAAAGCGTTCGCGAAAACGGCTCCTTCGGACGCGAGCCGATCCAAATTCGGCGTCCGGACGGGATACCGCCCGCTCGAGCCGACGCAGTCGTACCGCAGCTGGTCGGCCGTAATCAGCAATAGGTTCGGCGCGGATGTTGCGTTCATCTCTTTTCCTCCCGACATGACATTCTTGCACTTGGAACAGCATCGGACATACATGCGTCAGGCAGCAGGACTAGATCAACATAGCGACTCTATGATATAATCGCTCAAGAGATTTGAGCTTGAACGAATCGAAATGCTGCAAATGCCAGCAGGTGCCCGCCGTCCATCCAGGACGGCCGGGTTAAAAGGGAAGCCGGTGCGAATCCGGCGCGGTCCCGCCACTGTGAATCGGGGAGCCCCTCCATATGCCACTGTTCCGTACGGAACGGGAAGGCGAGGAGCTCGTCACGACCCGAGAGCCAGGAAACCTGCCTGCTGCGCTCCAGCCACGTAGGTCCTTCGCGGAAAAGGATCGGCTAAATCGGGAACTTGGACCGTTTATCGGCATCGCTTTCTGCCGTCCGGCTCGGGCTCCGCCGTGCGTTTCGCGCGCGACGAACGCCCTGCCGCCGGCTGCGACCGCCGGCTCATTCCTTGATTTGCTGCCTCCGTCCTGACAAGGATGGAGGCTTTTTCGTCGTGCGGAGAGGACGAATTTCATCGCTTCAAGCTTTCAGCTCCAATCCGAATCCGAAGGGGAAGAATGACCGACATGAACAAATTGGCTCAACTCACGCTCGTACTACTGCTCAGCCTATCGCTCGCCGCTTGCGGGGGAGCCGGGGGCGACCGAAACGCCGCCGCGGGAGGAACGCCCGCCGGGTCCGACAAACAGACGGAAACCGGCGCAGCCGCCCAATCGACGAAATATCCGCTGACGGTAAAAGATACGACCGGCACCGAAATGACGATTGCGAAGGCGCCGCAGCGCATCGTTTCGACGTCGACCGCCGAGACGGAAATTTTGTTCGCGCTCGGGCTCGGCGATCGCGTCGTGGCCGTCTCCGACTTCGACAATTACCCGGAGGAGGCGAAAAGCAAGCCGAAGGTCGGCGGCGTATCCGCGCCGAACGTCGAAGCGATTTTGGCGGCGAACGCCGACTTGGTGATCACCGGCATTTCGATCAAGGACGACGCGCTTGGCAAGCTCCGCTCCTTGAACCTGCCTCTGTACAAGTTCGAGCCGAAATCGGTCGACGATATTTTGAACACCGTCAAGACGATCGGGCTGCTGACGGACAAGCAGAAGGAAGCCGAAGCGCTCGCCGAAACGATGAAAAAAGAAATCGACCGGGTGAAAGCGGCGGTCGGCGGCCTGAAGCCGGAGCAAAAGAAAAAGGTGTATATCGAATTTTCCCCCGGCTGGACCGTCGGCAAAGGCGAATTCATGGACGAGCTCATTACGCTGGCCGGCGGCGTCAACATCGCTTCCGATACGAAAGGGTTCAACAAAATCAACGAAGAAAAAATGATCCAGGACAATCCGGCCGTCATTTTCTATACGACGGGGGCGAAAGACAAAGCGGGCCAAACGCTCGACCAAATCATTAAACAACGGAACGGCTGGGACAAAATCGAGGCGATCGCCGCGAACCGTCTCATCGCCGTCGACCAAGATACGCTGTCGCGTCCGGGGCCGCGCATTACGCAAGGGCTGCTCAGCATAGCCAAAGGCATTTACCCCGATCTGTTCAAAAATTGACCGGGAAGGAGCGGCATCGCGATGAGAATCGTCTCCCTTTGCCCGAGCAATACGGAGCTGCTCGGCTTCATGGGCTTCGCCCCGAGCCTCGTCGGGGTCGACAATTATTCCGATTGGCCGGCGTCCGTCGCCGGATTGCCGAGGCTCGGCTCGGATATGAAAATCGACATGGACGCCGTCGAGGCGCTTCGTCCTGACCTGGTCGTCGCTTCGCTGACCGTTCCCGGCATGGAAGCGAACATCGCGGGGCTCAACGAGCGCGGCGTTCCGTACATCACGCTCAGCCCGAAAAAGCTCGCCGACATCGCCGCCAATATGACGATCGTGGGCGAGGCGCTCGGCGCGGAATCCGCCGCCGAGCGGGCGCGAAGCCGGTTCGAGGCGATGCTGGAACGTTACGCCGCGCTAAGCCTCGAATGCGCGAGCAAGCCTTCGCTGTACTGGGAATGGTGGCCGAAGCCGGTATTTACGCCGGGCGGCGGCAACTGGCTGACCGAAATCAGCGCGCTTGCCGGAGCCGCGAACGCATTTGCGGACGACGATCGGGCCAGCGTCAAAACCGACTGGGACGAAGTGGTCCGCCGCGATCCCGACTACATGTTGCTCGCTTGGGTCGGCGTACGGGAACGGCTCGTCAAGCCGGAAACGGTGGCGAAGCGGGACGGCGCGGACAAGCTGCGGGCGCTGGCCGGCGGACGCGTGCACGTCATGGAGGAGTCGCTCTATTGCAGACCGTCGCCGCTTCTCGTCGCCGGCTTGCACAAGCTGGGACGTCTTCTTCACCCGGACGTCTACCCCGCCTACGACGAAGACGAAATGAGCCGCTGGCTAAGCGGCAGCTAAGCAGCCAGGCAGCCAGGCACCAGCCAGGCAGCCGGAAGACGAAGGCGATCCGGCGGATCGCCTTCGTTTCGTGCCGGCACGTCCGCGGTCGGGCGGGTCCGCTCGCTCGAACGCGACCCGGGTTCTTCTACGCGCGGGGCTCCCTGCGTTCGAGACTTTGGCGGTACCGGCTCGGCGAACAGCCGACCTGGCGGACGAACAGCCTGTTGAAGAAGGACGGGTCGTCGTAGCCGACGAGCGCCGCGACGGTAATCACCTTCTCGTCCGATTCGGACAAAAGCCGCTTCGCCCGCGCGATGCGAATGTCGTGCAGCACGTCGATCATGCTCCGGCCGAACTCCTGCTTGACCAGGCGGTTCAGCTGGCGGATGCCGACGTTGAACAGCCCGGCGAGCGACTCGAGCGTAATTTTTTTGTCGTAATTTCGTTCCAAATAGCCGTAAATGCGCCTTGCCGTAATCTCCCGCTCCATCCGCCGCGGCGACGATGCCGTGCCGCCGCCCTGCATCAACGCGTAATAGCGCGACAGCAGCACGAGCAGCTCGATCAGCTGCAGCCGAATGATCGTCATATGGCCCGGAGCGCGGCTGCCGATTTCGCGAATCATGCTGTCCAGCAGGCCGAGGACGTGCACCGCGTCCTGGCCGTGCAGCGTCAAATGACGATTGAAGCGGACGTCCGGCTGCATAAACGGATGGACGTAAAAATAGTCCATGGACGCCGAAATTTGCAGTTCTTTCAAAAGCGCGTCGGGAATGAAGGACGGCATGAACAGACAGTTGACGATTTCCATCCGCTCTCCGTCCCTCACCGAGTAGGCGTGCATTTCGCCCGGATTGATGATGTACACGTCTCCGGAGCCGACCTCGTACTCCGTCCCTTCGAAGATGTGCACGCCCGCGCCGTGCACGACGTAGACGAGCTCGACGAACTCGTGTCCGTGCTCGTCGAGCTCGCCTTGTATTTGTCTCGTAATCCAAAACGGAAATTCGTCCTTCATCAGTCCGCTGCTTCGAATCACTCGCTGCATCCGCATCGCTCCCCGCCTGCGCGAATCGGCACCGGGTCGCTCCGGCGTCGGGCGGCCCGGCCTCCCGGCTTGTTCCGGGCAAATCAATGCTTGCCGACCAGCTTGTCGAACCGCTCGCGGCGGGGATCCAGGCGCCATTCGTCCCAGGTCGTTCCCGCCGACGCCAATATTTGCTCGATCCGCCTCCGAAACGGCAGCCCGGCCTCCTCCAGCTGGCGCGTCATCGGATCCCGACGTCCCGCCAGCTTGGCCGCTACCCACTCGTCCAGCAGCCGCTCGAACCGGTTCGCCAGCTCCGGCTGCCGGGCGGCCAGGTTGACCGTCTCGTGCGGATCGGCCAGCAAATCGTACAGCTCCCTCTCCGGCCGGATGAACGGGCCCGAATCGTACGTGCGAATGAATTTGTAGCGGTCCGTCCGTATTCCGCGGGCCGCCTGCCAAGCGCATTCGCTCAAGTAGACAAGCTCGTGCGTTCCGCCGGCTTTTCCTTCGATCGCCGGCCATAAGCTTTTGCCGTCGATACCTTCCGGATCCGGAAGCCTTGCGGCGTCGATCCCCGGCGGACGTTCCCGGCGGACCGCTTCGAGCAGCGTAGGCAGCAAGTCGACCTGCTGCACGAAGCCCGGAACGCGCCGCCCTTCCGGGATGCGGCCGGGCCAGCGCATCAGGATCGGCACGTGAACGGTCGGCTCGTACAAGCCGCAATGGTCCCAGTAAATGTCGTGCTCGGTCAAGCTTTCCCCGTGATCCCCGAACAGAACGAGCAGCGTGTCGTCCGCGATGCCCAGCGATTCCAGATGGCGGTCGAGCTCCTTCAGCCGGTCGTCCAAATAGCGGATTTCCGCGTCGTACAGCGCGTCGTAATAGTCGCTGTCGGTCACTTCGCCGATCAAGTCGTAATGGTGGTGCTTGAAAAACGGGTAGGCCAAATGATTGTACGCCCGCTCCATGCTGCCGTTCGCCGGATCGAACGGATCGCGCCCGGCCTCGTAAAACGGCGGAACGAGCTCCGGCGGCGGCAAATACGGCGTGTGGGCGTCCCAATAATGAAGAAACAAAAAAAACGAGTCGTCCTTATGCTGCTCGAGCCACGGAAAGGCGAGCGCGTTTACCGTTTTCCCGTCGATCCAGCGGTTGCCGCCGACGCTGTTTATATAGTAGCGGTACCCTCTGGCGAACCATTCCTTCAGCTGGTACAGGTTGTCGACCGCGCCCGTGACGAAGCCGGCCGTCCGCAGCATCGTCGGCAGCCACGGGACCGATTTCGGCAAATGCGTCAGCTCGGAGCCGTGCGAGACGACGCCGGTCGTCAAGCCGACTTTGCCGGTAAATATTCCGGTATGCGCCACCTCGGTCGGAATGTCCGCCGCATAGGCGCGTTCGAACAGCACCCCCTGCCCGGCGATCGTATCGAGGTGCGGGCTTGTCGGCTTTCCGTACCCGTAGCCGCTTAACCGGGAGGCGCGGAGCGTATCGAGCGAAACGAGTATGATTTTCATCCGGTTCCCTCCACTAGGCGCGGGCGGCGCCGGCCCGAATGCCGATATGGGCCAGGACGGTCTCTGCGTTTTCGTCCAACGTGCCGGTTAACGTGCCGATCGTAACGTCGGGACGATGCGGAATTTCGTAAGGATCGGATATGCCCGTAAAATGCCGCACCTCGCCGCGGCGCGCTTTGGCGTAGAGCCCTTTGACGTCGCGGCGCTCGCATTCCTCGAGCGGACATTCCACGTATATTTCCACATATCCGGGCAGCGTCCTTCTCGCATATTCCCTCATTTCCCGGTACGGCGTTATGGCCGATACGAGCACGTCGACGCCGTGCTTCGACAGCAGCCCGGCCACGTAAACGATCCGCTTCACATTCTCAAGCCGATCTTCGCGGGTAAAGCCGAGTCCTTTGCATATCGTGCCGCGCAGCTCGTCGCCGTCGAGCAGCTCGACGCGGCGTCCGCTTTCGAGCAGCCGCGCTTTCACGCGTTCGGCCGTCGTCGTTTTGCCCGCGCCCGACAAGCCGGTAAACCATAATACGTGTCCGAAGTCGTTCATGTTGCCGATCCTCCGTTGCTTATGCATTCAGCCGCCCCCGGCACGTCCACGGGGACGCCGCCAAGCTCGTGCGAGCGGATGGCGGCTTCGATCGTCTCCTGCGCCGCCAGCGCCTCGGCGCCGGAACCGTCGATGCGGTCCGGGGGGTCGCCGGCTTTGATCTGTTCCACGAACCGGTCGATCCGCCGCCGGAACGTATCGTCAAACCCTTGCATGCCGCCGAATATCGGGTTGCGGTATACGATCAAGTCGTCCGATTGATGCGGGTAAAACGTCATCTGCTCGTACACGTTGTCGATGACGAGCCGGCCTTCGCTGCCGGCAACCTCGCAAAATTCGATCGGATGGCGCATCGACATGTCGTAGCTCCCCGTCAAATGCCCGACCGCCCCGCTAGCGAACTGGACGTTGACCGATACGGTCGACCATACGTTCCGTCCGGGCGCCTTCGTCATAAACGACTGCACCCGTTTGATATCGCCGCCGAAGTAGCGCATGACGTCGATCGAATGGGGGTGCAACGCCCGCATATGGAGCCATTCGGCATCGTCCTGCGGATTGCGGATCGTCAGCCGCATGTTGAGAAACAGCGGCGTTCCGAGCCTGCCCTCGTCGACGAGACGTTTGGCGCGATACGCGGCCGGCGCGAAGCGGTGGTTCAAATTGCAGGCGAAGCGGACGCCCTTCTCCCGGGCGAAGGCGACCATTTGCCGCGCCTCGTCGATCCGGTTCGAGATCGGCTTCTCCACGAGCACGTCTTTGCCCGCCGCGATCGCCGTCATGACGGGAGCGAAATGGTGGCTGCCCTTCTCCACTCCCGCCGTGGCGACGACGACCGCGTCGATCGCTTCGCCGGCGAGCATTTCCGCCATGTCCGTGTAGGCCGGCACGCCGTGCCGGGACGCGGCCGCCTGCGCCCGCTCCGGCAGCAGGTCGCAGACGGCGGCAAGCTCGGTGTCGGGGTGGCGGCGGTACGCCTCGCAATGAATGTTGCCGATATGGTTGACGCCGATTACGGCGACTCGAATCATCGTCGTTCTTCCTTTCCGAAGGCCGTCGTCGCCGCGGCTTCCAGCTATTTTTTCTCCTGCAGCGTGCGGGCGTTCACGATCGAGCCGATGTACAGCGAATCGTAAGCCTCCTGCGACGAGGCGAACGGCTTGCCTTTGCCGTGCCAGTTCACGTTCGTATAAATCGGGTTCGGCCGGTTCGTCTCCGCTTCGCGCTTGGCGATATGGTCCAGCATCCGCTTCTCGAGCAGCGCGACGACCTCCGGCTCCTTCTCCGCCAGGTTGACGTTTTCGTCCGGATCGCGGATCAGGTTGTACAGCTCGACCTCCGGCTTGAAGTGGAAATCCGGCTCGAGCGCGCGAATCAGCTTCCATTCCGGCGTCCGCCAGCCGTGCTTGCGCATCCATGTGCACTCGGTAATGTAAAACTCGCTGACGGGCTCAATCGTCTCGCCGTCGATCCAGCGGGCGAGGTTGCGGCCGTCGAACGCGATGTCCGTTTCGATCCCGAGCAGGTCGAGGACGGTCGGCATAATGTCCTGTATGAGCGATACGCCGGCGAACCGTTTGCCGGCCGGCAGCACGCCCGGGTATTTCAAAATAAGCGGAACGACGAGCGTGCAGTCGTACAGGCCGTGATGGTCGAAATAGCAGTCGTGCTCGTACAGCGTCTCGCCGTGATCGGACGTAATGACGATGAGCGTCTCTTCGGTCAGTCCGAGCGCGTCGAGCTTCGCGAAAATCGCCTGGATGCACGCATCCATATAAGCGACGGCCCCGTCGTATTGCGCGCAGACGTAGTCGGAATCGGTCACGCCTTCCGGAATCCACGATTTCAGAAAATCGGCGAACGGCTTGAAATTGTACACCGGCTCCATCGAACGGTTGGCCGGGTCTTTCTCGTTGCCGCCGTAAAACGTCCGCTCGTAAGGCTGCGGCGGCAAATACGGCGAGTGCGGGTCCATATGGCGCAAAAACAGGAAAAACGGTTTGTCGTCGCCGGCGAGCCGCTCCAGCTCCGGAATCGCCACGCGATTCAAGTTGTGCGCCTTCGGCGCCCGTCCGGTTTCGTCGGGATGCCACGATTCATAGTTCAAATACGTTTGGAAGCCGCGCGACGACGGGTTTCCGGTAAAGCCGACGCACGTCGTATTGTAGCCGTTGTCGCCGAGCACCTCGGCGAGCGTCCGCACATGCCCGCCGAGCGGCCCCTGGTGCCGCAGCGCCACGACGTCGGTGCCGAACACGTCCATGCCGGTCAGCATCGCCGCGTAGGCGGGCGTCGTCGGAATGCTCGGGCTGAAATGCTGCTCGAACAAAACGCCTTCGGACGCGATTTTGTCCAAATGCGGCGTCGTCAAGCGGGAATAGCCGTATGCGCTCATATGATCGCGGCGCAAGCTGTCGATGCCGAATACGATGACGTTCGGTTTTTTCGCTGCCATGTACAGTTCCTCCTTCGATTGGCGCAATTCCGTTCCGTTCAGCGGGCGCCGAGCCGCTTCAGGCACCCGTTCAAATAGCCGTACGATTCCGCGGCCACGATCGACACCTGGGCGAGCGTATGGTCGGGAGTCGCCCCGATCACTTCCAGCACGACCGGACCGTCGTAGCCGCCGTCGACCATCGCCTTGCAGTAGCCGAACAAGTCGATGTCGCCGCGCCCGCACGCCTGCAGCTCGATCGGCCCGGGCCCTTTCTCGCGGCCTTTGCAGTCGCGAATATGAATATGCTTCACGCGGCTCAGCACGGCCGGGAGCGCTTCCTCGGCGTTTTCGCCGGCGCGGTGGATGTGGCTCGGGTCCATGTCGATGCCGAACGCCGGGGAGCTGATTTCGCTCATCGCCCTGAGCGTCGTCGGCGTATTGTAAATCGCATTGCCGACATGCGCCTTCACGCACAGCGTAACGCCGTAGGACGCCGCCCGTTCGGACATCCGCGCCAGCTTCTCGATCGACGCCCGAACGTCCTCCTCGACGCCGAGCTTGCCGCCCGGTCCGACGTTGACGACCGGGATGCCGATTTCGGCCGCCGCTTCGAAGGCGGGCAGCAGCCTGTCCTCGCTCAGAGAAGCGACCTCCGTCGACAAAAACTCGAGACCGTTTTCGGCGACGATCGCTTGCAGCTCCTCTTTCTGCTCTTTCCACCGGCTCAGGTCGAGATGCTCGCACATCCCCTGGATGGCCGCGATTTCCACGCCGTCGTAGCCGCACAGCGCGATTTGCTTTGCCGCCTCGGCAAAGCCGAAATGTTTGAACAAAACCGAGTTAACGCCGAGCTTGATCATATCGGATTCCTCCGTCCGCCGGAATTCCGGCTTATTTCATGAAATGCGGGTCGCCGGTCAGCGGCGGCAGCGCGTGCGGGCGGACGAGCTCGCCGCCGCGCTCGTACGATTCGATGACGGCGAACGTATATTCCAGTACGGCCAGCGCGTCCCGGCCGTTCGCGCGCAGCTGGTCGCGCGGCACTCCGTTCGAGACGTCCTCGAGAAACGCGTGCAGCCGGTTGTTGAACGTCCGGTTGAAATCGGTCGTGCCGAAGTCGGTCACTTCCGGCGCCGGCTGCGAGCTGATCGCCGGAATGCCTTTCTCCGCCTTCCAGTACGACACTTTTTCGACGCAGTTTTCGATGCAGAACGTGCCTCGCGTTCCGGCCACCTCCACGCTCCACCAGCCGCCGAGACCGTACGCCGCGTCGCCCCGCTGGCTGAGCAAATAGCCGACGCCGCCGTTCGCGAACTTGACGTGTATGCTGTTGATCGACACCATGACGTCGCCGGCGCTGCGCCGGAAGCCCGGACGGTCGGAGAACGTCTGAATATGCGTAATGTCGCCGCAGAAATGTCTCATGACGCTGAACGGATGCGTCAAAAACGCCTTCATGTGAAAATACGGGTGGCCGTTCACTTTCGGCGATTTGGCAAGCGCGTAATTGAGCTCGCCGCCGTTGAAGCCCATCTTGGCGAGACAGTACACGAGCTCTCCGATGTCGCCGTTGTCGATATACTGCTTGGCCCGCTCGGCCGGCTTCGTAAAATAATGGTTCAAGTTGCAGCCGAGGTAGACGTTCTGTTTTTCCGCGAAGGCGACGAGCTCCCGCGCCTGCCGCACGTCGTGGCAAATCGGCTTTTCGACGAGGACGTGCTTGCCGTAGCCGACCGCCTCCATCGCCGGCTCGAAATGCCAGCTGCCGTTATCGATGCCGCCCGTCGTCACGTCGACGATTTGCAGGTCGGGCTCGTTTTCGATCATGTCCTTCAAGCTGTAGTACGCTTTGATGCCGTATTTCTCCGCAACCGCATCCGCTCTTTCCTTGACGACGTCGCATACCGCGATCAAGTCCGCAAGCTCGTCTTCCTGGTAGCAGGCGGCATGGTTTTTGCCGATGCCGTTTAACCCTACGATGCCGATTTTGAGCGCCATCTTTCCCGTCTCCGGTTCATTCGCCCGCGCGAATGCCGGAAACTTCACCCGCCTTTCTCGTTCGATTGGATTGAAACCGTTTCCACTGCTCCGGCTGCGCTTACATGGCGAAAATCATCGGGTCGTCCAGCGTCACCCGGCGCCCCTGCCGCGCGGAGGCGTAGCAGGCCAGCACCATGCGCAGCGACGTTCGTCCCTCCTCCGCCGTCGCGATCGGACCGCGCTCCCCGCGGACGAACTCCGCGAGCGGCTTCGCCAGCGCGCGGATGCGATGCCCGTGGTTCGGCGGACTTTCGACGTCGCTCGCCGTCCAGACGCCCGCCGCGGCGTCGTACCGTTTGAGCCCGGCTCCGGCGCCCGGCGGACGCGGGACGTTGCAGCTCGGCGCATCGCCGTAATTTTGCACGACCGTGCCGCGCTCGCCGACGATTTCCGTCGTGTTTTCGGCGGCATGGCAGGTGAACGAGCAGCTCACCTCCGCGATCGGCCCGCCCGGATAACGGAAAATCGCGATGCCGTTGTCCATCGGAATGCGCGGGTTGTACAGCGTCTCGATTTCCGCGGTGACGCTTTCCGGCATGCCGAGCCAGAAGTGGAGCAGGTCGATCGGGTGCGAGGCGTCGTCCGCCCATATGTCCCGATTCCATTCCGGCTGCACGTGCCACGAATCGGCGAAGCTCGCTTGGAGCCCCATCGCCAGACCGTGTCTGCGTCTGACCGAGAACAGCCGCCCCAGCTCGCCGCTTTCGATCCAACGCTTCATCTGCACGTTTTGCGGGTCGACCCGCATTTGCCAGGCGAGCGTAAAGCGGATGCCGCCGCCGTTGACGGCTTCGACGATCCGGTCCGCTTCGCGCATCGTCAGCGCCAGCGGTTTTTGCAGGATAACCGTTTTCCCCGCTTTCGCCGCCTGCTCGACGAGCTCCGCATGAAGCGAAGTTTCCGACGCGACGACGACGGCGCGAATGTCTTCCCGGGCGAGCAGCTCCGGGACGGTTTCGAACGGCTGCAATCCGTATGCGGCGGCCGCCTTGCCCAGCCGTTCCGCGTCGCGGTCCCAGCCGGCCGCCACCCGGACGCCGTGTTCGCCGTTTTTCCATTCGTCGCAATACGTATGGACGTGGCCGTGGGCGAATCCGAGAATGCCGATGTGGATCGGCTCGCTCCCGCTCATTTGCATGTCTCCCTCCGCCGGTTGTTCGTTTTTCGCTGGATGTCGATGTCGTCCGGTTACTTCAATCATAATCATCCGGCCCTGTCGATTTCATGGTTGATCTGGACATTTCTATTACCGATATGGACCATTTCGCAAAAAATCGCAAAAAAAAGAACGCCCTGCATCGTTCGGCCGCTCGAAGGCGATCGACGAAGCAAGACGTTCGTTACGTGTTATGTATGATTTCCGTTCGACGCTGCGAGAACTGAATGTGGTGGGCCCTGAGGGACTCGAACCCCCGACCAATCGGTTATGAGCCGACCGCTCTAACCAACTGAGCTAAGGGCCCTTACTCTCGCAAAAAAACGAATTGCGGGGGCAGGATTTGAACCTGCGGCCTTCGGGTTATGAGCCCGACGAGCTACCGGGCTGCTCCACCCCGCGTCAGTATGAAATCGTTCAGTTGATTCAAACAGCGACAAAAATAAATATACACTACAGGCCGATGACGTGTCAACCCTATTTTTTAGGAAAACTCGCGTTACAATTGATAGCGGACGCCGAACCGGCCTTTTTTGGAACGGTATACTTCGACCGTTTGCGGGCATTCGTACCCGTAAATCCACCAGTCTTCCTCCATCCGCTTGGCCAGGCAGCCCGCTTGAAATTTGCTTTCGTACAGTTTGACCCAATACACCCATTTCATTTCGAACGATCGTTCCTTTCGCGCAAGTTGTTCTACTGTATAGCATATCCCAACTCTCCGATTTTTTTTCGGACGCTCGCCCAAAAAAGAGAAAAATCCCCGAAAACGGGATCGTTTCGGGGATTGGATATCGGCCTTTCTGGTCAGCCCGCGTTTTCTTCCATCGCCGTCGCGGCGATTTCGGCTTGCTCTCTCCGCTCTTCTTCGTCGCGCAACCGGTGGGCGATCCGGCTCGATGCGGAGGCGGCGATGCTCGCCACGAGATCGTCCAAAAACGTATGGACGCCTTTGCCTGTCTTCGTATCGAGCCGTTTGATAATGCCGGTTTTATGTTTGTCCAAATGGCCGAACGTCGTGACGGCGATGCTGCCGTACCCGAACACGGAGCCCAGCGCGAGCGTCTCGTCGCAGCCGAACAGCCCTTCGTCGGACGCGACGATCGACTGCAGCGGCTCGGACAGCAGCTTCTTCTCGGCAAGCTGGTCGAGCTCGATGCCGACCAGGATGGCATGCTGCAGCTCGCGCTTTTCCAGCACGGCCCGCACGCTTTCCAAGCATTGATCCAGTCTCAGTCCCGCGTTATAGGGAGATTGCATCTCGTATACGATGCTCGCGATATCTTCCAGCTGCACGCCGCGTTCGGCCAGCTTGCGCAGGGCGGCTTCTTTCACGTCTTTGCTATGAACACGGATTGGCATGGAAATCTCCCCCCGGATGTCAGATGTAATCCATTATAGCACGGATTCGGATCGGCCGCGCGGCTAATAAACGGAAAAAACAAAGCCGGACCGCGCGTCGGCGGTCCGGGTCGTTCGGGACGCAGTCCTGCATTACCACATCGGGACGGCCATTCCTTTGCCGCCCGGCATGTTGATCGGGGCGTCCGGGTTTTCTTTCATTTGCTTCAGCGCCGCGTCTCCCGCGGTTTGCCATTCCTTGAGCGCGTCGCTGACGGTCGACGTGCCTTCAAGCGCCTTTTTGAAATATTGCGCCCCCATCGAACGGATCTGATAAATATTGCGGTATTGACGGGACAACTTGCTCATCTCGTTTTCGATCGGCACCGGCTTGAGCGTCGTAAACGCCTTGATGTTATACTGCAGGCCGTCGCGCGGCTGGATATATTTCGAGCGGGACACGAGCTGGTTGACGCTCTTCGACTTCAGCTTCGCCCACTCTTCGCCGTTGATGAATTTGATGAACTTCCAGGCGTCGGCCGAGTTTTGCGCCTTCGTGTTAATGCCCATCAAGCCGTTAAAGTAGACGCTGCCGCCGAGTCCGTTTTGCTCCGGATGCGTCGGCATCGTGACGATATCCCAATCGATCGGCGTATAGCCTTTAATGTTGGCCGCGTTTTTGTTCGCCTGGATTAATTCGTTGATCGTATACTGATGGCCGATCGTCATCGCGAGCTTGCCGTTCATAAACGGATTGTTCTGGAACGGATTGTACTGGCCGCTTTCCATGGCCGCGCGTCTTGCCGCGTCCATTTTGCTGTAATCGATCGGCTCCGGGAATATTTTATCCTTGCTCAGCTGTATCATCGTCGTCCATACTTTTTCCCAACCCGGAGAAGCGACGGTAAGCGCATCGGCCGCATCGTTGAACATGCGCAGCTGAAGCGGCGCGACATAGGCTTCCATCTCATGGAACAGGCTTTCCTTCGAGCCGGAGGCGTATTGGTTGAAGCCGAAGCCGTAAACGCGGTTTTCGCCTTCTCCTTTGGCCACGCGGCGCGCGAGATCGAACATTTCGTCCCACGTCATGCCGTCCTTCGGATACTGCATGCCGGCATCGTCGAACGGCTTCTTATTATAAAGCAGCACCTGCGACGAAAACGTAGGCGCAAGCGCGTACAGCTTGCCGTCGCCGGCCGCCTTGATTCCGTCGATAACGGCGGGCACGATGTCCGATATGTCGAATTTGTCTTTCGCGATGTCGCCGTCCAGCTGCTTCAGCATATTGTTCGCGACCAGGTCCGGAAGCTGTTCGTAGTTGATCATGACGACATCGGGCGGATTGTCGCCCTTCATCAGCTCTTTCATTTTTTCGTTCGGATCTTCCGGCTTCTCGCCTTCCGGTCTGCCGCCGTACCGGTATTGATTCGGATTCATCGCCGACACGATCTCGACCTTGATGTTCGGATTGCTGAATTCGAATATTTCGGTAAATTGCTGGCGGAAATATTCGTCTTCGTCCCCGCTGTAATACATCGTCGCGATGCGCAGCACCCGCTCCGTTTTATCGTCGTTCGCCGCTCCTTTGTTGCATGCGGCCAGCACCGGTACGGTCAATGTCGCGACCAGCGTCATGCCGGTTACCGTACGGAGCCATTTCGGCTTCTGATTATTCGTCATCCGGATTTCCCCCCAATTGATTCGGCGCCTTGATCGTGATCGTCTTTCCGTCGAATTCCATCGACGCCTTGTTCGTAATTTGCAGCGCCTGCAAAAATGGCTTCGGAATTTGCAGGCGTCCCGCCCGATCGAGCACGACGTATTCCTCGTGCCCTTCATTCATGCTTTTTCCCGCGTCGAGGTTCGGGTTGCGCTTTATAAACTCGGTGCTCGTCATCCCGTCGCGAATCGCCACCACCCGGTCGACTTTGCTCGCGAGCGTCAAATCGTGGGTGACGATGACGATCGTAACGCCCAATTCCTTGTTCAGCCTGCGGAAAATGTCCATGATCATGTCCGACGTCTGCGTATCGACGGAGCCGGTCGGCTCGTCGGCCAGCAGCAGCGACGGCCTGTTGGCGAGCGATATCGCGATCGCGACGCGCTGCTGCTCCCCGCCGGACAGCTGGTACAGCTTGTTGTGCAGCCTTTCCTTCAGCCCGACCCACTCCAGCAGCTGCTTCGCGTACGGGCGGTCGATTTTGCCGCTCAGCATCATCGGCATTTCCACGTTTTCCAAAGCGCTCAAGTACGGAAGCAAGTTGCGGGCGTTGTTTTGCCAAATGAATCCGACCGTCTTGCGCTTGTATTCGACAAGCTGATCGTCGGTAATTTTCAGCAAATCCCATTCGCCGACGCGCACTTGCCCGGCCGACGGGCGGTCGAGACCGCCCAAAATGTTCAGCATCGTCGATTTACCGCTTCCGCTGTTGCCGATAATCGCCATCATTTCGCCGGTTTCCACCGTTATGTTGAGTCCTTGCAGCGCGACGACCTCGATGTCGTCGGTTTTGTAAATTTTGACGAGTCCTTCGCAAACGATCATCGGTTACCGCTCCTCCCCCAGCTTGACCGCCTGATGCACTCTCAGCCTGCGGATATGCAGCAGCAGCAGCGTCGCTCCCGTCACCATCATGAAGGCGACGACGCCGTAAAGCTGATACATGTCCTTCGCCTCGAATACGACTCGGAACGGCGGCACTTGGGTCGCGGCGCTGCCCGCCGTCTGCAAAAACGGCAAAAACAACAGGCTCGTCAGCTTGCCGATCGTAAAGCCGAGGGCGATCGACAGCCCTGCCGTAAACAGCTGCTCCAGCATGAGCATCCCGGTTAGCTGCCGGCGCGACAGCCCCATCGCCCGCAGCACGCCGAACTGAACAACCCGGCTTGACAGGTTGAAAAACCAGTACAGCACGTATCCGATGAGCGATATGAGCACCGAGACGAGGAAGCCGAGGCTTAAGATGCCGAACACGCCGCCTCTGGACGGATGCTTGCTTTGCGTAATCAGCTCGTTGCGGACGTCCTTGTAGCCGGCGAGCTGGATCCCTTTCGCCTGAATCGATTCGATGATCGGCGTCAGCTTGGCGCCGGGCTTCATTTTGATCCATACGTCGTACGGCGTAATCGGCGCACTGTCGAATATGTAGTCGAGATTGGCGATGAAAAACGGCGACTGGTTCGGATACAGCGACGGCCAATACGGTACGGTGCCGACAATGACGAATTCGACCATTTGCTGGGAAACGGCGATCGAAATCAAGTCGCCGGGCTTCAGCTGATTTTTGCTCGCGAACGATTCCGATACGAGCACGCCTTGACCGTCGAACGCGCCGAGCAAGTTCAAATATTGCCACGGCTTCGCCGGAAACAGATCGTCCCGGAACCAGCCGACCTCGTTGAAGTCGACGTTGTCGATGCCCATGACGGTTCCTTGGCCGAGCGATTTGCCCGACACGACCACGTTGCCTTTCGTCTGCAGCACCCGCGTCGCGTGTTCGACGCCTTCGAGCGTTTTGTACATTTCGAACGGCGGCTCGATGTACAGCATTTTCGAGTTTTGCTCGCCTTGGCCGCCTGGACCGCCGCCTTGGCCTCCGCCTTGACCGCCTTGGCCCCCTTGGCCTTGGCCGCCCTGTCCTTGGCCTTGTCCTTGGCCTTGTCCCTGGCCCTCTCCGCCGTTTTGCGACGGGGGCGTCATCTCTGAATAAGCTTCCCACACCGGCTGCAGGACGACGTCGGCGCCGAATTGGTACAGCGTCCGTTCCGTCGAATTCAAGTCGATCGTCCGCGCCGCCGACGAGTTATATACGCCGAGTCCGAGCGTCAGGATCAGGAGCAGCATGAGCGGATAATACGCCTTGGACGACCGCGACAGCTGCGTCAGCGTCAAATAGATCGGCACGGGCAAAAACGTTTTGCCGAGCCAGCCCGCCAGCTTCAGCAGCCACGGGAACAGCCTCAGGAAAAACAGCCCCAGCGCGAATATGGCCAGCGCCGGCACGAAAAACAGCAGCGGATGCACCTGAAGCTGATCGTTCGACAGCCCCGTTCTCTCCGATAATATTTGCACGTTCTGGAACGCATAATAGCCGTAACCGGCCAGACCGACAAGCGCGATGTCGAGAAACCAGCGCTGCCAAAGCGGCTTCCGGTCCGAACGGGCCAGCTGCTGCTTGTAGCTGACGATCGACGAGCGGGCGAACGACACGGCCGGTATGACGCTCGCGACAATCGCGAGCACGACCGCCGACGCGCCGTACAGCAGCGCTTCGCCGGTCACGCCGACGGGTACCGCCTTGCGGTCGACGAAGGCGAGGAAGCCGTTCGACGAGCCGATCCCTTTGGCCATCAAATAGCCGATGAACGGACCGATCAGCATCGCAATGCCGCCGAGCAAAACGCCTTCCAGCAAATAAATCCAAACGATTTGCCGCGTACTGCCGCCTCTGCTTCGCAGCACGGCGATGTCGCTTCGCTGCCGGTCGAGCGACTGGCGGGCGTTCATGACGATATAATAGAACACCATGGCGAGCATCGGCGCCGCCAGCGTGAACAGCATCATTTGCATTTGCAAGCTTTGCTTTTTGAACTCGGACAGCATGTCTTTGAACGAGTAGTCGACCTTCGTTTCTTTCAGCTTCTGGTACAGCGTAATGTCGAGACGGTCCAGGATGCGCGTCAAATCGGACAGCTGGCTCGTCTTGATTTCCCGCAAATCGAAGGCGTAATACCAATTCGCCAAGTTCAGCGGAATTTTCTTTTGCTGCAGCAGCTCTTTCTGAAATACGTCCTCGCTGACGATCAAGCTGGAGAGCAGTCCTTCGAAGCCTTGATACCAATACGGGTCGTTTTCCTGCTTCGGCTTGAACGTGCCGACGACCTTGACCTTCAGCGGCGGGATGCCGAGCCCTCCCGTCAGCGGGTAGTTGAATTCGTCGCCGACGCGGAAGTCGCCCCGGTACATCGCCTCCTCGAGAACGATCGCCTCGATGACGCCGTTTTTCACCTCGTTCGAAAACGGGCTGCCGCTCGCCATCTCGACATGATCCTGCAGGCCGCTCCATGCCGATATCGTCATTTGCCGGCGCTTGCTCGGGTCGGTCTTTGTCGGATCGACCGGCGTCACCTGCGAGCTGCGGATGGAATACGTCCGCACGTAGGTCGACACCGGAAAGCCGATCTGTTTCGGAATGTCTTCGGCGATATACGCGTCGACGTCCTTCAGCGAATCGAGGTCGGCTTTGTCGGCTCCGACCGCCTGGTAACGAATGAGGGTCGAGCCCGGCGGCAAGCCGTCCGTATTGTCGAGCAGCGTTTTCGCGACGACCCGCTTGAGCGATCCGTCGGAATACATCGGGATGCTGGTCGTGAACGAAACCGCGACGATGAGCCCGAGCAGCGTGCTGAGCGTCATCCAGCGGTTGTTCCACATTTTGCGGTACAAAAATCGGAGCATTGGCATAGGCGTTATCTCCCCACCACTTTTTGCCCCGGCTGCAACCCTTTAACGATTTCCACTTCGGTGGACGTTTGCTGGCCGATTTCGACGTCGACCTCGCGTTTGCTGCCTTTGTCGTCGACGACCTGCACGTAGTTCCGTCCGGCATAGGAGCGAAGAGCCGCGCTCGGAATGACGACCGCGTTTTCCTTCCGCTGCGTGATGACGGAGACGCTGAGCGGCGTTCCTCTGTTCAGTCCGGGCGGAAACGCGTCGAGCGTCACGAGCAAATAGTTGTCGATCGTATCTTTTTGCTGGCCCTGGCCTTGTCCCGGTCCCGGCTGGCCTTGCTCCTGCTTCGGCAGCGGTAGCTGCGTCACTTTGCCCTTGTGCTGGCCGGCCGAGTTGATGTCGACGACCGCTTCCATGCCGATCGCCACTTTCTTCACGTCGTCCGGCAGCAAGTCGGCGGCGACCGTCAGCTGGCTCAAATCGGCGATGATGGCGATGTCGTCGTAGCCTTTCACGTTGTCGCCCTTTTTGACCGCGACGGACACGATCGTTCCGTCGAACGGCGCGGTCAGCTTCGCCGCGGCGATCGAGGACTCCAGCTTGGCGAGCTCTTCCTTTTTCAACTCGAACGCAATTTTGGCCCGTTCCAGCTCTTCGGCCGACTTGGAGCCGTCGTTTTTGCGCAGCAGTTCGATCATTTGCAGCTCTTCGCTGCGCTGCTGCAGCCTCTTTTGCCGCAAATCGTTTTCCAGCGTCGTGACGTCGAGCTCGGCGATCAGCTGGCCGGCTTTGACCGAGTCGCCGGTTTTGACGTAAATGTCTTTGAGCCGCTTCGTATCCTCCTGCGTGAAATAGAGCGTCTCTTCCTTCGTCGACAACAGCCTGCCGCTGGCGCGCACCTTCGTTTCGAGCGTCGTCGTCTTGACGACGTGGATCGGCTTCTCCGACATTTTCGGCGGGGCGATCGAAGGAAGCACCTCCTCTTCGTCCTCCTTCGGCAGCAGCGAGCAGCCGGAGGCGGCCGCGAGCGAGACGGTCAGGGCGATCGACAACAGCGTCTTATGTATGGATGAATTTTCCGTCAACCATTTGGTAAACATGATCGGCTACCTCCAAAATCGTAGGGTCGTGGGTCGTCATGCAGATGGTCACCTGCTCGGTCCGGATAATGTCGCGGAACACCGTCATGACCTGCGCGCCCATCTGCGAATCGAGCTCGGCGGTCGGTTCGTCGGCCAGCAGCAGCGTCGGACGGTGGGCGATCGCCTTGGCGATGGCGACCCGCTGCTGTTCGCCCCCGGACAGCTCGAACGGCCGGTGATGCATCCGTTTGCCGAGGCCGACGAGCTCGAGACAATGCTGCACCCGCGGCTTCCATTCCGAGCGCGGCACCCCGGCCATCCGAAGCGACAGCTCGACGTTTTCCCACGCGGATAGTAGCGGCATTAGCGCAAACGATTGGAAAATGAAGCCGATCTGCTTCCTCCGAACTTCCGTGCGTTTGTCGTCGTTCCATTCGTGGAACGGGTGACCCAGGAAAAAAATTTGCCCGCGGCTCGGCTGATCCAATCCGCCGATCATGTTGAGCAGCGTCGTTTTGCCGGAGCCCGAGCGTCCTTTCAGCATGACGAGCCGATTCGGCTTCAGCTCCATGTCGATGCCTTTCAGTACGTGAAGCTGCCTGCCTCCGACCTGAAACGACCTCTCCACGCCGCTCACCGTCAAAATCGGCTTGGCGGTTTCCGGGTCCGCGCGATCGGCGATCGCCTGCATAACCGGCGCCATGCCGGCGGCGCTCTCCATCGCGGCCTCCGTTCCCGGATGAGCGGCAGGGGGCGCGGCGGACGACGGCGATTCGGTCGGCGTTGTTCCCCTTTTTTTGTGTGCGGCGAAACGTTTCAGCCAACCCATTGTGTTAGACTCTCCCTCCTATCCGACTGTTCATAAACAGTTCATCCAAAGGAATAGACGTCGATACGAGCGAAAAAGTTACACCGTTTTCTAAAATTTTGCAGATTTGACCGACTCAAACAAGCATTTGGGTTCGAAAGACCCATATTCTCCCGACTTTTGACGAATGTCGTCGCGCGCGGCATGCCTCCCAAGAAATCCTAGTATTTTGGTCAGATATATAGTACAATAAGGACAGCAGAAATCGAGCAGCAGGAAGGAGCCCGACGCTTTTATGGCCAAACGAAAATGGATTACGATTCCCATCATCGCCGTCGTGGCGGTCGTCATTGCCGTTTACGGACAAAAAGAGCGAAAGAGCGTCGTGGAAGCGAAGCCGTACGTCCCGCAGCCGCTCATCGTGTTGGACGGCGGAACGGTCACGTACAACGACGTGCCGGACTGCCATTAACGAACGGTCGCGCAACACTGCCGACAGGCGATTGCGGGACCGTATAAGAAGCCGAAAGCCGCGCTTCGCCCAGTTTCCTGCGGCGTTGCGCGGCTTTTTCGTTTGCGAACTTGATCATGCGTGATCGCTTAAGGGGCGGTAACCGTTGCCGATCCGGCCGAATTCGAGGTACGAATCCAAGTAACGAAGCATGAACCGAAGCGCAACGATTGAATCGAAATGTCCTCGCCCCGACGCCGACCCTCGTCGTATCGCCGCTCAAATCGGCGAAGGCGCGGGCGCCGCCGTCGACTCCCTGACGACCAGCTCGGGCTGCAGCACCGTGCGCGGAGGTTCGTCCGTCTCGTTTGCCAGCCGCCGGATCAGGAGATCGACCGCCAGCTGTCCCATCCGCTCGATCGGCTGAGCGACCGTCGTCAAAGGCGGATCGGTCACGGACGCCAATATCGTATTGTCGAAGCCGACGACGGATACATCGCCAGGCACGGATAGTCCGGCTTCCTTCGCCGCCTGGAGCGTGCCGATCGCGAGCAGATCGTTGCAGCAAAATATCGCCGTCGGCCGGTCACCGCTCCGCAGCAGCTCCGACGCGCGCCGCTTGCCTTCCGCGACCGGAGGCTGGCCGCCGCACGTTACGACGGCGGCGTCCGGCAGTTCGACGCCCGCCTCGCCGAGCCCTTCGCGAAAGCCCCGAATGCGCTCGCGGCTGCTGCTCAGCTTCGGGCTTTCGGCGAGCACGGCCATGCGGCGGTGCCCGAGCGCCGTCAAATGGCCGGCGGCCATGCGGCCTCCCGCGAAATCGTCGACGACGACCGTTCCCCCGTCGCAGCCGGGCAGCTCGCGGGCGATCGTCACGATCGGGATCCGGCCGTGCGCGAGCGGGGCGATCGTCTCCTTGTCGTCGGTGCCGATGCCGGTGCCGATGACGATGCCGTCCACGCTTTTGCTGCGAAACAGCGACAAATACCGCTCGACCCGGTCTTCCTTGTTGTCGGTGCAGCAAATGACGAGGCTGTAGCCGAGACGGTGCCCCTGCTCCTCGACGCTTCGCGCGATTTCCGCGAAAAACGGATTCGAGATGTCGGGGACGAGCAGGCCGATCGTGTACGTCCGTTTGCCGGCCAAAGCGGTCGCGATGACGCTCGGCCGGTAGTTCAGCCGTTCCATCACGCGGACGATTTCCCTTCGCCGCCGTTCGCTGATTTTCCCTTTGCCGTTGATGACCTGAGAGACGGCGGCGATCGAGACGCCCGCTTCGCGTGCGACGTCGTATATGGTAACGTTCATCGGACTCCCCGCTTCTTCGCTGCCCGGGCCGGGCCGTTTCTTTCCATTATGCGGATGCGGCGGACAAGTTGCAAGACGGAACGTGCGTTCAACGCCCCGGCCGGCCGGCGATCCAGGCGTGGTCGGGATCGGTATGAATGCTCCACGTGCGGACCGGACCGGCCATTACGTTCAAATAGTAGACGTCATAGCCGGGCGGCGCGGCGACGGGATGGTATCCTTTCGGGACAAGCACCGCTTCGCCGTCCCCGACGGCCAGCGTTTCGTCGATCGAGCGATCGTCGGTGTAGATGCGCTGCAGGGCGAACCCTTGTTCGGGCCGGATGCGGAAATAGTACGTTTCCTCGAGCAGCGATTCGTCGGGAAGCGCGTCCCGGTCGTGCTTGTGCGGCGGATAGCTCGACCAATGGCCGGCGGGCGTGAACACTTCCACGACGAGCAGGCTGCGGGCGGGCTCCGTTTCCGGCAAAATGTGATGAATGCGGCGCCGGGTGCTGCCGGATCCGCGAACTTCTTCCGCGACCTGTCCGGGGCCGATCAAGCGGGCCGGATGTCGCCCGTCTCCCGGAGCCGCGCATACGGCCAATTCCAGCTCCGTCAGCGCGCGCACCTCGTAAAAATCGTCCGCCGGAACGTAGACGGAATACGGCTTCGTCCCCTCGAACACGCTCATTCGTCCGCCCACCTCGCCCCATCGCGCGGCGCGCGTCGTTACGTCCGCTTTGCCGCCGAGCAGCACGAGACAAGCCTCCCGGCCGCCCGTATCGCGGCGTATCGATTGCCCGGCCGAAAGCCGAACGAGCTCGAAGCCGACGTAGGTCCAGCCGGCCGATTCCGGCGTAACGGCCAATACGGCGCCTTCGCGATCCGGCGCGGACCGCGGTTTGACGATCCATGTTGACATCGGTTCCCTGCTCCTTCCCGTAAATGCATTTCCTACGGCTGACGCCCGCCTTGCTGCCCGGCCGTCTCCGCCGCGACCGCCTCGGCGACCTTCACCGGCCGCCCGAGCCGGACGGACCGCGCCGCCGCCAAGGCGATCGCCTCCGCCCGCAGCGCGTCGTCCCCGTCGACGGGAAGCGGATCGCCCCGCAGCAGGCCATCGACGAACTGACGCGCTTCTTCGGCGTACGCGGCCATATACCGTTCCAAAAAAAAGTGGAGCGGTTTGTCGCGCGATACGCCCGCCGCCGTGCTCACTTCCGCCGTGTTCGGGTAGTCGTTGCCGACCGTTACGCTCCCCTTCGACCCGAACACCTCCAGCCGCTGATCGTACCCGTACGCGGCCCGGCGGCTCGCGTCGATGACCCCGAGCGCGCCGCCCGCGAAGCGGAGCGTGACGATGGCGGTATCCACGTCCCCGTGCGCCGCGAACATCGGATCGATCAGCACGCCGCCCTGCGCGAACACTTCCTCGACCTCGCATCCGGTGACGAAGCGCGCCATGTCGAAATCGTGGATCAGCATGTCCATGAACATCCCGCCGGACGACTTCACGTACCGTTCGGGGGGCGGGCCCGGATCGCGGGACGTGATTTTGACGATATGCGGCTCGCCGACCGTGCCGCCGCGCACATGGTCCCGGACGCGCATGAAATTGCGGTCGAACCGCCGGTTGAACCCGACCTGAAGCCGGACGCCGGCTTGCCTCGCCGCTTCGACCGCCTCCGACGTCCGGGCGATGTTCATGCTGACCGGCTTCTCGCAAAATATATGTTTGCCGGACGCCGCCGCCAGCTTGATGAGCGGCGCGTGCGTATCGGTCGGCGAGCAGATGAACACCGCGTCGATCGCCGGATCGGAAACGACGTCGTCGCCGCTTCCGCATACGCGGCCGATCCCTCTCGCCGCGGCCCAGCTTCTGAGCTCCGGACCGGCGTCGATGTCGCTGACCGCGGCGACACGCACGGCCGGCAGGCGCAGCAAATTGTCGGCGTGAATTTTGCCGATTCGCCCCGCTCCGATTATGCCGATGGTCAAATGAGTCATCGCGTATGCTCCCCCGCTTTCCCGGCGCAGCCGAACAGCTCGATTTTCGTTCGGACGCACGCCTGCACCGCCTTCGCCGCCTCGCTCAAATAATGGCGCGGATCGTACGCGTCGGGGTGCTCGTTCAAATAGCGCCGGATCGCGGCGGTGAACGCCGCCTGATTGTCCGTATTGACATTGATTTTGCGCGTGCCACGCACGATCGCCTCGCGGATTTCGTCGTCGGGCAGGCCGCTGCCGCCGTGCAGCGCCAAAGGCAGGCCGGTCAGCCGGCGAATGTCCTCCATCCGCCCGAAACCGAGCCTCGGCTGGCCGCGGTACGGGCCGTGTACGGAGCCGAGCGCGGGCGCCAAGCAATCGATGCCGGTTTCGCGCGCGAGCCGGACGCATTCGTCCGGCACCGCGTACATGACTTCCGCCTCGTCGACGACCAGCTCGTCCTCGCGGCCCGCGATGCGGCCGAGCTCCGCCTCGACCGTCGCTCCGAGCGCATGCGCCGCCTGCGCGACGCGCGACGTCAGCTCGATGTTGCGCTCCAGCGGAAGGCCGGAAGCGTCGATCATGACCGACGTGAACCCGGCATGAAGCGCGCGCAAGCAAATGTCGAACGACGAGCCGTGGTCGAGATGAAGGGCGACGGGAACGGTGACGCCGTAATGGTCGATCAGCGCCCGGACCATGCCCGCTATGCAGGGCAAACCGCCCATATACGGAACGTAAGCTTCGCTGACGCCGAGGATGACCGGCGAACGTTTCTCCTGCGCCGCCTGCAAAATCGACTGCGCGAACTCCATATTGGTCAAATTGAACTGCCCGACGGCATAGCCGCCGTCCGCGGCGTCAAGCAGCATCCGCTTCATCGAGACAAGCCCCACGTGCGATCCTCTCCTTCCTGCCGCGGTCGTTCCCGTCACCAGCGGGCCGTAACCATCTTTTTGCGGGTGTAAAATTCGACGCCGTCGGCCCCGTTCGCGTGCAAATCGCCGTAGAACGACTTCTTCCACCCCGAAAACGGGAAAAACGCCATCGGCGCCGGAACGCCGAGATTGACGCCGAGCATGCCGGCGTCGATCGTTTCGCGGAACTGCTTCACGCTGGCGCCGCTGCGCGTGAACAGGCAGGCTCCGTTGGCGAACTCCGAAGCGTTCGCCAGCTCGATCGCCTCCTCCAGCGTATCCGCGCGGACGATCGACAGCACCGGCGCGAAAATTTCGTCCCGCCAAACGGTCATGCCGCGGCGCACCCGATCGAATATCGTCGGCCCGACGAAGAAGCCGCCGCCCGACTCGGCGGCATCGCGCCGACCGTCGCGGATCAGCTTCGCGCCTTCGGCGACGCCGGCTTCGATATACGACAGCGTGCGCTCCTTGTGGGCGGCGCGGATGACCGGGCCGAGAAAGACGCCCTCGTCCAGCCCGCTGCCGATCGCCAGCTTGTCGGCGGCCGCCCGCAGCCGCTCCGCCAGCTCGTCGCCGATGCCGCCGACGGCGACGACGACGGAGCAGGCCATGCATCGCTCGCCGGCCGACCCGAACGCAGCGCCGACGATTTCTTTGACCGCCGAATCGAGATCGGCGTCCGGAAGCACGATCGTATGATTTTTCGCGCCGGCGAGCGCCTGCACCCGTTTGCCCCGTTCCGTCGCCGTCCGGTACACGTATTCCGCCACGGGCTGCGAGCCGACGAACGAGATCGCACGGACGTCGGGATGCCGCAGCAGTCCGTTTACCGCGTCATGGGCGCCGTGAACGACGTTCAATACGCCGTCCGGCAAGCCCGCCTCGCGAAACAGCTCCGCCAGTCGCATCGCCAGCAGCGGGGTGCGCTCGGACGGCTTGAGCACGAACGTATTGCCGCAGGCGACGGCCAGCGGGAACATCCAGCACGGGACCATCATCGGGAAGTTGAACGGCGTAATGCCGCCGACGACGCCGACCGGATACCGGTACATCCCCGACTCCAGATTGGTCGCGATGTCCGGAAGCTGCCTGCCCATCATGAGCGTCGGCGCCCCTGCGGCGAATTCGACGCATTCGATGCCCCGCAGCACTTCGCCGTGCGCTTCGGCCAAGCTTTTGCCGTTCTCCGTCGTGATGAGCCGGGCCAGCTCCTCCCAATGCTCCACCAGCAGCTGCTGGTATTTGAACAACAGGCGCGCGCGCCTCGGAACCGGCGTCCGGCTCCACGTCCGGAATGCGTCCTTGGCCGCGCTTACCGCCCGGTCCACGTCTTCGGCCGACGAGAGCGGAACGTAAGCGAGCAGCTGTTCCGTGGCCGGATCGATCACCGGCTCCGTCCGGCCGGAAGCGGCGGTCACCCGCTCGCCCCCGATCCAGTTCGTTAACGTTTCGGCCATCGCTTCTCCTCCTTTTCCTTCTTGGGACTGTTCGACTGCCGTTCACGAAGCCGTAATTTCGCCCCGGTCGCACCGCGCGATATAATCGTGCACCTGCTCCGCCGTCGGCATCGCGTCCGAGCAGCTGTGGCTGGAGACGACGATGGACGCGGCCGCGCTGCCGAACGCCATGCTTCGCCCGACCGGCCAGCCGTTCATGAGGCCGTACAGAAAGCCGGCCGCGTACGAATCGCCGGCGCCGAACGTTTTGACGACCCGTGCCGGATAGCTTTTCGCCCGGTGGTCCGCCCCGTCTCTCGTATAGGCGACGGAGCCGTCCTTGCCGTGCTTGACGACGACGATTTTCGCCGAATGCCCGAACCATCGGGCCGCCGTTATCCGGTCGTCGCGGTCCGGATTCGGCTCGAACCGCTCCATCAGATCGAACTCCTCGCGGGTGCCGAGCAAAATGTCGCATTTTTCCGCCGCCAAATTGTAATACACCGCCGTTTCTTCGCGCGAAGTCCACGTATACGGGCGGTAATCCAGGTCGAACGCGATCGTGCAGCCGTGCTTTCGGGCGTAGTTTAACGCCTGGAACACCGCCTCGCGGGACGGCCCGGCCGCCAAGGCCGTCCCCGAGACGAGCAGCGTTCCCGTCGAGGCGATCAGCTCCTCGCGGACTTCGTCGGGCTTCAGCAGCAGGTCGGCGGCGCGTTCGCGGTACATCAGAATGCTGCAGTCGGTCGGGCTTTTGATTTCCGTAAACGCCAGCCCCGTCACCGCTCCGCTGCGGTCGATCACGACATTGTCCGCGGCGATGCCGTTTTGCCGCAAATAGGCGGCTATGAATCGGCCCATCGGATCGTCCGCAATTTTGCCGATGAAAGCCGTCTTCAGCCCGAGTCGCGACATGCCGATCGCAATGTTGGCTGGCGATCCCCCGACGTATTTGGCGAACGTGACCGTTTCCTCCATCGGACGGCCCGTTTCCACCGCGTTCAGATCGATGCACAGCCGGCCGATGGCCGTAAAATCGTACGCCCTGCCGGACGGGAAAGATAGATAGGTCATCGCGAAAGTCACCTTCTTTCCGATTCATCGTTTACTTTGCCGCAACGAGCGATTCGATGTATCGCAGCGCGTTCGCCGCGTAAGCGAGCGGGGGATGCAGGGCCGGGTCCTGCTCGCCCTCCAGCATCGCCCAGCCCTCGTAGTTCCTCGCGAGCAGCTCGGCGACGATCGGGCCGAAGTCGATGCAGCCGTCGCCGGGCACCGTAAACACGCCTTTGCGGATGCAGGCGACGAAATCGGCTTTTTCCGCGCGCGCTTCCTCCAATACGCTTCGGCGAACGTCCTTCAAATGAATATAGGCGATCCGCCCGTAATGACGGCGAAGCAGGTCGAGCGGGTCCGCGCCGCCGTATAACGCATGGCCGGTATCGTACAGCAAATGCACGAGCGACGGATCGGTCAGCTCCATCAGCCGGTCGATCTCCTCCGGCCGCTCGACGACGGTGCCGCCGTGATGATGGTACGCCAGCTTCAACCCGTATTCGCGCGCGATCTCGCCCGCCCGGTTCAAGCCGTCCGCCAGGCTTCGCCAGCCCGCTTCGTCCAGCCGCGCCACTTCCTTCTCGTTCGGCGTCCGGCGCGGATCGAAGTGCAGCGAGCCGCCGACCTCGCACGTGCTGATCGTTTCCCCGCCCATGTCCCGCAAAAAAGCGGCGTGATTCCGGTACGCCCGCAATTCGTCCTCGAGCCGGGACGGGTCGGAAAACAGCACCGATTTCCACCACGATACGAGCCGAATGCCGCGCGACGACAGCTCCTTCTTCAGGACGGCCGGGTCGGTCGGAAACTTGCGGCCCATCTCCGTGCCGGTCAAGCCGAGCGAGCGGATGTCGTCGACGATTTGCTCGAACGGCGTATGCTCCCCATGCTCCTTCACGTCTTCGCCGACCCAATTGATCGGATGGATGCCGATTTTGAACGGCAGCGCATTCCATGCGGCCATGCGCGAGCGCCTCCTCTCTCCGGCTTACGGACGCCTGACGGCCCGCAGCCGCTCCTTCATGTTTCGATGCGCGGCTTCGACGGCGTCGCTTGACGATACTTCCGGCACGCCTACGTGCCACCACGAATCGTAGCCGCCCGAGTTCGTCCCGGGCACGACCCGGATTTCGATCAGCGTCGATACCGTTTCCCGCTTCGCCAGCAGGAGCGCCTCCTTCAGCTGCTCCGCCGTCTCCGCCTTGTACGCCTTGGCGCCCAGGCTGCGGGCATGCGCCGCGTAGTCGATGTCCATATACGCTCCCGTCAGCCGCTCCGTATCCGCCGAGCGATAGCGGAACTCGTTGCCGAACCCGTCGCTGCCGTGCTCCCGCTGCAAATGATGGATGCACTGGAACCCGCCGTTCGCGAACAGCAGCACCGTAATTTTGCGGCCTTCCTGCAAGCTCGTAATCAGCTCGGAATGCAGCATCAAGTAGCTGCCGTCGCCGACGACGGCGTACACCTCCTTGTCGGGATCGGCCAGCGCGGCCCCGAACGCGCCGCTCACTTCGTAGCCCATGCACGAGAAGCCGTATTCCATATGGTACGTCCTCGGTCCCGACGCCCGCCACAGCCGGTGCATATCGCCCGGCAAGCTGCCTGCGGCGCAGACGACGATCGCCGAAGGATCGATCGTTCCGTTTACGATTCCGAGCGCCCGCGTCTGGGCCAGACCGTCTTCGTGCTCGAGCGTATGCAGCCGGTCGACTTCGCTTTCCCAGCGCCGCTTCAGATCGGCCAGTTCGGCCGCTTCGTAGCCGCTTCGGTAGCCTGCGGCCGCAAGCGCTTCGCCGAGCGCGGCAAGCCCTTCCCGGGCGTCGCACGTCATGGCGAGCGCGCCGAGCTTCGCGGCGTCCGCGCCGTTTGCGTTCAAATTTACAAACGCCGCGTCGGGCCGGGCGAACGCCGATTTGGACGAAGTCGTAAAGTCCGAATACCGCGTGCCGACGCCGATGATCAGATCGGCCTCACGCGCCAGCCGGTTGGCGGCCAGCGAGCCGGTCACCCCGATCGCTCCGACGTTCAGCGGATGGTTCCACGGCAGCGCGCCTTTGCCGGCCTGCGTTTCGGCGACCGGGATGCCGAACGCCTCGGCGAACGCGGCCAGCCGGTCCGTCGCCGCCGAATAGAGCGCTCCGCCGCCCGCGATCAGCAGCGGCCGTTTTTTGCCCTCGATCAGCCGGGCGGCGCGGCGCACCGCTTCGGCGGACGGCGGGCGCCGGTCGATCGCGTGAACGGTGCGCTCGAAAAAGGCGAGCGGATACTCGTACGCTTCCGCCTGAACGTCCTGCGGCAGCGCGAGCGTCACCGCCCCCGTCTCCGCGGGGTCGACGAGCGTGCGAATGGCGTTGACCGCCGCCGTCATCAGCTGTTCGGGACGGACGATCCGGTCCCAATATTTGCTGACGGCCTTGAACGGATCGCATGCGGAAATCGTGTAATCCCAGTTCATTTCGAGCTGCTGCAGCACCGGGTCCGGCTGCCGGGAAGCGAAGTTGTCCCCGGGAAGCAGCAGCACCGGAATCCGGTTGACCGTCGCGGTCGCGGCGGCGGTCACCATGTTCAAGGCGCCGGGGCCGATCGACGACGTGCAGGCGAATATTTGCCGCCGCCCGTTCTGCTTCGCGAACGCCGTCGCCGCGTGCACCATCCCCTGCTCGTTTTTGCCCTGCACGAACGTCAGGCCGCCGGCGCTCCGTTCCAGCGCCTCGCCGATGCCGGTAACGTTGCCGTGCCCGAAAATGCCCATGACGCCTTTGACGAATTTCGTCTCGCTGCCGTCGATCGACACGTACTGCCGGTCGAGAAAGCGCAGCAGCGCCTGCGCCATCGTAAGGCGAATCGTCCGTTCAGCCATTTGCGTAACAACTCCTTTCGCAACCGGAAGTATAGCGCTTAACCTTTCATGGCGCTGCGGCAATGCAGCGAAGCCGCGCACAAGGACGAAACGATGCGGCGAAGCTTGCCGCGCCATTATTTCCCGGACAAGCCGCCGTCCCGCAGGCCGACCAGCCCCGCGACCCGTTTGGTCGTGATCGCGTCCACTCCGCACCGGACAAACCGCATCATTTCCTCCGCCTCGTTCACCGTGTACACCCAAACGGCCAGCCCGTACTCCCGCGCCAGCTCCACGATTTCGGGACGGCACGTTTCGCGGTGCATGTTCAAGCCGTAGCAGGAGCCTTCCCGGCCGATGTCGCACATTTGGCGGGCGAACGGCCCGTACTCGCTTTGCCGCTCCGCGGGAAGCTTCGTCGGCGTATTGTATACGACCCGCAAGTCGCGATGACGGCGCGTAATGTTGTCGCTGCACCCGGTGACGTACACGTCATCCGCCGCATCGTGCCGTTTTACGAGCCGAACGACGGGTTCGATCGCTTCCGGCGTCTTAATGTCCAAATTCAGCTTCACCCGGCAGCTCCTCGCAAGCGGCAGCACATCGGTCAGCTTGACGATATCGCGCCTCTCGTACAGCGGATCGATGCTCGCCCGGACGTCCGGCTCGTTCAGCTGCTCGTACGTGCACTCGCGAAGAAGCGGATTGTCGTCATGAAGCAAAACGACGGTGCCGTCCCGCGCGACCCGCAGGTCGACCTCGACGATATCCGCCCCGAGCCGGACGCCCGCCATAAACGATTCGACCGTATTGTAGGGCGTGCCGTCGCATCCCGTATGCGCGGCGACTAACGGAAAGGGCGATCGATCCATGTGTATTCCCTCCATCTTGCAAAAAGTACGCCCGACGAGCGGCGCCGTTCCCGGCGATACGCAAAACGCGCGGCGTTCGCGCCAGGCGGCTTCGCTGCCCGGATTCGTCGGCCGGCTTGGGCTTATTTCGATTTTTCTTCCTGCACGTTTTTCAGCGCGCGGTCTTGGGCGTCCGACAAGGCGGTGTTGACGTCCTTCAGTCCGAGCGCCATATTTTTTTGCTCCTCGCGCACGATGCTTCCGGCTTTGCTGCCGTAGAGCGACGCCTTTTGCGAAACGGTTTGCTTCGTCAGGAAAATGTTCTGCACCTTTTTCCCTTTGTAGCTCTCGAAGTTTTTGGCGTAGTTCGCCTGTATCGTTTTGTCGGGAATCGAGCTGATGCGGGCGTTCGCGCTGACGAGCATTTGCGTCTCCCGGGAAACCGACTCGAGCAGCACCTGAAACGCTTCTTCCTTATGCCGGCTCGTCTTGGAAATGAACGTCATATGCGAATCGACCGTCCGTCCGTTGCCCAGTTTGTCCTGAAAATTCGGCAGGCCGGAAACGTCCCAGTTCGTAAAGCCGGCTTTCATCGCGTCCTCGAGCGGGGCGGCGAAATCGTTCGTCCACTCCAGAAACATCGCCAAGTTTTGATCTTTCAAAAAACCGTTTCGGCCCCAATTGTACTTTCCGTTCGGTCCGATTTGACCGGGAATTTCGTACACCTGCTTCAAAAAGTCGAATACGCGCTTGTACTCGGGCGTATTGAAATTCGGCACGTCGTTGCTTCCAACCGCCGGAACGCCCAATTGACCGGCGATCGTATCGGCGTGCTGCGGCTCGAAGCCGATGTACGGAACGCCGTTCTCCGTACGGTTGATCCGCTTCGCAAGGGGCAGTATTTCTTCGAAGCTCATCAAATCTTTCGGATACGGAATGCCGAACTTGTCGAAAATGTCTTTGTTGTAAAACATCGCGCCATAGTTGAGCGAAAACGGGATGGAATACAGCTCGCTTTTGTCGCCCGCCTGCCGGATCCGGTCCAAAATCGGCTGGTCGTACATCGACAGATTGACGTTGTTCGTTTTGACGTACTCGTTCAAATCCTGCATGACGTCGAGCTGCTGGAGCAAAGCGAAGTAGCCGTTGCTGGCGAAAATGAGGTCAGGCGTTTTGCGGGCCGAGATGAGGTCTTCGAGGTACATGCCTTCGGTCGGCTTAATATACTCGAGCGTGATGTGCGGATACTTTTTTTTCACCGGTTCGACGAAATACGTTTGAAAATCTTTCTCCGTAAATCCGACGCTTCGATGGTTCGTCATCGTCAGCGTCACCGGCTCGGGAGGCTTCGGCGGCTTCGTTTCCTCGGCCGCGGCCGGTTTGTCGCCTCCTTGCCCCGACCCGTTTTGCCCGGAGCCGCAAGCCGCCAGCATGGCGCACAGCAGCGGCAGCGCCACGGCCGGTAAACCCGCTTTCCATCTCATCGTAACCCCTCCAAATGATCGTTTCGGTTGCAACCGGACAGCCGCTCGTCGAAAAGCCGCGCTTCGCTCACATGGCCATCACCGCCTTTCCGTTTCCGTTTTCGCCGGTCCCGTCGTGCCGCGGACGATCAGCTTCGGCGCGTACGCGATCGCGGAGGGGCTCGGTTCGAGCTTGCGGATCAGTCGGTCCAGCATCGAAACGGCGTCGCGGCCGATCCGCTCCTTCTCGGTATGGACCGTCGTCAGCGGCGGCGTGGAATAACCGGCCGCATCGATATTGTCCGAGCCGATGACCGATATATCGTGCGGAACCTGCAGTCCTTTCTCCTGCATGACCCGGATCGCGCCGAAAGCGAGCATGTCGTTCGTGGCGAACACGGCCGTCGGGAGCCGGGTGTGGGAACGTTCCCACACCGAACGAAAGCTTGCGCAGCCGTCCTCGAACGTCGAACCCGGCGAAAACCGGACGCTCTCCCCGGCAACGGCGCACCCGAGCTCGTTCAACCGGCTGCAAAACCCTTCGTAGCGCAGATGATGGCTCCGATGGTCTTGCGGACCGGCTATGACGGAAATGCGCCGATGGCCGAGTCCGAACAGATGATCGGCCGCCAGTTTGCCGCTCTCCCGGTCGTCGCTCACGAGCTGAAGGACGCCGCCGTTTTCCGTCGTCCCGTTCACCATCAAGTACGGGATGCCGAACCGGTCGATCCGGCCGATCGTTTCCTGGCTTAGCCGGCTGATCAGCACGAGTCCGTCGACCCGTTTCTCCATCATGTAATCGGCGGAACGCAGCGACATTTCCTTGTCCGTCGAAACGAACACCGAGTAGCGAAGCTTTTCCGCCTCGGCCAAAATGGCGTCGACTATTTTCCCGTACACCGGATGCGAAACGATCGGATAATCTTTCCGGTAGACGATGACGCCGATGTTGTACGTTCGCTGCGCGACCATCGCCCTTGCCACAGCGTTCGGTTTATACTGCAGCCGCTCGATCGCGTCCGTCACCTTCGCGCGGGCTTCCGGGCTGATATACCCTTTCCCGGAAACGACGCGGGAGACGGTCGACTTGGAAACGCCCGCGAGCTTGGCAATATCCATGATCGTATAACTCAATTCGGTTTCCACTTCCTTGCGCTAATGCGTTTCGCTCGTCTGCGAACGAATGCGTTCGTTCGAGGTTAAGCGCTATATCTTCGGTCGCAGCCCGATCCGGAATCGGAGGACAGGACGTTTCGCGATATCCGCCGATCCGGGACGATGCGGCTCAGCCTCGAAAACCGGCTCCGGCTCCGGCTTCGGCTTCGGAAGTCGGGTAAAGCGCTTTCACTTCCCTGTCATTAACTATACTGCAAGCTCCCTGATGCTGGCAATCCTCTTTTTGGTTATTTTTTCTAACCGTTTTGTAAAGCGGCCCGCACCCAAGTCAACTTGCAGCGCTGACGAACCGGGATGACCTTACGCGAACCGATTTCACGCACGAACCCGATTCAACGAACGCCGATCGCGTTTGGTCCGAATCTGATAAAATACAGATCCGGTATCTCGGATCCGCGTCGTTCCGGAACGGCGCAGCGGCAAGAAGCCCTTCCCGGCAATGCCCGGAGGGGCTTCTTCACGCGCGTTCGCCGTCTATCCGCCGGCCGGGGCGGGGAGTCCGTAAATCGCCGCCGCATTCAAGCCCCACAGCCGTTCCAGCCTGGCCTCATCCCGGCCATAGCCGCCCCGGGCCGGCTCCCCGTAATGCTGGCGAGCGTCGACTCGCGTTACACGCCCCACAAGACGTCGGTATAAAAATAGTTCGAGCCCGGCGAGCTCGTCTCGCGGACGGACACCGGCAGCACGTAAACGTCCAGCGGCTTGCCGAGGCGCACCGCTTGCACTTCGATCTCGTGAACGCCGGCCGCCAGCTCGAGCTCGACGAACTGGCTGCGCGGCGCCCGATGGAACGCCGGCATAAACTGCGGCGTATCGGCGCATTCGATTACGGTTCGCCCGCCCAGCTTCAGCGTAACCGGTCCGTTCGCGGCCGCGATCAGCCGAATGTTCCGGGCGACCGGATTGTACATATTCGTGCGCGCCGTATAAACGCCGTCCCGCTCGTCCCCGAGCGCGCCGGCCCAATCGATCCGGTTGCCCGCCATATAGGCGGCTGTCCCTTCGCCCCCGTCCGGCCCCGATACGGTCCAGCGCGACGCCCGCACGAGCGCGAACGCGACGCGCTGCTCGCTCCACGGGGCGTTGTCGTGCGTTCGTTTCCAGACGAATTCCAGACGATTGACGCTCCGGACGTCGTCCGACGCTCGAATGTCGGCGGCAAAGCGGAACGACTCGCCCGGCTGCAGCGATACGCGCCGCTCCGAGGGTCCCGTCCATCCCTCCGGCAAGGCGAGCGCGACCGTTCCTTCCACGGCAGCGCCCGACAAGTTCGTAAACGTAACATGCGCCGTCGCCGACCGACCGGCCCCGATCGCCGGACCGTTCGGTCCGTAGTCGATAACGAGCTCGGCGTCCGGGCTGCCGGTCGTCCCTTGCGGCAGCAAGTAACGATTCTCCGTCGGCTTGCATTCCCGCAGCTTTGCGAGCGCATCGGGCCCGGCCGGCTCGCGGTTCCACGACGTCGGCAGCTCCGGATGGACGACGATGCCCGTATCCCATGCGGCCAAAATGCGTTTGCCGACGCGGATCGTGCGCTTCGTCAGCTCGTCCAGCCGTTTCGGCGCCGGGAACCCTTTGATCGGCGGGCTGACGACGACGCGGTCCCCGACCGGGGCGACCCATTTGTCCGGCAGCCCCTCGGGTCCGAGCAGCATGCCGAGTATCGCTCCCAGCGTCGCGGCCGTGCAGTCGGTATCGTAGCCGCAGTTGACCGATTTCAGGATCGCGTCCTCGAAGCTTTCCCCGTACAGCCAGCCGAGTATCGTAAAGGCGATATTTTGCGGCGCGTCGGTAAAATTGTCGTTCCCGTGATGTTTCAGGATCAGTTCCCGGGCTTCCGTCCAGCTTCGCCCTTCCCGATGCCAGCGAATCAAATCGCGCATGGCGAGCGCGGTGCGGCAGTCCGCCGGAATGTGGCGCAATCCGATTTCGATCAGGCGGTCGCGGTCTTTCTCGACGAAGATCGCGCTTTCCAATGCGGCGAAAAACATTTCTCCGTAAACGCCTTCGCCGCCCGCATGGTCGACGATCGCGTCTTCGTACGCGTAACGGGCCGCGACTTCCGGAGCGCCCGGCGCCGCCATCGCCCATATTTCCGAGCGAATCGGCGAGCCCATACAATTCGCGAACGGGTTGTTGAACCATCCGGCGACCGGAGGAATGAGCCCTCGGCGCAGGTTGGCGAGCGCGTACCCGTATTCGTCGTACGGGAAGAAGACGTGCTCCAGCCATTCCTGCCCGAGCTCCCTGGCGGTCAACGCCGGCCCGTACTGCTCCAGGGCGTGCAGCCATACGAGCTGCAGGTCCAAATCGTCGTTTTCGAGCGGACCGTCCGGCAGCTTCGGATAAAACGTCAGCGAGAGCAGCTCCTTCCTGCCTTCGACCGGAGCGCCGAGCGTGCCTCCGATATTTTTGCCAAGCCAGCCTCCGTACACGATCCGGTAATAGTCGTTTTCGTTCAATACGCTGATGCCCACGCCGAGCCCTCCTGCAAACGTTATCGGGAAACGGTACGATTCCCATCACCGTTCATTATAGAAACGCGGAACGAGGCGAACCATGCACTGCGTTAAGATTTCGGCGCGAAAAAACATCGCGGGAACGCATCCGACGGAAGCGTTCCGCGTACCGGCCTCCCGGCGATCGCCCGAACCGGCGAACGGAGCCCCGTCTGCCGCCGGAAAACGCCTGCGGGCGGGAGACGGTCCGGGCTGGACGCCGTACGAGGGACGCGGGATCCGCCCGCGCGCCTGCGCCATGGCGAGGCCGGCCCATTGTTTGTCCGGATTCGAGCTTGCGATCTTAAAATCGTCCAGGTCGGCTTATGCGACGAAGCCGAATTAAAGCGCTTCCAACGATCGGATCCGGTATCCGAACGGTTTCCGTCTGCCCGATCAATGTCCGCCCGACCTTCACGATTCCGCCGTTTCCGACCGGCTTCTGTAGGCCGAGGGGGTCAGCCCGGCATATTTTTTGAAAACGAGGCAAAAATGCGATTCGTCGGCAAAGCCGACCTGCCGCGCGACCGAACCGATGTCGCCGCCCGCCTCGCGCAGAAGCGACTTTGCCATTTCCATCCGGTATTCGGTCAAATAATCGAATAGTTTGCGTCCGGTTTTATTTTGGAACACGTCGTTCGCGTGACGCAGGCTCAGCTGCAATTCGTCGGCGATTTGCCGGACCGTAATCGGCTCCATGTACCGTTTCATGACGATCCGCTTTATATCTTTCGCAACCTGGTCGTAATAAGGGCGACGCTCGTCGACGAGCTGCCGGCGCGCGAGCGCGAACATTTGCCAGATCGCCGGGCGAACGTCCGTCTGGCCGGGCGCCGCCTCCAGCTTGTTCCACAAGCTGAGAAACAGAATGAGCAAGCCGCTCGCCGATACGCCCGCTTCGACGTACATGCGCTGCAGCGCGCCCGACAGCTGCAGAAGCAGCGTCTTCGCTCCTCCGTCCGTCGCTGCCGTCTCGAATCCGTTCAAATACCGGTCGATATGCGGCTGCACGTCCGGAGCTTTCTCGGAAAACAGCAGCTCGCGCATATCTTGCAGCCATCCGTCCGGATCGGAGGCGACGCCCGACGCGACGTCGCCGAACTCGACCGCTTCTTCGTAAAACAACACGCGCGGCGTCCGGTCGCTGTATACGTTTCCCGCGAGCGCCCGAGCCGCCTGGGCGTACAGCTTCGGCAAATCGTCAAGCCGGCCTTGCCCGCTTATGCCGATCGACAGCGCATGCTGCAGCGATTCGTCCATCCGTTCCTCGGCCTGCAGCACCCAGTCGAGCGGCCGCTCGCCCTCCCGAATTCCCGAATCGCAGCCGACGATCAGAGCGAGCCGCCGTTCCGACATCGGAACGAGGCGCGCATATACGCCGGGCGGCTGCGGACGTGCCGCCAACCCGGCTTCCATATGGCGCATGATCCGGAAGTCATCGGGAATATCCGCTTCGCCGGAGCCGCCTGCGGCCGTCCGCAGCAGCATGACCCGGTAACGGCCGTCCGCGGGCAAACCGATTTCGAGCAGTTCCATCCATTTGCGCAGCGGCTCGCCGCCCGTGCCGTCGAGCGTGCCGAGCAGCAGATCGCGGACGAACCGGTCTTGGCGCTCCGGCAGCGAACGTTTGATATGCTCGCGCCATTCGTCGCGCTCCCGCGCGGCGTTCCGCTCCCGCTCCAGCTTTTCCGCCGCCTTCGCGATCGCCTCCCGCAGCTCGGCTCGGCGGACCGGCTTCTGCACGAAGCGCTCCGCTTCCGGCCGCGGCGCGGCTCCGGCGGACGCGAACGCGTCGCCGCCGCTCATGAAAATGAGCTTCACGCCCGGATACCGCTCCTGCATGCTCCGACCAAGCTCGAAACCGTCCATGTCCGGCATCCGCACATCGGTCAGCACGACGTCCGGGCGCGACCGCTCCGCCTCTTGAAGCGCTTCCAATCCGTTCGCGAATATGCCCGCGACCTGAAGCCCCATCGCGTTCCAATCGAGCATCCCGGCCACTTCTCCGCCGTCGCGCGGATTGCCGTCGACGATAAACAGTTTGTACATGCGGCACCTCATCTCTTTATATCCATATCATACCCATATCGTTCAGACCCGCCATATCCATAAAAGTCGGACGCTCCCGAGTAAACGATTCGACGTCCGGCCCGAATTTCCTTCGGAGCAAGCAGCCGGACTTGGAAACGGGGACGGCCGAATCCGGCTCGGCGCCCCGGGCCGACTTCGCGCGAATGTTCCATATCGTCGATTCCTCCCGGTTTTCCGGCAAATCGTCCAAGTTTTTCGGCGCGCTCCTGCCTTATAATGGTCGCGACGAACGCGCGAAAGGAGAAGAACGCACATGGATAAACAATGGCACGCGCGATGGATCATGGACGCGGCGTTCGCCGGCCTGCAGCCGATCGATTTGTACCGCAAACAGCTGGAGCCGGACCGCAGCCCGCCGCACCGGGACGACCTGAAAAACATGCATATGCTCGCCCGCCGAACGTTCGAGCTGAACGAAGCTCCCGGCGAAGCGCTGCTCGACATTACCGCCGACGATTGCTACAAGCTTTACGTCAACGGACGATTCGTCGGTCAAGGTCCCGCGCAAGGGAATTATTACCATTATTTTTACAACCGGTACGACGTCGCCCCGTTTCTGCGGCGGGGAGCGAACGCGATCGCGGTTCACGTCTATTACCAGGGGCTCGTCAACCGCGCGTTCAACAGCGGCGATTACCGTCAAGGGCTGATCGCCGAGCTGCTTGTCGACGGCCGTCCCGCTCTCGTCACCGACGCGGCGTGGAAAATCGAGCGCGCCCGCGAATATGCGAGCGGCGGCGTGATCGGATACGATACGCAATATTTGGAGCATATCGACAACCGGCTGAAGCGGACCGGATGGCGGGAGCCGGACTACGACGACTCGGCGTGGAGCCGGCCGGCCGAGCTTGCGGGCGACGATCGCCGGCTGTTTCTTCAGCCGACTCCGCCCGTCGCCGTATACGAAGTAAAGCCGACGCGCGTCATGCGGCTGGCCGCCGAGGACGGCTACCTGCTCGACTTTGGAGAAGAGCGGACCGGCCAATTCCGCATGACGGCTCAGGGCCGGCCCGGGCAAACGGTCGAAATCCGCTGCGGGGAGGAGCTGCGGGACGACGGACGCGTCCGCTGGGACATGCGCTGCAACTGCAACTACCGGGAAACGTGGACGCTGTCCGGCGCCGAGCGGGACGAGCTGGACTTTTTCGACTACAAAGCGTTCCGCTACGTGGAGGTGCTGCCCTCCCCCGGCGTTCGCGCGCACGAGGACAGCTTCGCGGCCGTCGTCCGCCATTACCCGCTCGACGAGGCGGCGCTCCGGTTCGAAAGCTCCGATCCGATGCTGAACGCCATTTGGACGATATGCAAAAACGGAGTCAAATACGGCTCGCAGGAAAACTACGTCGACTGCCCGTCCCGGGAAAAAGGCCAATATTTGGGCGACAATACGATCATCGCCCACGCCCACGCGTACGTGTCCGGCGATTTGCGCCTGTACCGGAAAGCGTTGCTCGATTTCGCCCTGCTGGCCGAACGGACTTGTCCCGGCCTGATGGCCGTCGCGCCCGGACATTACATGCAGGAATTCGCCGACTATTCGCTCCAATACCCGATGCAGCTGCTCGAATATTACCGGCAGTCCGGCGACGAGCCGTTCGTGCGCGACATGCTGCCGGTCGCCGAGCGCATGCTGGCCCACTTCGCCGCGTTCCGGCGGGAGGACGGCTTGATCGCCGTCGCGGACAAGCCGAACCTCGTCGACTGGCCGGTCAACATGCGGGACGATTACGATTTCCGGCTGCAGCTCCCGATTCAGGACGGCGTCCATAACGTCCTGAACGCCTTTTATTACGGCGCCATGCGCGACGTTTGCGCGATCCGCCGTCTGCTCGGACTGCCGGACGATCCGGCCTGCGATTTGGCAAGCTTCAAGCAATCGTTCCGGCGGGCGTTCCTTGACCCGTCGACGAACCGGTTCGTCGACGCCGAGCGGTCGGACCACGCCTCGCTGCACGCCAACGCGCTCCCGCTTCTGTTCGGGCTGGCGGAGCCGGCCGAACGCGAAGCGATCGTAGCGCTTATCCGCCAGAAGGGACTGAGCTGCGGCGTTTACATGGCGTATTTCGTGCTGAAGGCGCTGGCCGAAGCGGGCGAGCGCGGACTCGTCTACGGGCTGATCCGTTCGGAGCGGCTCCATTCGTGGAGCACGATGGTGAAGGAAGGGGCGACGACGTGCTTCGAAGTATGGGCGAAGCGGTTAAAATGGAACACCAGCTTGTGCCACGCCTGGGCGAGCTCCCCGATTCCGCTGTTTATCGAGGAAATCGCCGGCATTAAGCCTGCCGCTCCGGGATGGAGTAAGGTGGCGTTCTCGCCGCGCATGCCGGACACCCTCGCGAAGGTCGAGCTGACGTTCCGGGTGAAGAGCGGAACGATCCGCTTCCGGTACGAGGACGGGCATGCCGAGCTTGACGTGCCGGACGGCGTCGACGTAATCCGGTGATGCTCCGACGACCGGCCGGCATGCCTTGTCTTGCCTTGCCGCGCAAAGAACCCGGCGCTTCGCAAGCGCCGGGTTCTTTCCGTTATTCGCCAAGACGCAATATGGCATCGGAGGCGATTATTTGCCGCCTTTTTCCGTCGCGACCATTTTGTCGATTTCTTCCCCCGCCTGCTTCAGGGCGGTGTTGACGTCCATCGTGCCGTTCACGTATTCCCTGAACTTGCCGTTCAAAATCGATTCCGCCTTGCTCCGGTAGGTCGAAGCGTTCGGATACGGCACGGGGGAGCTTTTGAAAATGCTCGGCAAATGTTTGTCCTTGAGCGCCGGATTGTCGGCTCCGAGCGCTTTTTTGATGTCCGCGCTTTTCAGCGGCGACAGTCTGCCGATTCGCGACAGCGCCATTTGCACTTCTTCGGAAGCGATCAGATCGATGACTTTCGCCGCCTCCTCGCGATGCTTGCCCGGCTTGCTCGCCGACAAGACGTACACGCTCGCGTTTCCGTACGTATTCGGCTTTTCCGGATAGCTCGGATACTGCGCCACGTCCCAGTTCAACCCGTCCTTCTGGGCGGCGGACAGCTGGGTCAAAATGTTCAGGTCGAGCAGGATGGCGAGCGTCTTCGTCTTCATAAACTGGTCCTTGGGGGAAGCTCCGACGATTCCGTTGCCCGGGATGTCGTAAATCGCCTTGCCGATCTGGAACGCCCTTCTCCACCGGTCGTCGTCGGTCGTCGCCTTGTCCGTCTTCGGATCGATCGCGGCGACCGAAAGCGGCTGCGACATCCAGACGATCAAGTTGCCCGGATCGAGTCCCCGGTATTGGGTCGCGCCTTCCGTCCGCGTTACTTTTTTGGCCAAATCGATCAGCTGGTCCCAGTTCATCCCGTCGGTCGGGTAAGGCGCTCCGAATTTATCGAAAATGTCCTTGTTGTAATACATCGCATGGTATTGAACGTTGATCGGCAGACCGTACAGCTCCCCGTTCGGCGAGGCGTTCCGCACGTCGGTGATGTAGCCCGTCTCGAAGCGGTTCAAGTCGACGCGCTGCGTTTGCAGCAGCGGGGTCATGTCGGAAATCAAATCTTTGTCCTTCAGCGCCGCCAAATTGCCGTTGAACGTCAATATGATATCCGGCACCGTTCCCGCGGTCATCAGCGCATCGAGCGTGGTGGTGCCGACCTCCGGGTTGTACTGCAGCGTAATGTGCGGGTATTTTTTGGCCAGAAACGGCCCGACGACCTTTTGAAAATCTTCGTCCAGCACCGTGCCGGCGCCCTGGCTGGCGATTTGCAGCGTCACCGGCTCGGCTTTGGCCGGCGCAGCGCCGCCCTCCGGCGACCCGCCGCCGTCGGACGCCGTTTTCCCGCAGCCCGCCGCCGCCACGACGGCGCCGATTGCGATCAGCGCATACATGATTTTCGTTCTCATGAGTAATCGCTCCCCCTCGGAATCGTATAGGATTCGCCAGCCGCACATGTTCCGCGCAAGACGGCGGTCTGCAGGCTCCCCTTTCGGGTAACCGCTTTCATTTTCCCGGCCGCGCCCGGCTCCGGCATCGACAAACTATAAGTATTTTCATCCTAAAGGAAACGGGATACTTTTAAAATGCCGATTCTTAATATAAAATGTATACAAAATTTAATCGGAATGTTCGACCAAGCCGGAGGGACCGCCATGAACCCTTGCCCGCTGAGCGACTGCGTGCCGCAGCTGAATCATACGATCTTCTGGAAAAGCAAGCAGAAGTTCCAATATTACGAAGACAGCTACGAGGAATGGATGGTTTTCGCCGTCGAAGACGGTTCGTTCTACTACGAAATCGAAGGGGAATCGGGAACCGCCGCATTCGGCGATTGGATCGTCTGCCCGCCGCGGACGCCGTTTCGCCGTGTCGTCGTGACGCCGCTTTCCTTTTACGCGCTGCGCCTGTTTTGGCACGACCGGGACGGCAACCGGATCGAGCCCGCGGAAGGACGCGAATATGTGACCGGCAAAATCAGCATCAAAAACACGAGCCGCCTGGCCGCCAACTATGCGATGATGAAAAAAGCGGAGTCGCTCGACCATAAACGCAAGCTCCAGCTCCACAATCATTACGCGCAGGACATATGGCTGCTGTACTGCGCCGAATCCGGCGAAGAACCGTGGGCGCAAAGCCGGTCCGAACCGAACAGTCCGGACCCGGTCATGTCCAAAGCGTCCGCCCTCATCCGCAAGCACGCGTTCCAGACGATCGACCTGAAGCAGATCGCCGCTTCGCTCGAGCTTAGCCCGGCGCGCCTCACCCAAAAGTTCAAGTCCGAATTCGGCGTAACGCCGATCCACTATTTGACGTCGATCCGGCTGGAAAAAGCGAAGCGGCTGCTGCTCGACACGAATTTGACGCTGGAGCAAATATCCGAAAGCATCGGCTACCAAAACGGATACTACTTGAACCGCATTTTTTTGAAGCATATGAACGTAACCCCGGCCAAATACCGCAAAGCGAACCGGGTATGAGACGAGCGCATGCCTCCTCGATCCCGGGCCTGTCCCCGTCCGCGCAAATAGCGCGTTACCGGGACTTCCCCGTCTTCGCCCCCTTCGTCAGCGGCCATAGGCCCGCCGCCGACTTGCGGCATTCCCGCACTTCCAGATTCAAAAACATCGCCTGCAGGCGCAGCAAGTCCATTCGCGCTTCGTATTCGGTGCCCGGCTTCGTCAGCCGTTTGTTGTCGTAGTATACGGCGAACATGCTTATTCCGTCCCTTCGTCCGATTGTTGTATTCGGGTCGACCGCGGCGATGTCGGGAGGGCTTCCCCCGTCCTCCGCACCCCGCAAGCCGGCCCCGCTTTGCCGCACGCGGCTTCCGCCAGCGTGTCTTCGTATGCAAATCGCCGCAGCAGCGCGGGATCGGGCTCGAATTCTTCCAATAACCGCGTCGGCACCGGCCTTGCGATATATCCGTACGCGGACGGCGCCTCCTTCAGCAGCGGTGTGTCGGCCGGCGAGCCGTTCGCCGTTTCGCCTCCGCTCGCCCGCTCCGGCGGGCCGTATTCGGGAAAATGCGGCGCCAGCGTCTTCGCGAGCGTTTTTCTCGCCTTATGCAGCCATTGGTCGACCTGGTTGCCGCTGCAGGCGAGCCGCCGCGCGACTTCCTTCGACGAATAACCGCCCCAATATCTCAGTATGATCGCGAGCTGCTGATTATGCGGAAGAGCATGCACCGCCTGTTCGATTTTTTCGATCTGCTCGTCGGTCAGCTCGCCGCGGTCATCCGACGCCATCGCGTCCAACAAGCTTTCGACCGTAACGAAATCGGTCGGAATCGGATGCTTCCGGCGCAGCTGGTTTCGGGTCACATAGACGATCACCTGGCAGATCCAGGCCCGGAACGCTTTCCCTCCCTTGGCCGGATTGCCTTTTTGCAGCGCGATTTCGAACGCATGTCCGGCGATTTCGTCGCAGTCGTCCGGATGCAGGCTGCGCCGCTGCCGGTACGCCTCCCGCTCCGCCAAATGCTTGACTACTCCCGGCAGCCAATTTTTTCGAAAATGCGCCACCGACTCGTCGTCGAGCCGGCATTGGCCGATGCTTTCCAGCAGTCGGTTAAAGTCCACCGCTCTCCCCCCTCTATCACGCGGTTATCACGCGTTTTTATCCCCTCATTACTTAATTGTCTTGAGAAGGGCGAAATCTTATCGGTTTGCGGCGATTTTCGAAAAAAATTTTTGCGTTTATCCATGATCGTACCATAAAGCGAACGTTTGTTCTATATGGTGCTTTAAAAATATCGCTGAGAAAAAGACGTTACGTTTGCGCGTCGGGAGGGAATGGGGTTCAGGCTCCAACCGCCGGTGAAGCCGCGTTGTCGCGAATCGATTGTAGGGCAATAACGCGACCTCAGGGGGGCCCATAAACGCTCCGCTCTAATCCCTCCAAGCTTCCGCGTGCCGCTTTCGACTTCGCTTTTTCGGTTTTCGGACTTGCGGTTAACGAACCGAGTAAGCCTGTCGATTTAATGTGGACAGATCAATCCCCCCATCCTTATCGCCCTTCAAATCGATTTTTTTGAATGCGTCAGTTTACAATCTCAAAAAAAATCGATTTGGAGGCAAATGAGGAGCATGAACGGAAACCATCCACAATTAATCGACGGCCTACGAGCGATCGTTATCGGAGCCGAATGCGGGGGGGTTGATTGGCTTACGAACTCCCGTATCGCTATTGCCGGCAAATCGGATCGTTTTCTTCCATTTTGGGCTGGATAGCGATGTCCGGATTCGTTAGCCTGAAAAACGACCGTTTTTTCCGCCGATAAGCATCGTAAAGTTCGTTAGCCATCGAACCCGGATTCGCCCGGATGCCGCGGATACCGTATATGATGGACTTTTGCAGAGAAGCGAAAGAAAGAGAGGTCCCCTGCATTGGACCATGGGGCACGGCTACGGGCACCGTCTACGGTAAACAATTTCGCCCTTCGCTTTAGCGCTTTAGCGAAGTTATACATGCTAACGACAAAAAAGACCGTCAACCTGACGGTCTCTCCGTACAAACCGATCCTTTTTGCATGCCGACACGGCGGCGGAGCGGGAAGCGAGATGGAAATGCTCCCGCTATTTTCGGTCGGTTCCCCGTTTCCGAGCAAAACAACGGGAATACGTCCCGCTAAAATCGTCCATACCGTGCATATCGCTGATTCGGCGCCGTTTTAGCGGGAGCTTTTCCCGGTATTTCGAAACGCCGCCACTAGGGGAGCGAGTTAACGGGAGGTTTTCCCGTTCGTTATATCCCAGTGGCCGGCTTGTCGGTTCGATCTTGGGCTGTTTGTTCGCGTTCAGCAGGCTGTTGACTATCACTCGTTGACGTTCGCGGACATGTTGGTTCGCACCCGTAGACCGTTGGTTCGCGTGCTTGATGGGTTCGCATACTCGAACTTATTGGGTTCGATATTCTCACACTTGATGAGTTCGCATTCTCGAACTTGTTGGTTCGCAGGAGCTTGTTAGGTTTTCGCATTCTCACACTTGTGGGTTTGCAGTCTTGCGCATCCGTTTATTCGCCGCCGAACGCGATCGCCGCCTGCAGCCAGAGGGCGGCATCCTCGTGGGTAAACGCGCCGTCTCCGGTCGCGTCGAGCTCCGCCGTCACCGCCAGGACGACATCGGCGATGTCGCAGCGGCCGTCGCCGTTCAAATCCGCGTAGGCGAGCGTACGCGGGCTTTCGACGTTCCCGGCTTTATCCTCGCTCCAATACGCGATCGTATGGGCACCCGGCAAGCTGAGCGCGATCGTATCGCCCGCCCGCACCGGTCCGCCGTCCAGCGCGTAATACGTCGCCTGCAGACCCGACAAGCCGTCCGTGCCGGACAGCCGCAGCTCGCCTTTGTCCGATTCGAACCGAACGGACATCGCCGGAGCGGTCCGGTCGATCCGGATGCCGTCCACGACGCGAACCGCCGCATTGCCGGCCGCATCGTACGCCGCCGCCGTAACGGACTGGCCCGCGCCTTCCGCGTCGAACGTCGCCGCTGCCGGACCGCAGCTTGCCGGTCCGGACAACGCGTCCTCGCACCGAAACCGGACCGTTACCGGCTCGCGAAACCAGCCGTACGCATTCGCCGTCACCGACATGTCGGCGTAAATGACCGGCGGCGTCGCGTCGATCCGGATGCCGCTCACCGTCGCGGACGAGACGTTGCCTGCGCGATCGGACGCCGTTCCGGTCGCGGCCAACGCCTCTCCTTCGCCCGTCAGCCGGACGGGCGCGGCGCAGCTGGCGATCTGCGACATCGCGTCGCCGCATGCGAACCGCACCTCGACCGGCGCGTTGTACCAGCCGTTCGCGTTCGCCGCGCCGTACACGGTGCCGACGATCGTCGGCGGCGTGGCGTCGCGCTTGATCGTCACCGACCCGGATGCGGAATGCCGGTTCGTCTCCGCCGTGCAAACGAACGGCGTTCCCGGCGTATCGGAACGGACGAACGTCGGCTCGCATCCCGATCGGCTTACGATCCCGGCGGGCGGGCTTGTCGACACGTTCCAGCTTACGCCGACGTCCGACCGGTACCAGCCGTCCGAGCCCGGTTCTCCGGTTACGACCGGTACGACGCTTACACGCGCTTCGGGGCTTAACGCAATCGTCCCGCGCAAAAAATGGCTGCTGTCGAAATTTTTGCCGTATACGAGAAATCCGTACCGATAGCCTTCGAAAACCGGAAGCCGCAGCGACCCGGTTTTGGCAAAATCTCCTCCGACGGCGCCGTCGAACAAGACGTACTCGCGGTAAGAGCCGCCCGGTCCCGTCGCGAACGCGGTCAACGTCGCATGCGTCATAAACCAGGCATGGTTGCCGCTGTAGCTCCAATCGTAATAAATCGTTCCGGTTACGGAAGCCGTCGTTTCAAACCGCCACGTTTCGCCGTCGAACACGTCGTTGCCTTCGAAGGCGTAATGCAGCGCGACATTGCCGGTATCGTCGTCGACCTCGGCGCCGGCCGTCCCTTTCCCATGAACCGTCCAGCTTTGGCCGTTCGCCGTCGCCGTCGTTCCGAATACGGTCAGCCATGCCCAACAGACGGTCGCCAAAACCGCCGCCGCACGCTTTGCTGCGAACAAGCCTCGCATCGCAAGCCGCCCCCTCCCTTCATTTCCAATAAAAGTATTTCGACGCCCATTACAAAAGTCCTATGCGTGCATTAATAAAATTTGATTAAAAATTGATTGGACGGGCCGGCAATGCCGTATCGGCGGCCATGATCGCAACAAAAAAGCCGATCCCGAAGGATCGGCCAAAAGTCCCATATCGCTTGAGCGGCAATCGTCCCGGAGCATGTCATGCTCAGGCGGACGCCCGGCGCAGCAGCGCGTAGGACGCGAGCGCATAAACGACCGCACCGGCAAACATATACAGCGACAGCTGGAACATCGTATGCGCCGCGATCCATAAGTAAATGTCGCCCCACCATTCGTTGTACGTGCAAACGTACGAGACGACCGTAAAGATGACAAAGGAGACGGCCGTTGCGATCCACATCCCTTTTTTGCCGAATCGGCGGTGGATGCTGGAGATGGCGAAGCCGAGATAAAACATGTTGAGCAGGCACGAGAAAAAGATCCACAGCTGCGCGAGAGCCGGTCCGTCGTTCAAATAGGGAAGCTTGAAAAAATGCAGGTCGACGCCCCAGCCTGCCGTCCATTCGCTTTCGACGACGGCCAGCAGCAAAAGCAGCACCGAGAAAACCGCGCTCGCCGCCGCGATGACGGCCGCCGTTCCCCAAAAGTAATCTGTCCTCCTGACGCTCATTCCGAGCGCGAACGGGAACGTCTGCGGCAGCACAATGAGACCGAAGACGAGCATGAAGACATATAAGGAAGCGATGCCGCCCGTATACATCGGCTCCCGGTCGCTGATCAGCAGACCGATCGTCAAATTCGCGACAAAGCTGATCGAAACGATCAACCAAGGCATATAAATCAACGATTTATCCTGCAAATGAATTTTCACGACTCCGGCAATACGATTCATCGGCTCATCTCCGCCTTTCTTTCCGATTTATCGTTCGTCAAATGAACGATCAGCTGCTGCAGCGACACCGGGGCGATTTCGAGTCCGAGCGCTTCCGCCTGCTTGCGGTCGTCGCCGTACAAATTGCCCATGACGGTGAGCGAAACGAACCCGCCGAACGATTCCCGGTGAATCGTTTGCTTGCCTGCCTCGTATGATTCGATCGCCGCCTTCGGGCCTACAACCGTAAACGCCCGGCCGCGAAGACTGTCCGCGTCCTCGTCGACGATCAGCTTTCCGCCGTCGATGACGATAATATGCTCGAGCAGCCGGCTCACTTCGTCGATCAGATGGGTCGACAGGACGATCGTACGGGGATGGGCCGCGTAATCTTCGAGCAAACGGTCGTAAAACAGCGTCCGGGCGACGGCGTCGAGGCCGAGGTACGGCTCGTCGAACAAAGTGAGCGGAGCCCGGCTGGCAATACCTACGACGATGCCGAGCGCGGACAGCATGCCGCGGGACAGCTTCTTCACTTTGCGGCCGAGCGGCAGCCGGAAATCGTCGGCCAGCTTCAACGCGAACGTTTTGTCCCAATTCGCGAACAAGGCGGCCGCAACCTCCAGCACGTCGACGACCCGGTAATTGTCGGGATATTTTTGGCTTTCCTTGATGAAGCACAGCCGCTCGAGCACGCGCCCGTTTTCGTACGGCGACTCCCCGAATACGCTCACTTCCCCGCGCGTCGGAAACAACTGCGCCGTGATCATATGCATGATCGTCGTTTTGCCGGCGCCGTTTCGTCCGAGCAGCCCGTAAATTTTGTCGCTTTCCAGCGAAAAGCTGATATCGGCCACGGCCGTCACGTCGCCGTACGATTTCGTCACGTTGTTCAGCTGCACGATCCGGTTCATTGTTCCTTCTCCCCCCGTCTGATCATCTCGGCCAATTGCTCGGACGTAATGCCGAGCTTTCTCGCTTCGAGCACGAGCGATACGACGTACTGCTCGTAAAACTGCTCTTTGCGCTTCTCCACGAGCGCCGCGCGGGCGCCTGTCGCCACAAACATGCCAATCCCCCGTTTCTTGTACAAAATGCCTTGATCGACCAGCAAATTGACGCCCTTCGCGGCGGTTGCCGGATTGATCTGGTAGAAGGAAGCGAATTGATTCGTCGAGGGCACCTGCGATTCTTCCGGCAGGCCGCCTCCGATAATGTCGTCTTCGATTCGTTCGGCGATTTGTACGAATATCGGGCGGCTGTCATCGATCAACGATGCCATTTAGCCTCACCCCTACGTTGGTTAATTACTCATGTAACTAACTATATAAGGGATGAACCTTGATGTCAAGCAGCTTTCGCTTTTTCGGGTCGTTCGCCTTGTGCGGGACGAAGAAGCTCCCGGATTCGACAGCGCGGCCGCAAAACAAAAAACTGCCGGATCCTGCGATCCCAGGCAGTTTCTTTATATTTTTTGCACCCGTTCGGTTCGATCGGCTCCTCAGCCGGCCGCCAAGCAAATGCCGATTGCCAGCAGCGCCGCGAACAACGCCAGCAGCGCGGCGCCGGCAACCGTTACTTTGCCGTTCTTCGTTCCGAACCGCTCGAATATGCGAATCCACATGCCGGCTCCCCCTTCCGATCCGTTATACGTTTTTGCGCTCGTATAAAAACGCGGACAACGCCCAAGACAGGAGCAGGAGCGCCAACCCGCAGCCGATCGCTTCGATCCAGACGCCTTGGCCGCCGGAAGCCGCCGCCTTCCGCAGCAGCTCGCCGACATGGACGCCCGACCATTCCATCAATCGCAGCGCGACGACGACTCCGCCTCCGACCGAGAAAATAACGATGATGTCCAGCACTTGCGCGATGCGCGAGCCGAAGGCGAAAAACAGCGGGAAATAGATCGAGTAAAACAGCAGCAGCGCCCCGACCGCCACCCCCGTCGAACCGGCGTCGAACGCAGGCAATTCCCCGGCGGGCAGCACGAGTCCGGCGATCAGCCGCCACAACGCGGTCAGCGCATAGGCGAGCGTCATGAACAGGACGATTCCGACGTATTTCGATGCGACGATATCCCGCCTTCGCAGCGGAAACGAGACGAGCATCCGCCCGTTTCCGTTTCTTTCGTCCATTTTGCTCGCGACGACGATCAGAACATGGCTGAACAGCGCGGCCGGCACCGCAAGCGGAAGACGCTCGAAAGCGCCGAGGAGGAAAAAGACGACGCCGACGAAAACGAAGCCGAGCGCGATAAACGTTTTTTGAATGCGAAAATCTTTAACGATCAGCTGCAGCACGTTACGTCCCCTCCCGCGTGAAAACGACGATATCGTCAAGCGTCGGCCTCTCCATAAGCAGCGCCGGATCGAGCGCCTCCGTCCCGATCCGTTCCCGGTCCAGCAGCCCTTCGAATCCGTGCCGCGTTTGCCGCAGTCCGACGAACGGGAGCTCATCCCGCAGCAGCTCGACCGGCCCTTTCACGATCGCATACCGGTCGAACAGCTCCTCCTTCGTCCCGCTGAAGCGCAGCTCGCCCCGGCCGATATAAACGATGTAGTCGGCAATCCGCTCCAAATCGGCGCAGATGTGGGTCGAGAACAAAACCGACTTCGTGCCGTCGCGGATGTAGTCGCTCAATACCGACAGCAGCTCCTGGCGAAATACCGGATCGAGCCCCGACGTCGGTTCGTCCATGACGAGCAGCTCCGGGTCGTGCGCGAGCGCGGCGGCCAGCGCGAATTTCGTTCTCATCCCTTTGGACAAGTCGCGAATTTTTTTTCGTTCGGGCAAGCCGAATTCGTCCAAGTACCGCCGAAACGCATCCTCGTTCCAAGTCGGGTAAAACGAGGCGACGATTAGTTTCATTTCGCGGATCGACAAATGGTTGTAAAAAAAATCTTCGTCGTACACGAAGCCGATTTTCCGCTTTATATCGCGTTCATGGGTGCGGTACGACTGCCCGAAAACGAGCACCTCCCCCCGGTCGGGCCGGATCGCGTTCATAATCGAGCGGATGATCGTCGTTTTGCCCGAGCCGTTCGGACCGATCAAGCCGGTAATATAGCCCGCTTCCACATGAAAGTTCAAATTGCTTAGCGCGAAGTCTCCATGGCGCTTGTAAAACTGCCGGAATTCGATCACCCGCGTCATTCGTTCGCCTCCCCGTACAACAGTTCGAACAATTCGATTACGTCCTTCTTGCCGAGACCGAGCGACCTGCTTTCCGCGATGACGCTCTTCACCTGCTCCTCCAGCCGCTTGAATTTCACTTCGCGGATCGCTTCCTTGTTTTTCTCCGTCACGAACGTGCCTTTGCCGGCGACGGACGCGACAAGCCCTTCCTGCTCCAGCTCGTCGTAGGCGCGCTTCGTCGTAATAACGCTGATCCGCAGATCGCCGGCCAATTGGCGGATCGACGGAAGCGGCTCTCCGTCGCGCAGCTCGCCGGACAAAATTTGCCGCTTGATCTGCTCTTTGATCTGCTGGTAAATCGGCTCCCCCGAAGCAAGGGATACGGAAACGTTCATCGATTCGCCTCTTTCGCAACTGTTTATAACCGTTATATCTGTATATATCGTATATGTACAGTATATATTTATTTTCCTGTCATTGTCAACACTAAGAAAAGCTTCTGATCGAAGCCTTTCGATGATGTTCGTCCGTGTTTTAGCTGCAGCTTGTTCTTGGTAAAGAATGTCGCACTTCGCTTTAGTGCTTTAGCGATTAGAAAAACGTCCATCGACTATTTCGAGGATGATCGAAAAACAGTCGGATTTCCGAAACGTAACGGACGCCACGACGCTTATTTCGCGAAAATCGGCCGTTTTCCAATCGTAACGGACACCATCTGCGCTTATTTGCACTAAACCGCCGTCCAAAAGGGGGTTTTTCGCCAAATAGCCGCACCTGTGTACGTTACAAAAAAATAAGCCGAAATAAGGCTCATTAGCGGCCGCCATGTCCGTTAGAAACTTGAAACTTGGTCCGTCCTGCCGTCGCCCCATGCTCGCCCCCGCTCCAACTCCCGACGACACCGGCGCAGGTCAACCGAGCCGATATCGCCGTGTCCCGCCGCCGTCAGCGGGAAGCCCGCTCCGCTTAAGCGAAGGTCGGGACGGATGGTCCTTTCTGCGCAAACCGAACGCGCCGAAACGGCAGCGAAGCGGGGAACGAGATGGAAATGCTCCCGCTATTTTCGGTCGATTCCCGTTTTCGGGCAAATCAACGGGAAAACATCCACTAGCGTTGCATCAAAGCTAACAAAACAAGGGCAAGTAAAAAGAATGTGATATTGTCGACATTATTTTTCACCGTACAACTAGAAAAAGGCTGTCTACTCTTACGAGCAGGAATCATCCATTTACAAATATTGGTCGATTTATATCAAATTACCTGTTCCGCTTTTTCGGCTGCCGGACACATACCCCGGTCACTTCCATCACTTCTCG
>NZ_JARBDC010000032.1:0-170934 GCF_036577625.1 Paenibacillus sp. GYB003 | reverse complement strand
AATTTGAACGACCTGCCGATGTTCGAGATCGCCGACGAAAAGTATGCGATGGGCAACGCCAACCCGCTCGTCAAGCGGCAGGCGACCGGCGTGCTGGCGACGAACGCCGAGCATGGGGTCGCCCGCTTCCTGCAGTCGCTCGTTCCGCCCGTTCGGGGGTAAGGCGGCTCATGCGCAAAAGAACACGATCGGCGCCAACAGGACGCACCCGCCCGGCGGGTAGTGTTCTTTCGAGCACTATATGCCGCCGTCCCGGCCGTATCGGGCTGTTGCCGCCGCCGTTAATGCGCAAAAGAACAATATCGGCGCCAACAAGGCGCACCCGCCCGGCGGATAGTGTTCTTTCGAGCACTATATGCCGCCGTCCCGGCCGTATCGGGCTGTTGCCGCCGCCGTTAATGCGCAAAAGAACACTATCGGCGCCAACAAGGCGCCCCCGCCCGGCGGATAGTGTTCTTTCGAGCACTATGAGCCGCCGTCCCGGCCGACTCCGCCCGGTTCCCGGCCCGCTTCCTGAAGCAATAGTCCCTCCGCGTCCGCTTCCTCGGGCATGCGGAGTTTTTTACCTGCCTATAGGCGAGCGCAATTTGTGGAAACGACGACGGTTCAGTACAATAGGAATAAACCAAACGGGCATTTACGGAAACGGAGGAACGACAGTTGAAACAAAGCGAGCGGCCGCCGGGCCGGTGGCATGCGCACCGCATTCGCGTCCGTTATCAGGAAACGGATCGGATGGGCGTCGTCTACCACGCCAACTACGTCAATTGGTTCGAGATCGGACGTACGGAGCTCATTCGCGAGCGCGGATTTCCGTATAAGCGTATCGAAGAGCTCGGCCTGTATTTGCCGGTCGTCGAGCTGGAGTCGAAGTTTCGCCAGCCGGCCCGTTACGACGATGAGATCGTCCTCTACACGCGCATCGCCTCCTACAGCGCGATGACGGTCCATTTCGAGTCGCAGGTGCGCAAGGCGGCGGAGGGGAGAGTCGATGCGGACGCACCGGAAGCGGACGCCGACGCGCATGGCGAACGCCGACGCGCGAACGACTCGGCGGAGCCGGAAGGGGAGCTGCTCGTCTCGGGCATGACGCGCCACATGTGGCTGAACCGGGACTGGAAGCCGGTGCGGATCGATCGGGAGGCGCCGGAGCTGTTCGGGCTGCTCGGCGACGAACGATGATCGGGCGCGTATTGCTGCTGCTGTTTATCGTCGTCCCGGCATTGGAGCTATGGACGATCATCGAGGTCGGCCAACGGATCGGCGGCTGGCAGACGTTTATTCTGATCGTCCTGACGGGAATCGTCGGCGCTTATTTGGCCAAGAAAGAGGCGGCCAAAGTATGGGCGTACGCGCAGCGCGACATGGCGGCCGGCATGGCGCCGACGCTGGCGATTTTGGACGGCATTTGCATTTTCGCCGGAGGCGTGTTTCTCGTATCGCCGGGCTTTTTGACCGATGTCGCCGGCATTTTGCTCGTCCTGCCGGTCACGCGGCCGCTGTTCCGCAAGCTGCTGGTCGCCTGGATTCAAAAAAGGCTGTCCCGGGGAAGGCCGTTTTTCTTTTTCCGGCGGTGACGGCTTCGCGTTCGCATCTTCGACCATACGTTTCGATTTTCATCCCCCGGCGCCGTTTACGGGGGATCGCTTTTTTTTCGCAATTTGCGTCAAATTTAACAATTGCTTAACATCGGACTAACAATCGGCGGCGATAATAAAGAAAAACCATATCGCGGGTGGGGGAGTCGAAGTGTCGAAGTGGACGCAGCAGCAGACGCAGACGCAAGCGAAGACGATGTACATCAACCGGGATTTGAGCTGGATCGAGTTCAACCGGCGCGTGCTCGAGGAAGCGCAGGACGGCTCGACGCCGCTGCTCGAGCGGATCAAGTTTTTGTCGATCGTGTCGACGAATTTGGACGAATTCATGAGCGTGCGCGTCGCGGGCATTACGGATCAGCTGAAGGCGGGCTACGCGAAAAAAGATTTCACCGGCTATACGCCGGAAGGGCTGCTGCGCCGCATCATGAAGCGGACCGGCAAAATGGTTCAGGAGCAGTACAAAACGTTTCGCGAGCTGTCGCGGGCGCTCGCCAAGGAAGGCATTATTTTTACCGATAACGCCGATTTGACCCCGAATCAAAAAAAGCTGATGGACCACTATTTCCACGATTACGTCTTTCCCGTGCTTACGCCGATGGCCGTCGACCAGAGCCGGCCGTTTCCGCTCGTGCACAGCCTGAACCTGTATCTTGCGGTCACGCTGTTGCGGGAAGGGGACGCTCCGGACGAGGAGCCGTACTTTGCGATCGTGCAGGTTCCGTCCAACCTGCCCCGTTTGATCAAAGTGCCGGCGCGCGCGAACAGCGTCAAGCAGGAATTCGTGCTGCTCGAGGATTTGATCGAGACGCATATTCGAACGATGTTCGCCGGCTACGTTCCGATATCCGTGGATCCGTTCCGGCTGACGCGCAACGCGGATTTGACGCTTGACGAGGAAGGCGCCGAAGATTTGCTCGAAGAGATCGAGAAGGAGCTGAAGCGCAGGCGCTGGGGGTCTCCGGTCAGGCTCGAGGTGCAGAAAGGGTTTCATCCGTACGCGCTGGACATGCTTAAGGAAGAGTTCGAAATCGGCGAAAACGTGTTCGAAATCGACGGTCCGATCGACCTCAGCTATTTGATGAAGCTGTCGGCTTCGCTGCCCGATTTCGACCATTTGCGCTATCCGAGGCTGGAGCCGGCATATCCGTACGAGCTGGAGGAGGCGGACGATCTGTTCGAGGCGCTCCGCCGGCAGGACGTGCTCGTGTACCATCCGTACGAGTCGTTCGACGTCGTATGCGATTTTATCGAGCAGGCGGCGGGCGATCCGGACGTCATGGCGATCAAAATGACGCTGTACCGGGTAAGCGGCAATTCGACGATCGTCAGCGCTTTGGCGCGGGCCGCCGAGGCGGGCAAGCAGGTGACGGCCGTCGTCGAGCTGAAAGCCCGCTTCGACGAGGAGCGGAATATCGCCTGGGCGAGGCAGCTGGAAAAGGCGGGGTGCCACGTCGTGTACGGCTTGGTCGGCCTGAAGACGCACGCGAAAATATTGCTCGTCGTCCGTCAGGAGCAGGACGGGCTGCGCCGCTACGTGCACGTCGGGACCGGCAATTATAACGACAATACGGCGCGGCTGTACACCGACGTCGGCTTGTTTACGAGCAATCCGGTGATCGGCGAGGACGCCTCGGTGTTGTTCAACGAAATGACCGGCTATTCCGCGCCGCACGATTGGCAGGCGTTCGGCGTGGCGCCGGCCGACATGAAGACGAAGCTGCTCGGGCTGATCGCCCGCGAAGCGGAAAACGCCGCGGCGGGCCGGCCGGCGCGCATCATCGCCAAAATGAATTCGCTGTCGAATCAGGAGATGGTCGACAAGCTGTACGAGGCGTCGCGCGCGGGCGTGCCGATCGAGCTGATCGTCCGGGGCGTCTGCTGCCTGAAGCCGGGCGTGCCGGGCTACAGCGAAACGATATCGGTGCGCAGCGTCGTCGACCGGTTTCTCGAGCATTCGCGCATCTTTTATTTCGAAAACGGCGGCGATCCCGAAGTATGGCTGTCCAGCAGCGACTGGATGACGCGCAACCTGACCCGCCGCATCGAGCTGATGTGCCCGGTGCTCGACCCGCGGCTGAAGGAAACGGTCATCCGCATTTTGCGCCTCAGCCTGACGGACAATGTGAAAGCGCGCATCTTGACGCCGAACGGACAGTACGTTCGCGGGACGGCGGAGGAGCCGGCCGCGCCGCTGCGCAGCCAGTTCGAGGCGCAGCGCATCGTTACGTGGAAGCGGCCGAACGATTCGGCTTGAGGCGCAAGCCCCACCCTTTTTTGAAATCGCCGGATATCCGCTCGATTTCGTTCAGCTCGATCGCGGGATCGTGCCGGCTGCTCCAGTCGAGGAGCAGCTCCTGCCCGCGAACGCTCGCGCGGATGTCCGCAATCGGCTGCGTCTCGCTCCGGTCGAGCGCGACGGCGAGCTGCAGCAGCGAGCCGAGCCGGTAAACGAGGTCCGAATCCGAGTCGGCGAGCAGCTCCTTGTACGGCGCCATCGCGGCGCGGCTCCGGCTTTTCGACCGGAACGAGGCGATCAAGGCGCACAGCACCGCTTCGCGATGGGTCAACCCGTCCAGCCGCGAATGGACGAGCAAATAAAACGTATGCAGATGATAGTCGTAAAAATGGACGGTCACCCCGATCCGGTACAGCAGCGCGGCGGCCTGCAGCAGCCCGCGCGCCCGCGGCCCGAACGTTTCCCCGAGCGACAAATCGTCGAACAGCCGAACGGCGAAACGGCTCACCTGAGCGGCATGCGCCGGGGAGACGGCGGGATGCTGCGCGAGCAAGTTATGCGCGCTGTCCGCCAGCACGTCGCTGCGGATCGGCTCGCCGGGAAAGACGGTCTCGTAAAAGACGCCGTCGCGCAAACCGGCCCCGCTGACGATGCAGCGGCCGGCGCGCAGATGCAAAAACAGGGTATGCAGGATGATCAATCCGGGCACGATAATGTCGGCGCGGTTCCGGGACAGCCCTTCGACTTTTTCGCGTTCTTTGGCGGTCAGCGACGGCAGCCAGCCGGCGAGACGGTCGAGGTCGGACGGGCTCATTTCGTACCGGTGCGTTTGCGAAAATGCATATTTTTTCATGCTTTGGTCGATTTTACACAAGGAACGAATCGTCCCGCCCAAGCCGACGAGCGGAAGTCCGGGCCCGCTCTGCAGCCATCCTTCGCCTTTGGCGAACGCGGATACCGTGTCGCGCAGCCTTTTCGCTTCCTCCCTGCCGATCGTGCCGCCGTCCGTATACGCTTTGGCCGTGTTGACCGCCCCGAACGGAAACGAAACGCTGCGGACGAGGGTTCGGCCGCGAAACAGCGATATTTCCGTGCTGCCTCCGCCGATGTCGATCAAATAGCCGTCCGCGATGTCCATCGCGTTCATGACGCCGACAAATCCGAGGCGCGCTTCTTCTTCGCCGGATACGATTTCGACGCGCATCCCGGTGCGGAGGCGCAGCTGCTCGGCCGCATACCGTCCGTTTGTCGCGTTGCGGATCGCCGCCGTGGCGACGGCCCGCACCGTCGACGCCCCATGGACGCGGCACAGCATCCGAAAATCGTTCAAAATGGCCGCCAGGCGGCCGATATCGCGATCCGCGATCGAGCCGTCGGGCGCGATCGCCGCGCTCAGCCTCGCCGCTTGTTTGCTTTCGTCGATGACGCGATACGATTTCGCGCCGATTCGTTCATATACGACAAGCCGAACCGAGTTCGATCCGATGTCGATAATGCCTACGCGTTCGTTTTCCATGACTGTTTGTCGGCCTCCATGCGCGGTGATGAGCAACGCAGATCTATTCTACCAAAAAAATGTTTATTGGCGCGATAATGAAGTTTTATGCCCCGTTTTGTATCTTTATCGTCTGAAATCATTTATCATATTAGTTGATAGTTTTTCTCGATCAGTCGCGCGATTAACCTCAACTTTTAGCGAAAAGGAGCGATACAGATATGACAGCTACGAAAGGTTTGGAAGGCATAGTTGCGACAACGTCTTCGATCAGCTCGATCATCGACGGCGTACTGACATACCGTGGAATCGACATTGACGATTTGGCCGAGCACGCCTCCTTCGAAGAGGTCGTTTATTTGCTTTGGTACGGCAAGCTGCCGAATAAATCCGAGCTGGAGCAGCTGCACAAGCAGCTGAGCGACAGCGCGGCCGTGGCGGACTCCGTCATTCAGCAGATCAAGCTGTATCCGAAAGATACGAATTCGATGGCCGCTCTCCGTTCGGCCGTATCCGCGCTCGCGCTGTACGACGGCGAAGCGAACGACATGAGCCCGGAAGCGAACCTGCGCAAGGCGGTTCGTCTGCAAGCGCAGCTGCCGACCATCGTCGCGGCGTTCGCCCGCATTCGCGAAGGCAAAGAGCCGATCGCGCCGAAGGCGAACGTGTCGATCGCCTACAATTTCCTGTACATGCTGACCGGCAAAGAACCGGATTCGGTTGCGGTCGAAGCGCTCAACAAAGCGCTCGTGCTTCACGCCGACCATGAGCTCAATGCGTCGACGTTCGCCGCGCGCGTAACGGTCGCCACGCTTTCCGACATTTACTCCGGCGTTACGTCCGCCATCGGCGCGCTGAAGGGCCCTCTGCACGGCGGCGCGAACGAAGCGGTTATGGCGATGCTCGAAGAAATCGGCTCGTCCGCGAACGTGGAAGCGTACATCAACGAGAAGCTGGCGAACAGGGAAAAAATTATGGGCTTCGGCCACCGCGTTTACAAAAACGGCGACCCGCGCGCGAAGCATTTGCAAAAAATGTCCCGCGAGCTCGGCAAAATTACCGGCAACATGAACTGGTACGACATGTCGATCAAAATCGAAGAGCTCGTAACCGGGCAAAAAGGGCTCAAGCCGAACGTCGACTTTTATTCGGCTTCGGTGTACACGTCGCTCGAAATTCCGCGCGATCTGTTCACGCCGATTTTCGCCATCAGCCGCGTGTCCGGTTGGACGGCGCATATTTTGGAGCAATACGGAGACAATCGTCTCATTCGTCCGCGCGCCGAATATACCGGCCCGGTCAATCAGAAATACGTTCCGATCGAAAACCGTTAATTCCGGCTTCGACGGAAAGCCCTAAACCCATCATTCCCTTCGGACGGGGCGTTTCAGACCCGGGGGCTGCGACTCCCGTTCTTTTGCGGGCATAGACGCCAATTGTTCCCCAATGCGACGTTTTCAAACGGCTTATACCGGTCGCTTTCGGGGAAGTCCCGATTCCAAGCGGCGTTTTCCATATCCATTTTCAAACCAGGAGGTTTCCCATGGCTCAATTCGAACAATACGCACTCCCGACCGAAGGTCAGAAGCTGACCATCGACAACGGCAAGCTGATCGTCCCGAACAACCCGATCATCCCGTTCATCGAAGGCGACGGCACCGGCCCGGACATTTGGGCGGCTTCCAAGCGCATATTGGACGCGGCTGTCGAGAAAGCTTATAAAGGCGAGAAAAAAATCGCATGGTACGAAGTGTACGCCGGCGAAAAAGCGTTCAATCAATTCAACAGCTGGCTGCCGGCCGACACGCTGACGGCGATCCGCGAATATATCGTGGCGATCAAAGGTCCTTTGACGACGCCGGTAGGCGGCGGCATCCGCTCGCTGAACGTGGCGCTTCGCCAAGAGCTCGACCTGTACGTTTGCTTGCGCCCGGTCCGCTACTTCAACGGCGTTCCTTCGCCGGTGAAACGTCCGGAGCTCGTCGATATGGTCATTTTCCGCGAAAACACCGAGGACATCTACGCCGGCGTCGAATGGCAAGAAGGCACGCCGGAAGTGAAAAAAGTGCTCGAATTTTTGCAAAAGGAAATGGGCGTCAAAAAGATCCGTTTCCCGGAAACGTCCGGTATCGGCATCAAGCCGGTTTCGAAGGAAGGCTCCGAGCGTCTCGTCCGCGCCTCGATCGAATACGCGATCAAGCACGGCCGCAAGAGCGTTACGCTCGTGCATAAAGGCAATATCATGAAGTTCACCGAAGGCGCGTTCAAAAACTGGGGCTATGAGCTCGCGGAACGCGAATACGGCGACAAGGTGTTCACTTGGGCGCAATACGACCGCATCAAGGAGCAGCAAGGCGCCGAAGCGGCCAACAAAGCGCAAAAAGACGCCGAAGCGGCCGGCAAAATCATCGTGAAGGACGCGATCGCCGACATCGCGCTGCAGCAAGTGCTGACCCGTCCGACGGACTTCGACGTCATCGCGACGCTCAACCTGAACGGCGACTACTTGTCCGACGCTCTGGCAGCTCAAGTCGGCGGCATCGGCATCGCGCCGGGGGCGAACATCAACTATGTGACGCACCACGCGATTTTCGAAGCGACGCACGGCACGGCTCCGAAATATGCGGGACTCGACGTCGTCAACCCGGGCTCCGTTACGCTGTCCGGCGTCATGATGCTGGAGCACCTCGGCTGGCTCGAAGCGGCCGACCTGATCTACAAAGGGCTCGAGCAGTCGATCGCCAACAAAACGGTTACGTACGACTTCGCCCGCCTGATGGAAGGCGCGACCGAAGTGAAATGCTCCGAGTTCGCAAATCTCGTTATCAAAAACATGGGCTAATCGACTGAAGCAAGTGAAAAGGGGCTCCGAAGCGTACATCGAGTACATTTCGGGGCCCCCGAGACTTTTAAAGGGATCGGGGCTTCGATTCGGATCCGGGGCAGGGGGCTTCGCCGCGCCGGGGGATCGACCCAACCGAGACGACCGGACATTACGGAACTGTATTCCGCTATCAGCCTCAAGTTACTACGCATCCGTTCAAATAAAGGTACGCCGATCCGTTATTGGGGCATGAGTTCGCCTCTGAAAGAGCCAGTAGAGCCGAATAGCGGAAAAATAATCCTTTATGAACCGGAGATAAGCGAATTCGGGTACGTTTAACGGAACGCAAATCCGTTAACCATTCGTAATGTATGAAAACGGCGCCTATAACGGAGCTTAAAGATGGCAAACAGGAAAGGGCTGCATACTATCGAAAGTTTCTTTTGGAAACTTCGACAAACCGTCAAGGAGGTCTCCTTACCATGTCTATTCGGCGCAGAAAGATTACCGTCGTAGGGGCGGGCTTCACCGGCGCGACTACCGCGTTTCTGCTCGGGCAAAAAGAGCTCGGCGACGTCGTGCTGCTCGACATCCCGCAGCTCGAAAACCCGACGAAGGGCAAAGCGCTCGACATGCTCGAGGCGAGCCCGGTACAGGGCTTCGACAGCAGCATCGTCGGCACGGCCAACTACGAAGATACGAAAGATTCCGACGTCGTCATCATCACGGCCGGCATTGCCCGCAAGCCGGGCATGAGCCGCGACGATCTCGTCAACACGAACGCCGGCATCGTAAAATCGGTGTGCGAAAACGTCAAAACATACAGCCCGAACGCGTACGTCATCATTTTGAGCAATCCGGTCGACGCGATGACGTACGTCGCCTATCAAACGCTCGGCTTCCCGAAAAACCGCGTCATCGGCCAATCCGGCGTTCTCGACACGGCCCGTTACAATACGTTCATTGCTAAGGAGCTGAACGTATCGGTCGAAGACGTGCGCGGCGTCGTTCTCGGCGGCCACGGCGACGACATGGTTCCGCTCGTTCGCTACTCCAGCGCAGGCGGCATCCCGATCGAGAAGCTGATCCCCAAGGAGCGCATCGACGCGATCGTGCAGCGCACCCGCACCGGCGGCGGCGAAATCGTCAACCTGCTCGGCAACGGCAGCGCGTACTATGCGCCGGCCGCTTCGCTCGTGCAAATGACGGAAGCGATTTTGAAGGACAAAAAGCGGATTTTGCCGACGATCGCACTGCTTGAAGGCGAATACGGCTACGAGAACCTGTTCATGGGCGTGCTGACGATTCTTGGCGGCGGCGGCATCGAGAAAGTGATCGAGCTCGAATTGACGGCCGAAGAGAAAGCGGCCATGGACAAATCCGCCCAATCCGTACGGAACGTCATCGCGGTCGTCAACGGCGGATAAGGCCGTTTGGCCGTACCGTACCGTCGGCCGGACGGACGGATCGATGGACGGATGATGGATGCAAAGCCTCCGGTATCGTCCGCTTCTCGCGGGCGATTCGGAGGTTTTCGTTCGTTTGCGGGCGGAAAACGCGAAAGTTTGTATCGGGCCGCGCTTTTCGGTATACTACAGGTGGAATACGATTCCAAGCGGAACCGAAGGAGGCAATATCGTCGTGTATCAGGCAATGTACATCATTCACGTTCTATCTGCGTTGGCCCTCATCTTTTACATTTTGCTTCCGTTTTTGGTAGGGGGAGCGACAAACCGTACGACGGCGATCGCGCTCAGCCGGGGCAATCGGATCGGGCAGTACGTCTTGATTTTGGCTTTTTTGTCCGGGGGGTATATGGTCAGCAAAGCGGAATATTCCGTCTGGTGGATGGTTCTCGCCGTCGTGCTCATTCTCGTCATGTTCGCGATGACGGGGATGGCGTCCAAGCCGTTCAAAGCTTTGATCGGCGGCGATACGGCGGGCGGAGCGCTGCGGAAGCTGCGCATGTTTACGTTGATTGGCGGCGTCAGCTACGTGCTTCTTCTCGGCATGATGCTGGGGCCCAAATAAAGAAAGCGAAAACGGCCGGAACGCCCGACGGGCGGTCCGGTTTTTTTCTTGTTTCTGGAAACATCCGCAAGCGAAGCCGCGTCTAATAAAGGGAACCCAAAGGAGGGATCGACGAATGGGCTCGTACATTCGCATCGCGTTACTTTCGCTCCCGGTCCGCGGGGCTGCATATACGCGAATCCGGAACGCGCTTAAGCGGCCGGAAGACAAGGAAGCGAACCGATGAAACGTCTGCTGCTGCTGGCGGTTTGCTTGTTCGTTTTGACGTCGGGGTATGAAGATCGCGGGGAGAAGTCGGCAGCGGAAGCGTTGGACAAATCGGGGATCTCATCCAGCCGCGTCATGCATCGGCACGAACTGGACGATGCGGTTATCGTCTTTTACGAGGACCCGGACGGCGGGCTGAACGCAGGCTTGATCGATAAAAAAGGAAGCCGCTTCCAATGGGGCTTCGGCGGCGGAACGGTATCCCCGCAAAACGGGAGCCACTGGGCATGGATCAACCTCGACATGAACTCGAAAACGAAGCGGTACCAGCTTTATTACGGCGTCCTGCAGGACGAATCGGTCCGCCGACTCCATATCCGGCATAAAGGGATCAACAGTTATATCGACAAAGACGCCGAGCTGGTCCGAACAAGCGCGGGATACACGCTCTGGTTTGCGCTCCAGGACCGTTACAGCGAGGTGCATCCCGGTTTTGAGCTGGACGGGTATTCCGCCGACGGGGAGCGCGTTTACCGTTACGAATGACGGCTTACTCCTCGTTCAGCTCGTCCAGCGTTTTCTCGAAGCTCGGGGCGAAGTGCCGCAAAAAATAACGGATTTCCGGCATGTCGAGCATTTCGATCGACTGCTCGATCTGTTTTTTGGCGACGGCGAATTCCCGGTTGCCGGCGGACAGCTCGGAGACGCATTTCAAGTAGGCGTCCAGCAGATCGGCGGCTTTGATGTAGCGGGCGTGCTCGGGATTCGCTTTTTTCGCCTCGATCAGCGGGCGGTACGTCGGCTGCAGGCTGTCCGGCACCATGCCGACGAGACGCTCGGCGGCGATCTGTTCGATTTCCCGGAAATTGCGCAAAATGTTCGGGTTATGATGCTTGACCGGCGTCGGGATATCGCCCGTAAACACTTCGGTCGTATCGTGGAACAGCGCCTCGGTCACGATCGCTTCGGTCGGCAGCTTCTTGCCGTAGACGTCGTTCGCGATCGTGCACAGCGCGTGGACGAGCAGGCAGACGTGGAACGAATGCTCCGCGACGTTTTCTTTGACGCTGTTGCGCATCAGGCTCCAACGTTCGATATAGCGAAGCCGGTACAAATAGGCGAAAAAATGGCTTTCCACAATGAGTATCCTCCCATCTCGCGCAGTCGGACTATCGGGTATCGGTTGCGTGCGAGCCGGCGCATACGGCGGCTCCCGATGCCGCCGGTCGCCCCGCCGCGTTCCGCCTATTTCGCTCCGGCCACGATCCGTCTCAAAATCGTCCGGTGCAGCTTTTCCGGCGAAACGTTCGGACTGCCGGCGTTAATGCGCGGAATTTGCAGCGGGTTGCGGTCCCGCGTCGCCATCTCCGGCACGATCGTGAAGGCGAATTCGATGCCGGCCTCCTTCAGCAGCCGCGAAGCCGTGCCGTCGAAGACACCGTACGGATAAGCGAGCGCGTTCACCTTCTCCGGGCCGAGCGGCGTCATCCGTTTGACGCATTCCGCGGTATCGGCGGCGATCCGGCTCCGGTACTGCTCCTCCGTCTCCTGCACGCCGTTCACGACAAGCCGGTGCGTCATATTAGGCGTAACCGGATCGTTATGCATGCCGTGCGTATGGCACTGCGCGCTGATGGCGCCCGGGCGGGCCGACGTCATCGCCTTCACCTGCTCCGGGGTCATGTACGGCGGCTGGTACCGCTGCGGCTCGTCCTGCTTGTCGGTAATGACGAAGACGGTCGCCGGTATGTCCTGCCTGGCCAAAATCGGATAAGCGTGGCTGTAGAAGCTTTCGTAGCCGTCGTCGAACGTGACGAAAACGGCGTTGTCGGGAACGGCTCCGCCCCGCATGAAGCTTTCGAATTCCGCGAGAGAAATAAACCGATAGCCTTTGTCGCGCAAATAGGTCAATTGGTTCTCGAACAGCCCGGACGTTATCGTCGAGGAGCTGACGTCGGTATCGTGAACGTGGTGGTACATCAGCACCGCCACCTGGTTCGAATAGTACGCATTGCCGCGGGAAGCGTTCAAGGAAGGCATCAGTAAAGTGATGCCGACGAGGAACATGACCATCGCGGTTAAAATCGGTTTCGTCATCGCAGCTGCTCCTTGCCGGGCGAAACGCCCTTTCGAATACGATTCGGCATGTCGAATGCGGTATTGACGCATACGAACATTCATTCGACGATAGCGGCGGAAATCCTTCCGGACTCGGATCGTTAAACGTTCGTCGGCCCCGCTTCGGCGGACAGACTTCTAGCAACAATGATTCTAAAGTGGTATGATCGACTTAGGAATTCATTATAGCATTTTATACGTCCGAAAGGAGCACAACAATCGCATGCAGCAGTTTCGGGAAAGCATTTATAAACTTATCGTGGAAACGTCGACGAATTTGCCCGCGGACGTCCGCCGGGCCATTCAGCGCGCGCAGGAGCAGGAAGACGAGGGGACGCGGGCGGCGTTGTCGCTCTCGACCATATCCGAAAACATAACGATGGCGGAATGCAACGTTTCGCCGATTTGCCAGGATACCGGCATGCCGACGTTCATCATTCATTGTCCGGTCGGCGCCAATCAGATCGAAATGAAGAAGCAGATCGTCGAGGCGGTGCGTCAGGCGACGAAGGACAGCAAGCTGCGCCCGAACTCGGTCGATTCGCTGACCGGCGCCAACAGCGGCGACAACATCGGCCCCGGCGTGCCGGTCATCCATTTCGAGCAGTGGGAGAAGGACGACATCGACGTGCGGCTTATCCTGAAGGGCGGCGGCTGCGAAAATAAAAACATCCAGTACAGCCTGCCGGCCGAGCTGGAAGGCGTCGGCAAAGCGGGCCGCGATCTCGACGGCATCCGCAAATGCATCATGCACGCCGTCTATCAGGCGCAAGGCCAAGGGTGCAGCGCGGGCTTCATCGGCGTCGGCATCGGCGGCGACCGGACGACCGGCTACGAGCTGGCCAAGCATCAGCTGTTCCGCGAAGTCGACGACGTCAATCCGAATCCGGAGCTGGCGAAGCTGGAGGAGTACGTGCTGGAAAACGCGAACAAGCTCGGCATCGGCACGATGGGCTTCGGCGGCCAGGTGACGCTGCTCGGCTGCAAAGTCGGCGTCATGGACCGTCTGCCGGCCAGCTTCTTCGTCTCGGTCGCTTACAACTGCTGGGCGTTCCGCCGTCAGGGCGTCGTGCTCGACACGGGGAGCGGGGCGATCAAGAGCTGGGTGTACGAGGGCGGCAGCAGCGTGAAAATGGCCGATCCGGCCGCCAAAGCATCGGCCGCATCGGAAGGACGGCGCGAAGTCGTGCTGCAGGCGCCGATTACCGAGGAGCAAATTCGGGCATTACGCGTAGGCGACGTCGTCGTCATCAACGGACCGATGCATACGGGCCGCGACGCGCTGCACAAATATTTGATCGATCACGACGCGCCGGTCGACCTGAACGGCCACGTCATTTACCATTGCGGGCCGGTCATGTCGAAGGACGAGAGCGGAGAATGGCATGTCCGCGCCGCCGGGCCGACGACGAGCATTCGCGAGGAGCCGTACCAGGGCGATATTTTGAAAAAGTTCGGGCTGCGCGCCGTCATCGGCAAAGGCGGGATGGGGCCGAAAACGCTCGCCGCGCTGAAGGAGCACGGCGCCGTCTACCTGAACGCCATCGGCGGAGCGGCGCAATATTACGCCGAATGCATCAAAAAAGTGGACGGCGTCCATTTTATGGAGTTCGGCATTCCGGAAGCGATGTGGCACCTGCAGGTCGAAGGATTCGCCGCCATCGTCACGATGGATTCGCACGGCAACAGCCTGCACGCCGACGTCGACAAAAGCTCGCTCGAGAAGCTGGCCGAATTCAAGGAACCGGTATTCAAATAAGGCTGCGGACAGGAATGAACTTCCCCCATGAAACCCGATAAACAAAAGCCGTTCGGCATCCGCTTCAACGACTGGTTCGAAGCGAACATGTTTCTGATTATCCCGGTATCGATGATACTCGGGTTTTTCTTTTACCGATGGCTGGAGGGCGGCACGGCGCTCGTGCCGTATTTGTTCGCCTACTTGACGTTCGTCATGGCGCTCGGCTGCAGTCCGAAGCAGGTGCGGGACGCGCTCCGGATGCCGCTGCCGATCCTGATGACGCTGGCGCTCGTGCACGTCGTCGCTCCGCTGGTCGCTTACGCGGCGGGAACGATGCTGTTCGGCGCAGGGTCGCCCTACGTGGTCGGGCTCGTCCTGTTCGCGGTCATTCCGCTCGGCGTCTCCTCCGTCATCTGGGTCGGGCTGTCGGGCGGCAACGTCCCGCTCGTCCTCTCGATGATCGTCATCGATTCGCTGATCAGTCCTTTCGTCGTTCCGCTGGCGATCGGTCTGCTGTTCGGGGCGGACATCCATTTCGACTATTGGCACATTATGCGGGATTTGCTCGTCATCGTCTTCGTCCCGACGGTCATCGGCGTCGCGGTCAACGCGTTGACGCGCGGCAGGGCGAAGGCGCGGTCGGCCCCTGTAACCGCGCCGACGTCGAAGCTCGCGTTCGCCGCCGTCATTTTCATCAACGCCGCCGCCATCGCGCCGCACGCGTTCGCGATGAAGGGGGAGCTGCTCAAGCTCGTGCCGGTCGTGCTCCTCTTTGTGGCGTTTTGCTACGCGCTCGGCTTGTTCGGCGCGCTGCCGTTTCGCAGCAAGCCCGTCCTGGTGACGATCACGTACAGCTCCGGGATGCGCAACATTTCGCTCGGCATCGTCATCGCCCTGCAATATTTCGAGCCGGCGGCCGCGGTGCCCGTCGTCATGGGCATCCTGATCCAGCAGCCGATGGCGACGCTCCAGCATCGTTTACAAAATCTTTACTGGAAAAAGCGCGAGGCCGGCGCTACGATTACTCAATGATAACGTAATCGATTCGGCGAATACTATATTCGCACGATCGTTTGCGGGACACGACGAAGGAGTGGACAAGGCTCCATGAACAAGTTTCGGACGCGGCTGGCGGTGCTGTTTATCGTCCTGATCGGCTGCTCGGTGCTGTGCGCCGGCCTGTTTGTCGCCGTCATGCTGGAGAGATCGCACCTCGCCGCCTTGCAGGAAAGCATGAAGCGGGAAATCCAAATCATTCTCGCGACCGTACCGGACAGCGTCAACCAGTTTAAAAGCCGGAACGGCGCTTTTTTCGCCGAGCAGGCGGTCTATTTGAAGCAGTCGGCCGGCGCCCGCGTCACGTACATCGCCGCCGACGGAACGGTGTTCGGGGATTCCGATCTCGATCCGCGGGGGATGGACAACCATGCCGACAGGCAGGAAGTGCGGGAGGCGATGGAAAGCGGAACCGGCTATTCGAAACGGCACAGCGATTCGACCGGGGGCAACATGCTGTACGTGGCGATGGCGGTCCGGGACGGATCCGACGTCGTCGGCTATTTGCGCCTGTCGATGGGGCTCGGCGAAATCGAGAAAACGATCCGCCACCTATGGCTCGGCTTGCTCGGCGGCCTGCTCGTCGTCTTCTGCATCGCCGGCCTGATCAGCTTCCGGGTCGCCCATCAGCTGACGCGGCCGATCGATAAAATTACGCGCGTCGCGCGGCAAATTACGAAGATGAACTACAAATCGCGCGTCTACTTGCGCAACCGCGACGAAATCGGCCAGCTCGGCCAGGCGATCAATACGATGGCGGACAGCCTGCAGCAGCAAATGCACCGCATTTTGGAAAACGAAAGCCGGCTGTCCGGCGTGCTGGACAACATGGTCAGCGGGGTCGTCATGATCGACGGCGACGAGCGCATCGTGCTGATGAACCGGTCGGCCGAAGACATTCTCGGCTACGATTCGGCCGATTCGATCGGCAAACGGTACGACGGCGCCAAGCAGCCGTACGAGCTGATCCAGCTTATCAAGCATTGCATCGAGAGCGGCGAGCGCATTCGCGACGAAATCAATTTGTATTTTCCGGACGAGCGCATCGTCGAGGTGAATCTCGTTCCGATGAAGGCGGTCGAGGACGAATGGCTCGGACTCGTCATCGTGCTGCACGACATTACGGCGATTCGCAGGCTGGAGAAAATGCGCAGCGAATTCGTCGCGAACGTTTCCCACGAGCTGAAAACGCCGGTCGCGGCGGTGAAAGGGTTCGCCGAAACGCTGCTGGCCGGGGCGATGAACGATCCGGAAATCGCCAAATCGTTTTTGCAAATCATTTACGACGAAAGCGAACGGCTGAACCGGCTTATCGGCGATATTTTGGAGCTGTCCAAGGTCGAGTCGAAGCGCGTTCCGCTGCAGTTTTCCCCCGTCCATCTGAGCAGCTTCGTCGGCAAGACGCTCGATATGATGCGGTCGGCGGCGAGCAAAAAAGAAATCGGGCTCGAGATGCAGGTCGATCCGGAGCTGTATATCGAAGCGGACGAAGACCGGCTGCGGCAAATTTTCATCAATTTGCTGTCCAACGGCATCAACTATACCCCGGAAGGGGGCAAAGTGAAAGTTCAGGTCGAGGAGGTAGCCGTAGAAGGAGAGATCGAGAAAATTCGCATCGCCATTTCCGACACGGGCATCGGCATTCCGAAAAAAGATTTGCCCCGCATTTTCGAACGGTTTTACCGCGTAGACAAAGCGAGATCGCGCAGCTCCGGCGGCACCGGACTCGGCTTGTCGATCGTCAAGCATTTGGTCGAGCTGCACAAAGGGACGATTCGCGTCGAAAGCGACATCGGGCTCGGCTCCACGTTTATATTGGAGCTGCCGGTCATCCAGTCGTAATTTACACGAATTTAACATAACCTTTATGCAATCTTTACAAAGTTGTGGTAAGCTTGGAGAGCGCGAAACAAATCGCAAAGTGTCGCTGGGGGTTGCCATGCATGCAGAAACATATTCTCGTCGTCGAAGATGAACCGACGCTCGCCCGACTGCTCTCGTACAACCTGACTCAAGAAGGCTACCATACGAAATTGGTCGATCATGGCGGAGAGGGGCTGCAAGCCGCTCTCGAGCAATCGTTCGACCTGATTATACTGGATATCATGCTCCCGGGGATGAACGGCTTCGAGGTGCTGGGAAAGCTTAGACAAAAAGGCGTCAAGACGCCGGTCATCATTTTGACCGCGCGCAACGCCGAGGAAGAAGTCGTGCAAGGCTTGAAAGCCGGCGCCGACGATTACATTACGAAGCCGTTCGGAGTCGCCGAGCTGCTCGCCCGCGTTTCGGCCGTCATGCGCAGATCCGGCACCGATACGCCGCAGTTGGCCGAAGAGCCGGAGGACGGCAAAGTCATCCAGGCCGCCGATTTGAAAATATATCCGGAAAAATACGAGGTCGTCCTGAACGGCGAGCAAATTCAGCTGCGTCCGAAAGAGTTCGAGGTGCTGCTCTACTTGGTGCAGCGCCCGGGCGTCGTCGTGACGCGGGACGACTTGATGAACGTGGTTTGGGGCTTCGATTACGTCGGCGGACAGCGGACCGTGGACGTTCACGTCAGCTCGCTGCGCAAGAAGCTGGAAATGAATCAGGAGACGGTGCAAATCGATTCGATTCGCGGTCTTGGCTACAAGCTTGTCATTCATACGGGCAAAAAGTGACATTTCCCGGGAAATGGGACGGACGAATAGGTCGAACGCCGTGAGCCGTATGGAGTCCGGCAGCCGCCGTTCACCGCTCCGACCTGCACTCTTACGGAAATCGCGAGACTTCGGCCTGTCGGCAAATGTCGACAGGTTTTTTAAGCGATTCGGGAACTCGGAGGGACGGGGAACAGGGCATACGTTTGCGGGCCGCCTTTGAAGCCGTGCTGCAGCCTCGGTTTGCGCGTAAAAAAACACCGCCGGAGCGTTATTCTCCGGCGGTTTTTCCAATTTGTCATATTCGCAAAACGAAGACGGCATCTCTACGGACGATAAGCCGGCTCGGCTTTTAACGCTGCCAGATTGCGATCAGCCTTCGGATATCGGCTGTCAACTGCGTCTTGGCTTGTTCGCCGACCGCGCTTTGCAGCCCCGCGTTGGACAAATGCTTCAAGAAATCGTCCAAGCTTTTGACCGCCTGCTCGGTTCTTCCTTGCTCAAAGTGGTGAATCGCCTGCTTCAGGTTATTGTCGAGCTGGGAGAGAAGCGGCCGCTTCAGTTCGCCGGATGCTTCATAGGCGTCCATCCGTTTCCGAATGCGTTCCGGCGCCGTATGTTTCGATAAATCGACAATCATGTCGGCAACGCGGTCCCGCCATTGCCTGTATGCGGCCGGATCTTTCGTAAAGTTCCTTTCGTCCGTCGCCACCGCGCCCGCTCCGAGCAGAACGCGGGCGTCCGCCAGTACGTCTCCCGGCGCTCCCCGCGTTTCCGCTTCCCGGATTTCGTTTTCCAGCTCCTCGAGCAGGTTGTAATCCTCCATGCCGTCCCGGAAATTTTGCAGCCGCTGCGAAGCGAGCGGTCCTTCCGGGCCCGGGTAATACAGCGAGCCGTCCCCGTCCGCGTTCGGATACGTGCGCGGATCCCAATGGCTCAAAACGCCGTCGCTCATCGGGGCCCGGCCGATCCAGCGGTTGATGTTGTAGTACAGGAAGCCGTCCAATTGAAGCTTGTGCGACAACGGTCCGAGCAGGACGCGGGTATCGCTCGGCAAGTAGCCGTTAAACCAGTTCGGATTCGGCGATTTGACGCTGACGTGCAAGTACCAGTACACCAGATCGCCCCGCTCCTGGGCGGTTTGCCGGGCGGTATGGTCGATGGCCTCGACGCCGGGGACCCAAATGTCGATCATGCCCGCCAAGCCGGATTGGGCGCCGAGCGTCCGATCCAAGTACGTCGACATGACCGGCACGTTCGGAAAACGCGCCTTCAATTGCCGAAGGATTTCTTTGACGAGACGGTTATACTCGGAGCGGGTTTCGTCGAAGCCGTAGATGTAGGCTTTATGGGCCAGTCCGGCTTTCTCGTATTCAACCATCGCGGCGCCGATCGTATTCAGAAGCGAATCGATGCGGGGCTGCCACGTTTCCGGTTTCCCCAGATCGAACCCGACGCGGGGATCGATGTACAGAACGTTGAACTGGCGCAGGCCCCATTTGCTCTCGATTCGTTTCAATTCTTCGACCGTAGGCGGCGTATTCCGGTAAATCAGGTCCGGTTCGATTTTGAACGTTTCCAAAAAGTCGAAATAGACGTTCTTCATCCGCTCCATTTCCGCGGGGTCCGTAATGCCGTATGTCGCGTAAAAGCTTTGCGGGTTCGTCGTCATGGACGTGGCCAGCTTCGGCCGGTCGTCCAGCTCGATCGGCCATACGTCAACCTGCAGATCGAGCGATTGAGCGGGCAGCCCGTTCGCCCGGAACGCGATGCTTGCGCGGTATTTGCCGGGAGGAAGAAGCGGGCTCGCATACAGCTCGATCCAATACGGCTGCATCGTCCCGGCAGGCACATCGACTTCGGCAAGATCCGAACGAATCGGATCCGGCGTCCAGCCGTAGTAGCTGCCCGGGCTGTTCGCCGAAGCCGGGATCGAATATTGGCCGGTCGGTTTGACATTCACCGAACCGAGCGGAGCGACGTCAACGCGGAGCATCGACGCCGGTACGGCATCGCCGTTCGGTCCCGAAACGGCCGCGACTCGGGCGTTTACGCCGGCAAGCGGTTCGCCGTACGGCATCACGACGGCCTGGATGCTCTCGTATTCGCCTTGGGCGAGCGAGACGGCCGCAGGTTCGGCCCTGCATAGGCAAGGCAGATCGAGCGGATAGACGAGCGCCATGGAATCGGCGGTCGCGAGTCCGAAGCCGCCGCCGGGCTGCGCATGCCGGACTTCGGCGAAGTTCGTAAACCGTTTTATTTCCCATATCCGTTTGCCGGCTTCCGCCACCAAGGCGGCGGATGTCGCATAGTCGATGTCCGGCTGCCGGCTGCGCTCCCTCAGCGACTGAAGCGCGTTTGCGAGCTCCGTCGACCGGGCGCGCAAGTACAGATCCGCCGGGGCGCCGCCGGGAAGAAGCTTGGCGTTCGCGGCGTTCAGCAAGCTTTGCGCCGCGTCCAGGTCGGCTTCGACGCGTTGAACGTTTTCCGCAATCAAGTCGAGAAACAGTACGATTTGCGCGGGGAGCAGATCGTACCCGGCCGAATCGGCATGCTTGCCCGCTCCTTGCAATTTCAACACGCGCTTTCCGGCCGCAAGCGGCTTGGATACGACGAGCTCGGTACGCCCCCCGTCCGGGCCGTAAAAATCGATTTCCCCGATCGGTTCGCCGTCCAGCAGCACATGGGCTCGACCTCCGGAAGGCGAAGCGGCGCCCGCCAGCCGAATGTCGTAAAATCCGGCCGCTGCAACCGGCAGCTCGTACTCGACGAATTGTCCGGGCCGGACGTTTGTCAGGAGCAGCGCTTCGCCCGCCGTTCCGGACTCGACGCCCGGCGAACGCGACAATTCCGTCAACGCCGCAAACGGCGTCGAAGTCGGCTCGATCGTCAAGGAAGCGTCGTCATAATAAGCGACGCCTTTATTGGACGCGTTTTGATACAACAATACGGTCGCCGTGACCGCGTTTGCGGGGGCGGCCAGCGACGCCTCCATTTTCGTCCACGCTGCGGGGATCGATTGGCCGGTTGTTTTCACGCCGATTCGGACGTTGTTCCGATCCCAAAACTCCAAATACAGCTGGGAGCCGCCGCTTTCGTTATACGAATAAACGGAAGCCTTGTACGCGATTCCGGGCTTAACGGCGATTTTCGAGCTGCGCAGCCCGTTGCCGACGAGATTGTTCGTCAGCTTCACGGCGTACGATCCGCTGTACACCGTATTCGTCACGGATTGATAGGTTGACGTGTTGAACATGACCCAGTCGGACGGCTTTCCTCCGGACACCTGCTCGAAGCCGGGATTGGCGACCAGGTTGGCCGAAGCGGCATAAGAGGTCGCGGACGGGGAGACCGTCTCCCGGGCATCGTCGGCGAAGGCGACGACGGCGAACGCAAACGCGTCGAACAGCAGACTTGCAAGCAGGGTCCAAATGAAAGGGCGACGATAGCGTCCCGAAATCCGCGCCGAGCTTTGCCGATCGAATTTCGTCATCATGCGCTCACATCCTTTCGATTCTATTGTAGAAAGCGATTACAAAAAAGAGGATAGCATGTATTGAATCAATATAATGTACATTTATTATTTTTTATAAGACAGTTCCGACACAAGGCGCTTCCATGGGAGACGGACCGATCCGGGCGAATGCGCATATAGATGAACGAAACGGTTCGATCGACGGGAGGAAAACGACTTGTATTGGGTAACGCCGTATTGGATTCGCGCGGAGTTCGTTCCGGTTTGGATGACGAGCATGCGCCAGGCGATCGACATGATCGGGGAGGCGGCGAAAGGCGAACGGAACGACGAGTTGTTTTACGACGATTTGATCAAGCTTGCCCCGTCGGAGGACGCCGCGAAGATCGAAGCGATCCGCGACGATGAACGCGTTCATAGCCGAATGTTCCGGGAGATGTACAAGGATTTGACCGGTCGGCCGATGGCGGGCGCCGGCGAAGGGACGCACGAGAAGCCGAAAACGTATGCGGAAGGGCTGCGGCGCGCGCTGGAGGGCGAATTGTCGGCGGTCGAGCGTTACCGAAACATTTGGTTCGGGCTGCCCGCCGGCATTTACAAAGATACGGTGTTCGGCATTATGTTGGATGAGCTGAAGCACGCGAGCACCTGCAATTATTTATTGTCGGAGCATCGGACGAACTCGTGATGGGAATAACACATTATTTATGTTATGATGACATCTATTATGTGTTATGTTGTCGATAAGGGAGGAGAACGGGTGTCCGATCCGAAAACGAAGCGCTTGACTGTCTATTTGCCCGACCGCGTCAAAAGCGACTTGAGCGCGATGGCCGAACAGACCGGGCTGTCGATGACCCAGCTGATCGTGATGGCGACTCACGGCATGCTCGCGCATTACAAAGCGGCGGGAGGGGCGATTTTCGCCGGCTTGATCGATGCGGGAGGCCATGCCGCGAACGCGAACGCGAATGCGAACGCATTTGGCGCCAGGCTGGACGCGATCGCGCGGGACGCGAGCGACCTGCAGCGCTATTACGGCGCCAGAGCGAGCGAATACGAGTCGGTATACGAGCGGGACGATCCCGGCTATCGGGAGGAGCTCGCCCATTTGTCGGCGCGGATCGTTCAAACCGTCCGAAACCGGTCCGTGCTCGAGCTCGCTTGCGGCACCGGCTATTGGACGGAAAAGGCGGCCGGGGCGGCAAGCCGTATCGTCGGCGTGGACATCCGTCCGGAGGTGATCGAAATCGCCGAGAGCAAGCGGCTCCCCGGGACGGTCCGGTTCATGATCGGCGACGCGTACAAGCCGGAGTCGATACCGGGACAGTTCGACGCCGCGCTCGCCTGCTTCTGGCTGTCGCACGTCCCGAAAAACAAGCTGTCCGATTTTCTCGCCCGCCTTCATGCCCGGCTCGGCAGCGGCGCGGCCGTCTTTATGGCGGATAACGTCTATGTGGAAGGCCGGGGCGGCCCGCTGATCGTCAAGGAGGACGCCGAAGATACGTACAAGCTGCGCACGCTTGCGGACGGAACGCAGCATGAAATCGTCAAAAACTACTACACCGAGCGGGAGCTGCGGGAGCTGTTCGAGCCGGTTTCCCGCCATTTGACCGTATTCGCGGGCGGCAGCTTCTGGTTCGTCAGCTATACGACGAGATGAGCGGCCCGGCGTTCAGCTCCTCCCGTTCCGGGCGGTCGTACGGCCGATTCGCAGCTCTCCCTGAATGCGGATATGCTCGTACGGGAGCGTCGGGTTCGCGATGCGCCACAGCATGCGGTCGGCCGCCCGGTAGCCCGACTCGCGAATCGGCAGCAGCGGCATCGTGAAAGGCGGCAGCGATGCGGGCTGCTCGTTCAGCAGGCCGATCATCGACAGATCGTCGGGGATGCGCAGCCCCATATCCGAGCATAGCCGGTATACGCCGGCGACTTCGCCGTCGATCCCGCAGACGATCGCCGTGGGGGTGAATCGCTCCAATTTCTCCCGAAGCTCCTCGAGCCACGAGGACGTATGTTCTCCGATCGAGTGGGCGGACGGCTCGACCTCGAGGCGGAATTCGTTCATCGCGTGAACGAACGCCTGCCAGCGCAGCAAATAGCCTCGTTGGCGGTGCGTGTCCCCGACATACATGATCCGGACGTGGCCGATCGAACGAAGGTAGGCGACGGCCTGATACGTCGCTTCGTACAAATCCCAGACGACGCTGTCCACCTTGGCGCCGAGCGGCGGGAAATTGAGCAATATTTTCGGTACGGGCAGCGCGAGCAGCTTCGGCTCCCACTCCTTCGGCATGATGCTGGCCGCTACGAACAGCCCGTCCGCGTATTCGAGGCCGCTGCGCTCGATCCAGTCGTTCATCGCTTTTTCCGTCGCGACCGAAGGGGGGATCATCACCTCGATCTGGTGGCCGAACGCGGCGAACCGCTCGTGAAGACCTTCCAGCAAAAGCCGCAAAAACCCCGAGGAATGCGACGTTTGGAGGAGCACGAACCTTTTGCGCTCGAGCGGGTACGGAATAATACGGTCCGCGCGCAGGCTGCGAATTTGCTCCTTCGTAAAGTAGCCGAGCCGTTCCGCCGTTTGGACGACGAGCTGGCGGGTCGCCTCGGACATGCCGGGCCGGCCTTTGAGCGCCTTGGACACGGTTTGGACGGTTAAACCGAGCTCCGCGGCGATCGTGCGAAGCGTAACGGATTTGACGACGGGCATGCTGCTTATCACCTCGGCGATCGAAGTCGTATAAGCATCGTACCACGTTTGCGCGCGCATTGGGAACCGCCGACGGGGCATCTTCGGAGAAAGCGCTGTTCCAGGCGGAATTGTTGCCGCTGCAGCTTTTTTCATGAAACTAAAGTTAAACTGGAAGCGGTCCGCAGGTCGCCTATAATGGGTAAAAGAAACAATGCGCGCCATGACCAAGCTTTCTCCCGGCAGCGGTGCAAAACTGCCGGGCCGGGGAAAGAAACCGTACTGCGCATTAGGAAGGTGCAACCATGACGAAGTTGAAAGCGGAAGTGATCGTTTACGGAGCGACGCCGGCGGGCATCGGAGCGGCCATCGCGGCGGCCCGGCGCGGCAGGCGTACGCTGCTGCTCGAGCCGTCGGCGTTTATCGGCGGACTGATGACGAGCGGCCTGGGAGAGACGGACATCCGATCCGTCGACACGTCGGGCTCGATTTTCGGACAATTTCTGGAGCTTATTTACAACCATTACGTCACCGTATACGGGGAGCATTCGCGGCAGGTCCGGGAATGCAGCGGCGGACTTCGCTTCGAGCCGTCCGTGGCGCGGCGCGTGATGCGTCAGCTGCTGGAACGGGAGCCGAACATCGACGTTCACCTGCAGCGCGAGCTGACCGGCGCGGAGACGGAGGGAGGCCGGATCGTTCGCGTCAACGTCGTACAGATCGGGACGGGGGCGAGCGCGACATACGAGGCCGGGCAGTTCGTCGACGCGACGTACGAAGGGGATTTGGCCGCCATGGCGGGCGTCCCGTACCGGCTCGGACGCGAATCCCGCGACGAGTGGAACGAGGAATTCGCCGGCAAGCTGTACTGCGAGTACCGGACGAAGGAGGTGCTGCCCGGCAGCACCGGCGAAGGGGACGGGCTGCTGCAGGCGTACAATTTCCGGCTGTGCATGACCGACGATCCGGCCAACCGCGTTCCGTTCGCCAAGCCGGACAACTACGACCGCGGCGAGTATGCGAGCCTGATCGGCGATATCGCCGCGGGGCGGCTGCAATCGTTCGGCGACGTCGTCAAGCTGTCGCGCATTCCGAACGGCAAGACCGATACGAACAACCATCACAACTGCCAGCTTTCGACCGATTTGCCCGAAGAAAATCTCGAATATCCGGAAGGGAGCCGGGACGTGCGCGAGCGGATCGCGCGGCGGCATCGGGAGTACATTCAAGGGCTGCTCTGGTTTTTGCAGCACGACGAGGCGCTGCCCGCGCCGTTTCGCGAAGAGGCGCTGCGGTGGGGCTACGCGGCCGACGAATTCCCGGAAACGGACCATTTCCCGCCGCAGCTGTACGTCCGGGAAGCGCGGCGGATCGTCGGCGCGTATACGTTCACGGAAAACGACGCCAGGCTCGCCCCGGGGCTGCAGCGGTCGCCGATTCACCGCGACAGCATCGCCACCGGCGACTATGCGATCGATTCCCACGCGACCCGGAAACGGGAGGCGATCGGGCAAAATCGCGCGCTCGAAGGCTTTCTCGGCTTCGGGGCGCTGACCGAGGTGTACCAAATTCCGTTCGGCGTCATGGTGCCGGAGACGGTGCCGAACTTGCTCGTGCCGGTCGCCGTATCCGCCACGCATATGGGCTTCGGCACGATCCGGATGGAGCCGTTCTGGATGCAGCTCGGCTTTGCCGCCGGCGCGGCGTCGTCGCTCTGCCTGGAGACCGGCGAGCCGGTGCAGCGGGTTTGCGTCGACCGGCTGCAGGACGAGCTGATCGAGGCGGGGCAGCTCATCACGTATTTTCGCGACGTCCGGCCGGACCATGCGGCGCATCCGGCGCTGCAATATTTCGGCACGAAGTCGTTTTTCACCGGCTACGAGGCGAAGCCGGACGAAGCGTGCACCGTCGCCGACGCCTCGCTGTGGCTCGGTCTCGCCCGGGGGCTGCCGGGCGGGGCGAAGCTGCCGCCGCTGCCGGCGACGGACCGGATCGCGCCGGCGGGAGTCGACATCGGTCCGCGCAAGCTGGCGGAGGAGCCGCCGTACCGCGACTATTGGGCGGCGAAGCCAAACTTGCCGCGCTCCATGGCGGCGCGATGGCTCGGCGCGGCTTGCCGTTCGCTTGGGGTCAGCCGCCCCAATCCGTTCGAAGGCGAAGAAGGCATCGTCTCCAGAGGCGACTATTTGACCGTTCTTTACGACCTATTGAAGCTTTCGCGAAAAAAGTGACGCCGTACGACAAGCGGGGAGCGAGCAATTGTTCGGCCGAACGAACCCGAATTACCAAGGCAAAAACGAGAGGCGCGGCGATCAGCGCCGCGGCCGAGCATCCGGAGAAGATCGTCAGATGGCTCGATTACGCGTACGGCGAAGCCGGAAATTTGCTGTTCAATTTCGGCACAGAAAATGTCAGCTACAAACTAGAGAACGGGTATCCCAAATGAACCGAGCTGATTACGAACAACCCCGAGAAGCTGAGCGTTAGCCATGCGTTGGCCCGATATTCCCACGGTACGTTTTCCGGGCCTTTCGTTTATGACAAGCGGTTTGCGGAGCAGTATACGAGTAGGCCGGAACAGAAGCAGGCGATCGCGGCATGGATGAAGGCCGATCATTCGAAGCTGGTGCCGCCGACCACTCCGACTTCGGAAGAAAGCGAGAAAATCGCTTCGATCATGAACGATGTCAACACGTATTACGACGAAATGGTAAACAAGTTCATCATGGGCGTGGAGCCGCTGGACCGTTTCGACGATTTCGTCGCCGCCGTCCGCCGGATGGGCATCGACGAGGCCGTCCGGCTGAAGCAGGCCGCTTTCGACCGGTTCGTTCGAAGATAGCCGTTCATACTTTTTTAACATTTCGATCATAAAGCATCATCGTTCGATCATACTTTGCTCATTTCTCCCCTGTATACTAAGGGCATGTCAGGACGCAAGGCCGACTCCGGCAGTCCGGACTTTCCGAAAGCGGACGCTTTCGAAAAGCAAACTTTGCTTCGCGCAAAGTTCACGGGAGGAGATTGACAATGAACAAAAAGTTGTCCATGGCTCTATTGATCGGCGTGATCGGCGCCGCGATGCTGACGGGTTGTTCCGGGGGGGCCGATCCGACGCTGAGCCCGGATTCGGGCGGAAGCTCGACGAGCGGTTCGTCCGGCGGCAGCAAAAGCGGCTCGACGGATACATCCAAGTCCGGAAGCTCCGGTTCGACCGGTTCGAGCAGCTCTACCGGATCTTCGGGCTCCACGGGTTCGTCCGGATCTTCCGGTTCGACGGGTTCGACCGGCTCCTCGGGATCGTCTTCCGGTTCGTCCGGCTCGACAGGCTCCTCCGGCTCTTCGAGCAGCTCCGGCGGCGCCGGATCGTCTAGCACGGGTTCGACGGGTTCGTCGTCCGGCAGCACGACGGCTCCGAAATAAGCGCAGCCGCGCAGCCTTTTGACAACGGGCTTTTGGCCCTCGCGCGGAAACGCTGCCCAGCCAGTCCGAAAAGCTTCGCTCGGAAGCTTTTCCAGCAACCTTTGCTATCCCGCTCAACCTCGATATATGGCGGTTCGAATCGCTTCTGCAAGCGATCCGGGCCGCCCTTTTTTTGCTTCATTTTTCCGTTTGGCGGCGGCATCTTATCGAATTCTAATCTGCAAAGCTTAAAATTGTCCGCATTTTTCATTACAATGGTAGGGAGGTGATCGAAGCGATGAACCGTTTGAAAGTGCTCGTAGCCGACGACGATCCGAACGTGAGGGAAATCTTGCGCATTTTTTTCCAAAGCCATCAGTACGATTTGCTGGAAGCCGAAAACGGCGCGGAAGCGGTTCAGCTCGTGGAGTCGGAGGACCCGGATATCGTCATCCTCGACGTGATGATGCCGGTCATGGACGGGTTTACGGCTTGCCGGGAAATATTGAAGAAGCGGGACGTCCCGATCATTATGCTGACCGCCAAGGGCGACGAGTTCGACCGCGTGCTCGGGCTCGAGCTGGGCGCCGACGATTACGTGACGAAGCCGTTCAGTCCGAGGGAGCTCATGTCCCGGATCAAGGCGATATTTCGCCGCATGCAGCGGAAGGCGGGGATCGAGGAGGAAAGCCGGACCGCGGTTTACGATTTCGGGGAGCTGACGATCGACCCGGAGCGCCGGGAAGTCGTCGTGAACGGCGAGAGATGCCCGTTCCGCCCGAAGGAGTTCGACCTGCTCGTCCATCTCGCCAAATCGCCGGGAACGGTGTTTTCGCGGGAGCAGCTGCTCGAGCAGGTATGGGGCTACGATTTTTACGGCGATATCCGCACCGTGGACGTGCACGTCAAGAAGCTGCGCGAAAAGCTGGCCGATCTGAAGCGCGGGTACATTCATACGGTGTGGGGGGTCGGCTATAAATTCGAGGCGGTGACGAGCGATGCTGCAGGCGATTAACAAAAGCATTTTCCGCCGGCTGCTGGTCGGGTATTTGCTTACGGTGCTGCTCGGGCTCGGCGTCGTCGGCCTCATGATCTCGTTTTTGGCCAAAGGGTACATTTACGACAGCACGCAGGAGGAGCTGCTTCGCAAGGCGAAAAAAATCAATTTGGCGATTCAGGATACGCACGTCGTCGACCAATCGGTCGAGTCGATGCTCGTCTTTTTCGATCAAACGTTCGATGCGCGCATTTGGATATTCGACGAAAACGGCAAAATCATCGCCACGTCGACGAAGGACGAAGTGTTTATCGGCAAGTCGGTCGCCGCGTCCATCGCCAAAAAAGTCGCCGGCGGCGGCACGGCGATCAGCGAGCTGTCGGTCGAAGGGCTGACGCAGCCGATGCTGTCCGTCGCCGTCCCTTGGGGGAAAGACAACCGGATATACGGCGGCATCGTGCTCCATTCGCCGGTCAACGGCATTCAGGAGACGGTCAGCCAAATTCGCGAAACGATTTTATGGGGAACGCTGTTCGGCGTGCTCATCTCCACCGCGATGGTCTCTTATTTATCGTGGTCGATTTCCCGGCCGCTGCAGCAGATCGACCGCGCCGCCTCGGAAATCGGCATGGGCAACTACGCGAAGCGGATCGAGATCGACTCGACCGACGAAATCGGCGATTTGGCGCAGACGATCAATTCGATGGCGGGCAAGCTCGAGCTGACCGAACGGGACCGGAGCAAGGCGGAGCAAATCCGCACCGAATTTTTGGCCAACGTCTCGCACGAGCTGCGGACGCCGCTGACCGCGATGCAAGGTTTTTTGGAAGCTTTGCAGGACGGGCTCATCGACGAGGAGCGCCGCCAGTCGTATTACGACATCATGATGCAGGAGACGCTGCACATGAACCGGCTGCTGGACGATCTGACGATGCTCGACAAGCTGAAAAACGACGAAATCCGGCTGTCGCTTCATCCGACCGACGTTTGTTCGTTTTTGCGCAACGCGGCGATCAAATTCGAGACGATCGCGGCCGCCAAGCGGCTGGAGCTGCGCGTCGATTGCCCTTCCGGGCTGCCGCCGGTTTACGCCGATCACGACCGGCTGGAGCAAATCGTCAGCAACGTGGTCAACAACGCGATCAAGTTTACGGAGCGGGGAACGGTCCGGCTAACCGCCCGGCAGCGCGGCGCCAGCATCGAATTCGTCGTGGCCGACACCGGCATCGGCATTTCCCCGGCGGATCAGGATCTTATTTGGGAACGGTTTTTCAAAGCCGACCGGGGGCGGGCGAGCAACAAAAAAGGGACCGGGCTCGGGCTGGCGATCGTCAAGGAGCTCGTCGAGCTGCACGGCGGGTCGATCGGGGTCGACAGCGAGCCGGGGCGAGGGACGACGTTTACGATCCGTTTGCCGGCCGCCGCCGCGGGGTAAGCAATGCATGCGAAAAAGGCCGAATCCGGCTGCGGCGTTGTGCCGGCCGACGGCCGTGCATGGGGCGGAGCGCGACGAGGCGAGGCGCGTTCGTCGCGGCCGGCAGGCAAGTTGCGAAATAGCGGAATCGCGGTTAATCGCGGTACGCTATTAGGCGCCGACCGGTGTCCGCGAACGGCAATAAAGGAACGGAGTTCCGCTATCGGCCGGTATTGTTGCGGTTTTGCCGCAGCCTGTGCGTCCATAGCGGAACGAAGTTCCTTTATTTATGGGAAATGACGGGAAATACCGATGTTAGCGGAACCTGGTTCCGTAAACGCAGCCGTCATGGACCGACACGTCTCCCCGCATCCGCCCTTCGCGTGACGTTTATGGGACAGCCGCTCAAAAAGGAGCGCTGTTCGGATCGATGTCGATCCGTCCGTCCCGGTCCAAATCGGTATCGTCGCCGCTCTCGTCGTCGACTCTCATGCCGAGTCGCTCGTGGGGAGCCGTATCGGCTTCGGTTCGCTGCACGTCTTCCCGGCGTTTGTCGCGCTTTTCCATCGTTTCCCTCCTTCCCTTTCTGACCTTTAGCATATCCGAAACGGGCGGATGTATACGGTTCGGACCGGTTCGGGTTCCCGGCTCCGTACGGCGCTCCGCCGAGCGTGCGGTTGCGTTGCTGAAACATTGCGGCCTTGCCGAACGTAAAGAGAGAGAAGCAGCATGCACCGAGGCTGGAAACAAAACGGAACCGGAGGGATCGGCGATGCGGGACGACATGAACCGGAAGCTGGAACAAGCGAACGAGAGCCGGCAGCAAAAGCTGAAATGGGAGCGGAGACTTCGCGAGACCGAGACGCGCATCCGCGAGCTGCAGCGAACGATTCCCGGGCTGGAGCTCCGCCTGGAGCGGGAACAGCGCGACGTGGAACAGTTGATGAAGCTGTCGCTCGTCAACTTGTTCCATACGATATTGCGGAGCAAGGACGAGCAGCTCGAGCTGGAGCGTCAGCAGGCGCTTCACGCCGCCCTGAAGCTGCAGGAGGCGAAGGAGCAGCTCGCCGAGCTGGAGCGGGAGCACGCCGAGGCGGGCGCGGCGCTCGCGGACGTGCGGCTCGCCGACGACGAATATGCGGCGCTGCTGCGCGAGAAGGAAGCGATGCTGCAGGCGCATTCGCCGGAGACGGCCCGCCTTCTGGACGGGCTGGAGCGGGATGCGGCGGACAGCGCCGCGAAGCTGAGCGAGCTGCGGGAAGCCGTCTCGGCGGGCGGAGCCGCGCTGTCGCTGCTGAGGCGCGCGGAGGCGAGCATGGGCAAGGCCGAAGGCTGGGGGACGTGGGATATGATCGGCGGCGGCACGATCAGCACGTACGTCAAGCACGGCCATATCGACGACGCCCGCCAGACGGTGCAGCAGGCGCAGCGCAAGCTGAGGCTGTTCGAGAAGGAGCTGGCCGACCTCGGCCGGCATTCGGCGCTTCGCATCGATATCGGCGGCGGTCTCGAGTTCGCCGACTATTTTTTCGACGGTCTCATCGCGGACTGGATCGTGCAGGGCAAAATCGAACGGTCGCTCGGCCATATTCGGTCCGTCCGGACGAAGATGGAGACGATCGTCGCCGGACTGGAGCGGGAGCTGGCCGCGGAGGAAGCGACGCTCGCGTCGCTTCGAACACGGAGAACGTCGCTGATCGAGAAAGCTTGAGCGGGGAGAGAGGCGCATGGCGGCATCGCCGGATCGGGGAAGCCGCCCGGCACGCCCGGCGGCCCCTGTCGCGGCCCGCTGATAAAGCCGGCCATTCTTCCAGTATGTCCTGCGGTTACGTTGGTTGTGTCAGCCTTGGGCGTTCCTCATGCTGGTGCCGGTTAATGCGTCGTTCCTCCTGCCACGTGGGTTCCTCTACCACGTGGGTTCTGTATGCGTGCGCTCCACACCAACGACGACTGTCAGCTGGCCGTTAGGTCGGAACTGAGCTAACGAATCACAGTATCGTTATTTGCGGCAAATCTTCAATATGTTTCGCGCAACGAAATGTTTCGCGCAACGAATCGAGACGACCTTATTTTGCGAAAACGATCATTGCTTCACGCATTTCGAGCCCAATAACGCTATGACGATCCGTTAATTCGTCAGGAGTGCGAAATCGGGCCGGATAAGGTTGTCTGGGTTCGTTAGCGCTCGCGGTCGCAGGACAGAAACTTTACGTAGGGCCCGATGCCTGATGCCCGATGCCCGACGTCCGACGCCCGACGCTCGATGCCGGACGCCCGACACACGATGCCCTACGCCCGATGCCCTACGCCCGATGCCCTACGCCCGATGCCCAACGCCCGATGCCCGACGTGACGCTCGATGCTCCATTGGCGCATCCACGTCACCGGCTTGCTTCGGCGTCCGCCCCGACGAGCCTTCGGGGCGAAACCCCGATCGCGCCGCCGCCGCCGCTCTCGCGGCCTTCGTCCGCATTCGACCGGCGAGCGTACCATTCCGCCGTATCGGCCGCCACCCGCGCAACGCGCCCGCGCAGCCCGGGCGGCTCCGTCAGCTCGCCGTGCGCGCCGAGCGCCAGCGCGAGCCGGCACGCTTCCTCCTCCGTCTGAAAACGGACGCGGCATTCGATCCATCCTTCCGCGTCCTCGCTTTTCCGCTCCAGCACGGTGGCATATTTCCACATCCGCACAAAATATTCGTATTCCGGATCGACGCGAAGCGTGGCCTCGAAGCGCGGCAAACGCGCGACAAACCGTTCCGTCGACGCCTCCCAATAATCGGACAGCCGAAAGTTCGCCGGACGAACCGCCCTCTCCTCCGTCGGCTCGCAGCGGACGATGCGCGATATGCGATACGTTCGCGGCTCCCCGTCGTCGACGGAGCCGATCAAATACCATACGGTTCCTTTCATAACCAGCCCCAGCGGCGCGACGAGCCGTTCGGCCGGAGCGTCGCCGCCTTTTTCGTACGCGATGAGAACTTTGTTCTCCTGCAAAATCGCCTCGAGCAGCGCCGGCAGCGCGTCGACCTTTTCCTCCGACTCTTTCCAGCCGTTCGAATCGAGATAAATGCGCTCGCGGACGAACTCGGCGGTACGCCGGCCGACGCCGGGCAGCGCGGCGAGCAGCTTGATGATCGCCCCTTCGGACGCTCTGCGCCAGCCCAAGTCGCCGAGCGCCTTATCCGGGGCGGCAAGAAACAGCGATGCGATTTCCGCCTCGTGCAGCCCGGTCAAATCGGTGCGGTAGTCGTCCATCAGCCTCCATCCGCCGCCCGTTCCCCGGTCCGCGGCAACCGGCACGCCCGCGGCGCTTAGCGCCTCCATGTCGCGGTGAATCGTCCGTTCGGACACTTCCAGCCGCTCGGCCAGCTCGGCCGCCGTCAATTTCCCGTACGTTTGCAGCAAAAGCAAAATGGACAACAACCGGTCCGCCCGCATCGGATCATCACCTTTCGATTCAAGTAACGGTTACGCGTTTTCCGCTATCGCACTTTTCACTATATTGAATATGACAAATGGTGTCAACAATGACCGTGTATACTGAATGCGTCGGATTCGAACGCAATCAAGACCGGCGCGAAACGGCTCCGCACTAACGATATTGGAGGAGGAAAGCTCGATGAACAAGGGCAAGCCGCTGGCGGGAAAAGTTGCCGTCGTGACCGGGGCGACGCGCGGAGGCGGGAGAGGAATCGCCGTCATGCTCGGCGAGGCGGGGGCGACCGTGTACGTCACGGGCCGCAGCGTCAAAGGAAGTCCGGCGACCGAAGGACGGCCGGAGACGATCGAAGAAACGGCGGAAATGGTCGACCGCGCAGGCGGCGTCGGCATCGCCGTCCGGACGGATCATACGGTAGAGGAGGAGGTAAAGGCGCTGTTCGAGCGCGTCGATCGGGAGCAGGACGGCCGGCTCGATATTCTCGTTAACGACGTATGGGGCGGCGATTCGCTGACGCAGTGGGAGACGCCGTTTTGGGAGCATTCGCTGGAAAACGGTCTGCTCATGCAGCGCCGGGCCGTTCATTCGCACATGATCACGAGCCGTTACGGGGTTCCGCTCATGGTCCGCCGCGGCCAAGGGCTCGTCATCGAAGTGACCGACGGCTCCGATTACCGGTACAGAGGGTCGTTGTACTACAGCCTCGCGAAAATATCCGCGATCCATCTGGCCGAGGCGATGGCCGCCGATTTAAAACCGTACGGCGTTACGGCGCTTGCGCTGACGCCGGGTTTTTTGCGCTCCGAGGCGGTGCTCGACATATTCGGCGTCTCCGAGAGCAATTGGCGGGACGCGGTCGCCAAGGACGTTCATTTCGCGCAGTCGGAGACGCCGTATTATATCGGCAAAGCGGTCGTCGCGCTGGCATGCGACCCGAACGTCCGGGAAAAGTCCGGCAAAGCGTTCATGTCGGGAGATTTGGCGGAGGAATACGGGTTTTACGATACGGACGGCTCGCGGCCGAACTGGAACGCGTATTACAAAAAGACGTTCGAGCAAGCGTAACCCGTCCCCGACCGCCCGTCGCACCATGTCGGCGCATCGGGCAACCGGTCGTGCCTTTGCGAGAATAGAAGCCGCGGAGTCGTCAGGCGCTTGGGTGTAGCCGCAATGCGCATCCGGCGCCGGCTGTGCCCGTTGGATATGCCGGAAACATAGCGCATCCGGCACCGGCTATATCTGGAATATACGTCGAGCACCACGCGCACCGCAGAAAAACCGCCGGAGCGGATATCCCGGCCTCCGGCGGCGATCTTATCGTTACTGCGCTTCCGCCGTCGGCCCGGGTTCCGTCCGGATGCCCCACCGGCGAAGCGTCCGGCCGATCAGCAGCCGGATTTTGTCGTCCATCACGTTGCGGATGTCCGAGCTTCCCTTGAAGGAAATGACCAGCGTCCCGTCCAGCTGCCGCAAATAGCGCACGAACGCGTCGCCGATCGCTTCGCGGGTTTCCTCGTGGCGGTCGCCGATCGCCGACAGCGCCATCAAAGCGTAAGAAACGTACTGGAAGCGCAAATCGCGCTCGTCGGACAAAAATTCTTTGTTCCGGTCGGCGAACGTAAACCGTTCCCCCGCCCCGAGCAGCCGCAGCAGCTCCGGCACCGACTCCTTGTCCGCCAGCCTGCCGAGCAAGTAGACGGCCGCATACCCGCGCGCCTGATTGTACTTCAAGCTGGTCGACGGCACGAACGGGTCGCGCTCCTGCACCATCGCTCTCAGCACGGGGGCCGCCTCCGGGCAGCCTAGCAGCCCGAGCGCCATGGCGCTGTGCTTGCGCAAATGGTCCGGCTCGCCCGGCGCGATCCATCGCAGCAGATGGGGGCGGATCGCGTCGCCCATCCGGCCGGCCGACCAGATGGCCACGCCCGGCTTGTCGCCGGCAAGCCCGTCCCGGATGTCCCGGACGTTGTCGAGCCAGCGGATCGGTCCGCTTTCCGTCTCCCCCTGGGCGACCCGATGCTCGAAATAGACTTCGTCGCGGGGCGACAGGCAGCCCGTTTCGCGAAGCAGCGGCGCCAGCTCGGCATACGGCACGTCCTTCAGCGGAATACGTTTCGTTACGGCGAGGAAGGCGGCATAGGCGGCGGCTTCCCCGCATTTTTGCATATCCCGCTTCATCCGGACGCACGACGCCATGTCGTGATCGACCGCCAGGCAGCGCCCCGCCGCCAGCAGGCCGCCGTACCCTTTCGGAATGAGCGCGCCGAGCGGAATCGGGACGGTGAACTTCAGCCCCCACAAGCTGGCCGCCACCGTCCAGTCCCGCTGCAGGCCGCTTTCGAAGGCGACGTCCTTGCTGTGGTTGTCCAAATTCGAGTACGCCATAAAGAGCGGTTCGCGCGAATAGTTTTCCTGCAAAAACGATTCGAGCGTCACGTTCTCTTCGCCGACGATAAACCGGCTTTCGCGAACGCCGAGCTGCGGGGCGATCCGCATATACCGGCTTTCTTCGTCGTACCGGTCCTTCAGATGCGTGGAAAGCAGAGCGGATTCGACGACGGCCGCCGACAGGCTGTCCGGATTTTCCGGAAAGACGTACCCGGAATCGGTATAATAGGCGCGGACGCGATCCGGACCCAGGGCGAACAAGGCGTTGGAGAACGGCTGCGCCTGACCGTCGAAGTCGCGGCCGCCGCGCAGCTCGCAGCCGGCCAGCCGGCACACGTCCGCATTGCCCGTACCATCGATGACGACGCCGCTGCTTACCGCATAGCGGCCGCGTTCCGCGGAAAAGCAGTCCAGGCCGGTTACGGTTTGGCCCTCGAGCCTTACGCCGAGTACGGTCGTTTCGTAACGGATGTCCGCTCCGGCTTCGGCCGCCTCCAGCTCGAACACGTACTGCTTGCCTTCGGCGTTGACGCCGGCGGAAGGGGTGAATACGGTTCGCTCCGTCGCCTTCGCTTTGGCGTCGATCGACTCGGCCATGCCGCCGCGGGTGCCGAAATAATAACCGACGACTCCGCCGGCCGTCCCGGCGCCGCCCATGCTCGTATGCCGGTCGAGGCCGAGCACCCGCAGTCCTTTCCTCGCCGCCGCGATGGCGGCTATGGCGCCGGCCGTCCCCAATCCGACGACGATGACGTCGTACGCTTCCCGCGCTTCGTTGCTACTTTGTGGTTGCATCGCGCATGCGCACCGCCTTTCGGTTCATATAATCGTATCCGGCATCGAGCGCGTTCAACGGATTTGAAAGCGCTTCCGAAGGGAGCCAGCTCCAACCGTCGCCTTGCTCGAAGGGCCCCTGCGGAACGTCCGATTCGAATTCCCCGGCTATGGCCGCGATCGTCCAAAGCTTCCATGGCGCCGGCCGGGCTTCCCAGTACGCATACAGCCGCCTTCTCGCTTGTCCCGGTCCTTCGTCGGGCGCGATCTCCATTCGCAAAATCGCTTCGGAAGGGAACCTTCCCCGGCTCGCCGACATCGTATCGTCGATCGGTTCCGGCAGCGGGGCGTTCCGGATGTCCGGGTGATGCAAATACGCGCGCATCCATTTGCGCTTCGACGCCGCCAAGCTTCCCGGCGTGGTCAAACGCCGCGTGGACGTATCCAGGATCGTGTCCGCGACGACCGTATGGCTCCCGGAAGCGTCGTGAAGCATAACCTCGAATCGGCCGTCGCGCCGGGAAACGTCGACCAGCTCGGTCAAAAACCGCACCCGGATCGAGTAGCGCTTGACGAGCAAGCAAAGCAGGGGGTGCAGCGCCGCGAGATGGGCGGGACCGTACTCCTCCATCAAATTGCGCCCGAGCAGCTCCTCCCGGAACCGCAGGCCGAACTCCGTCGCCGGCGGCTTCCATCCGGCGCCCGGATTGAACGCCTCGATAAATTCCCGCCCGGGCAGAGCGGTCCGTTCGACGACGATCACGTCCCGGTTCGCCTCGAGCGCGGCCTTCGCCGCGCCGATCCCGGCAAACGAGGCGCCGCAAACGAGCAACGAGCATGTGGATCGATTCAACTTTCAAACGACCTCCTTCGTACGGCTGCATTCGATGTTTCGGGCGAGCTACGCTTTCCGGTATTCCCGCGGCGGCATCCCCGTATGGTTCGCGAAGACGCGGGCAAAGTAAAGCGGATCCTGAAAGCCGACCTGCCGGGCGACCTCCGATACCGACATAGGACTTGCCTGCAAAAGCTGCTTCGCCTTGTCCAGCCGGATTTTCGTAATGTACTGGGTCGGCGTGCAGCCGGCGACTTTTTTGAACATGACGGAAAAATAGCTCGTCGACAGCGCCGCCACCTCCGCCAGCTGCTCCCGCTCGAGCGGCTCGGCGTAATGGTTTTTGATGTAATCCATGCTTTTGGCGATCGCCCGGCGGACCAAGTCGCCTTCGCTGCGCTCCATATTCAGCTTGCGAACCTCGTCGACGGCGCCCAGAAACAGCAGTCGCGCCTGCCATTCGTAATCCCCGTCCTTTTGCTGCCACAGCTCGTACAGCCGCTTCATCCGGCCGGCGAAGCTTTCGATATCGGCGACCTGCGTGACGATCGGCAGAGGAAGGCTGTTCTCCTGCGGATCGAGACAGACGACGGAGCCGCCGTCCCATTCGATCAGCTTGTAGTCGTAATGGACGGAATAAAACTGCATCGGCCGCTCCGACGTATACGTCAGCTCGCACCTGCTGCGGAACGGAAAATAAAACACGGAACCGACGGTCAGCGGATGGCGCGCGCCGTCGACGGTCACGGCGCCGGCCCCGTCCGTCACGAACATGAAATTTCGCAGCGACGTCCTTTCGTACGCGACCGACCGGTGCGTCCGGCCTTGGGTTTGCCAAAACATGCGGTCGCGCCGCAGCACCCCGATGACCCGCGGATGAAATCTCGAGAAGAAGGCATTGTCCATCCGAAACGTCTCCTCCTGTTCCGTAACGCTATTATAGCCGCACCGCAGAGCGGTTAGGAATGGAATAATGAACTCGATATATGGATTTATGTTCGACGAAGGCGGTCCGAAACATTTTTCCATGTATTCATTTTTTTCTCCATTTACTCTTGATACCGCTTTCATAATAATAAATGTTGCCGAAAGGCAAGGGGTTTCCCGGGAAGGACGTTTGTCGGCGAAAACAATCATCCAAGACGGTTCGGCGGTCCGGCTCCCGGCGGGCGGTATTGATACAAGGGGGGATGTACCGATGAATAACGGTAACGGAAAACGAATGCGGGCGGCCGCATGGACGGTCGCCGCCGTATGCGCGGCGCTGCTGCCCGCATGCGCCGGAAGCGGCGCCGCGCCGAATTCGGCGGACGGGCAGCCGGACAAAGCCGGGCCAGCCGCGCCGGTCGAGCTGACGATATTTTCGATCGTCGCCTCGATTACCCAGGACGAATTTCAGCGGACGATCGAAGCGCCCGTACGGGCCAAATATCCGAATTACAAGCTGAACTATTTTGTTTCGGGCCCCCAGGCGAAGCTCGACCAAATGGTCATGACCGGAAACGCCCCGGATATCGTCATTACGTCGATCGGCGGATTGTTCAACTCGGTCATGCCGTACCGGCTGCAGTACGATATAACGGACCTGGTGAAGAAGCATAAATTCGACTTGACGCGGATCGAGCCTTCGACGATCGATTCGGCGAAAGCCGCTTCCGGCGGCGGCGCCTTGTACGGCCTGCCGAAATATACGAGCACGGTCGTGCTGTTTTACAACAAGGACATTTTCGACAAGTTCGGGACCGCTTATCCGAAAAACGGCATGACCTGGGACGAAACGGTGAAGCTGGCGACGCAAATGACCCGGACGGTCGACGGAGTCCAATACCGCGGCATGGCGCTGTTCTCCTCCAACATGATCGGAGACAACCAGCTTTCGCTCGGGCCGCTCGACGCGAGCAGCGACAAAGCCGCCGTAAACAGCGCGGATTACCAGAAGCTGTTTCGGACGTACAAAGCGTTTTACGACATCGTCGGCAACAAGCCTGCGGGCGCTTTCAACGGGGACAACGAGCTGAACTCGTTTTACAAGGATAAAAACATCGCGATGGTCATCGCGCCGATTTCCGGCTACGGCCGCTTCGAGAACGACAAGGAGCTCAACTGGGACATGGTCGCCGCTCCGACGTTCGCCGACAAGCCCGGCATCGGCTTCCAGGCGAATACGATCTACTACTTCATCAGCGACGCGAACAAAAAGGCGGAGCAGGCGTTTCTCGCCGTGTCGGAGCTGCTGTCGGACGAGGTTCAGCTGAAAAGCAACAAGGAAGGCCGCGCGACCGTGCTGACGAACGAAACGATACGCGCCACCCTGGGGGAAGAGAGCAAGTTCAAGGACAAAAACTTCAAAGCGCTGTTTTACAACAAGTTCGCCGCGGCGCCCGCCCCGAACGTGAAACTGGCTCCGCTCGTCAACGCCGCGTCGATTTTGGACAAAGAATTCGGGGCGATGATAAGCGGCGGAACCGACGTCAACACGATGCTGAGGCAGGCCGAGGAAAAAATCAACAAGGCGATCGAGGAAGCGAAAAGCAAGTAAGAAACGAAACGTAAAAGCACGAAACGCCCGCGAGCGGATACTCGCGGGCGTCTTGCTTATCTTAACGAGCCGCTTCGCCGCCGTCGTCGATGCGGAATTTGCCGATCTCCGCGAACAAGCTTGCGGCGAGCCCGTGCATCGCCTCGGCCTGCTCGGCGATGCGCCGGACCGATTCGTTCTGCTCCGCCGACGATACGTTCACTTCCTGCGTCCCGGCGGCCGATTGCTCCGCGATCGCGGCCATATGCGAAAGCGCGTCGATCAGGACGGCGCCGTTCCCGTCGGCTTGCTTCACCTTCGCATGGATTTGGTCGGCTTGCCCGTGCAGCCCGGCGACCGCCCGTTCGATCGAACGGAACGCCTCCAGCGTATGCCGCACCTTCGACGACCCCGTGCGGGACGCTTCGCCGGCCGCCGCCATCGCCTCCGTCACTTTCGCCAGCTGCGCCCCGAGCGAGTCGACCAGCTCGCCGATCGACTGCGCCGACGATTTGGACTGGTCGGACAGCAGGCGAACCTCGTCCGCGATGACGAGAAAGCCCCGCCCGTGGACGCCCGCCCGGGCCGCCTCGATCGAGGCGTTGAGCGCAAGCACGTTCGTCTGGTTGGCGATTTCGGTCAACGTTCGGACGATTTGGCCGATCCGCTCGGAGCCGCGGGCGAACGCGCCGACCGCCGCTTCGGCCCCGCTCAGCATCGCCTCGGCGCGGGCGCTCGCCGCTTCCAGCTCCGCTACCGTCTCCGCGCCCCGCTTCGCCTGCGCGTCCGCCTCCTCGCCGAGCCGTTTCATCGCGTCCGCCGAACGGGCGATGTCCCGCACCTCGGCGCCGAGCTTCCCGACGAGCGACGCGCTCTTCTCCGCGAAGGCGGCCTGCTCGTTCGCGCCTTCGGCGATTTCGCCAAGCGCCTTCAGCACGCCGGCGTTCGCGGCCGCGGTCGTCCGGGCGAACGACGTGAAGGACGCCGAGCGCTCGTTCAGCGCCGTGCCGATGTCGCGCAGCCGGACGAGCATGGCGGCGACGCTGCCGATCATCGCGTCGAAGCCGCGTCCGAGCCGGCCGAACTCGTCGTTCGCCGCGGAGTCGATCCGGTGGCGCAGGTCGCCGGCGCCGATCCGCTCCATCGTCTGCCGCATCCGCCGAATCGGGTTCGTGAAGGAGCGGACGAGGACGAACGAGACAAATACCGTAATGACGAGCACGAGCGCGGCAGCGGCGAGCAGGACGGTCGCGGCTCCGGTCATTTTGGCGTTCGTCGCTTGTACGGCGGCTTCGGCTTCGCGCGAATAATCGACGTAAAAGCGGTCGACCAGCCCGAAAATGGCGTCCCGCTGCGCCTGCGTTTCCGTATAGAGCGATTCCGTATTTTTTTGAATGTCGACCGCCGTCAGCGACCGGTTCCGGATGACCGCGACCGCCCGGTCGAACAGGTCGAGAAATTCCGTTTCGGCCATAATCATTTGACTGCGCCACAGCCGCTGCTCGTCCGACGCCGCCGTATCGCCGATCAGGCGAACCGCCTCCTGAAACGCGGGCCGCATTTCCGTAAATTTGGCCGCATACGCCTCGTCGCGCGATATCATCAGCCCGGACGATATCTCTTTCATTTCCTGGACGAGCACCTTCAGCTCGAGCGCCTTCAGCTGCATGTCGACTTTGGCGTTTTGCCGCTGCAGCTGCTCCTTCATGCCGCGCACCTGCTGCAGGTTGAACAGCGCGGCCGCGGCGATCAAGACGGATACGACGGCAAAGCCGAGCACCAGCTTCGTTTTCCACATGAGCGTCATCGTTTTGCGTAGCATAAGCGTCCCCCCTGTAGGCGGGGCCGACGGCGGTCCGTCGGCTCCGCTCCCCTGTCTTTTTACCTATTCGATAGGAAGTATAGCCCGGCTGTATTAACGATGACGGCTTCTTTTGTTAGGCAAATGTAAAATGTCGGACGGCTCCGGCGCCGCGAAAAAATTTACATCCCGTTAACGTTTCGAGTGTTTTGCTTTAACAATTGGTTGGTACGATATCGCTTGTAAACGATAGGTAACGATAAACGGAAAAAGGGAGGACATGCACAACATGTTTAAAGTCATGTCGAAAAAAATGTTTTCATTTGCAATGGTAGGTCTATTATCGGTGGGGGTCCTGGCAGGCTGCGGTACAAAAGACAATACTACGAACGCAGGCGGCGCGACGCCGCAAACGACGGACAAACCGGCGACGGCGGAATTGACCGGAACGGTTTCGGCTTCCGGCTCGACGGCGCTCCAGCCGCTCGTCGCAAAGGCGGCGCAGGACTTCATGGCCAAAAACCCGAAGGTGACCGTCAACGTCACGGGCGGCGGCTCCGGTACGGGCGTGAAAAACGTGGCCGACGGCGTTTCCGACATCGGCAACTCCGACGTCGAAGCCGATCCGCAGTACAAGGATATTCTGAAAGACAACATCGTCGTAATCGCGCCTTTCGCGCTGATCGTCAACAAAGCGAGCGTGGGCATCGACAACTTGACGAAGGCGCAAGCGGCCGACATTTTCATGGGCAAAATTACGAACTGGAAAGACGTGGGCGGCAAAGATTTGAAAATCACGGTCGTTCACCGTCCGGACAGCTCCGGCTCCCGCAAGCTCGTGAAGCAAATCGTGCTCGACAACAAAGACTTTACGAAAGAAGGCGTCACGCAGGACACGAGCAAAACGGTCGCGGAAGCGGTCGGCACGACGGAAGGCGCGATCGGCTACGTCGACGTGCCTTACATCAAAGGCAACGACAAAATCAAGGCGTTGAAGCTGGACGGCAACGAATATTCGGCCGACAATATCAAGAACGGCAAATACCCGCTGTACGGCATCGAGCATATGTATACGAAGAAGGACAAAGAAAGTCCGGCCGTCAAGGCGTTCCTGGAATTCATCATGAGCAAGGAATTTCTCGGCAAGCCGGAAGTGGCCGACCTCGGATTTTTGCCGGCGGACTTGATCAAAAAATAAAACAGCGTTTCTCGCAAGACGGCGTCCCGATCGGGCGTCGTCTTTTTGACGTTAAAGGACAAAGCCTGCTATACGCTCAGTGTTCGCTCCGAATAAAAATTTATGCGGTCATGGCGCCGGGTTGATCGTTTTCCCAAGGCGGCCGGCGGCAAAATGGTGTGGTAGAAGTCAGAAAGTTCCACTACAATGGAATGTAAACGGAAACATTTCTGCAGAAAAAGGAGCGGTATCGATGGCGAAGCGCAAATCGTTCCTGCCGGGCCGCAACATGTCGGTCCGTCTCTCCCTTTATCTGTTTATCCTGAACGGCCTGACGCTGCTCGTCGGCACCTGGATCAGCTACCAGTTCAGCAGCGGCGTCATTCGCAAAAACACCGACTACTACGCGAAGCATTACGTCGATTCGCTGAACAGCGAGCTGAACTTTTATATCCGCGATATCGATTTGATGACGCTATCGCTCTTTTACATGAACGACCGGTTGTTCGCCGGCCTGGACGACAACATCGCGAAGCTCGAGCTGCGGAACTTTTTCGACGGGTTCCGGAACAGCCGGGACTATATTTCCGATATTTTTCTCGTTTCCCCGGCCGAAGAAGTCGCGGGCTCGACGTCCGTGGCGGCTGGCGACCTGCTCGGCTCCGAGCTGTACAAAACCATTCGCGACAGCGACGGAGAGCTCGTATTCGCCCCGATCGGCAAGGCGTCGTTCGTGCAAAACGAATATACGGCGGAGAAAGAGGTGCTGTTCGTCGGCCGCAAAATCAAATCGCCGCAAACGAACGCCACCGTGGGCATCGTCATCGTTACGCTGGCGGCGGACCGGCTGACGCCGATTTTGGCGAGGCCGGAGAAACGGTACGAGGAGCAGCTCCTTTTGCTCGACCGGAAAGGAAGGCTGCTATACCGGGAGAACGGGCTGGAGCTTCCGGACAAATTGCGGAAGCTGGTCGATTCTTCCGGATACGGACGAAGCTCGGCGCAAGAGAGCGGGTATTTGCTCGTCTCCGGCAACGAAGAGATGCAGCGCGCGGTCACCGTCATCGCGCTCATTCCGGAGAAGGCGCTGCTGCGGGACGCGGCGGTGTTCCGCAACGTGCTGCTTTCGCTCAATGCGGTGCTGCTGCTGATCGGGATGGCGTTGGCCGCGATGCTCGCCTACCGGTTTTTGCGGCCGGTCGTCCAGCTGTCGTACTTCCTGCGCGATGTCGGCAGCCGCAAGCTCGTTCCGTACGAAGCGGCGGGGATGAAGGACGAGATCGGCTTCCTGATCGCCAGCTACAACCGGATGATCCGGCGGCTGAAGCAGCTGTTCCGGCGCATCGAGCTGGAGCGGGAGAAACAGCGCAAAGCCGAGGTGCTGGCGCTGCAAGCCCAGATCAATCCGCATTTCATCTACAATACGCTGAACAATGTGCGCTGGCTCGCCCGCGCCGGACGGAACGACACCGTGTTCGACGCGCTGACCTCGCTCGGCGTCATTCTCGTCAGCTCGTTCCGCTTCGACCAGCCGGTCGTCTCGATCCGGGAGGAGCTGAAGCATTTGCAGGCGTATTTGGACATTCAGGCGACGATGCACCCGGGCAAGTTCGAGGTCGGCTACGATTTCCCGGACGGGCTGGAAGCCGAGCCGATCGTTCGGATGAGTCTGCAGCCGATCGTGGAAAACGCGATCATGCACGGCATTTTGCCGAAGACGGGCGCGGGCCGCATCCGGTTGAGCGGTAAAAGGGAAGGAGGGTTCGTTTACGTGCAGGTCGCGGACGACGGCATCGGGGCCGCTTCGGCCGGCGGGAGGCCGTCCGCGAAAGGAAATCGGCGGGAGCATGTCGGGATGCTGAACGTCGACAGGCGAATCAAGCTTTATTTCGGCGACGAATACGGGCTTCGCTGGACGAGCGAGCCCGGGGCGGGCACGACGGTTACGCTCAAGCTGCCGGTCATGGACCTTATCCGCGAGAAGCGGATCATATAGGAGGGAGCTCTCATGAATGTCATTATCGTGGACGATGAACCGATCGTACGTTACGGGATCCGGCATTCCGCCGATTGGGCCGAGCTCGGCTTCGGCCGCGTGGAGGAGGCGGCGAACGGGCGCGAGGCGCTGGACCGCTGGGACGAATGGGACCCGGACCTGATCGTGACCGATATTAAAATGCCGCTGCTCGACGGGATCGGCCTCATTCGCGAGGCGAAGTCGAGAAAGCCGTCCTGCCGCTGCATCGTGCTGAGCTGCGCCGACGAGTTCGAATACGTCAGGGAGGCGCTGCTGCTCGGGGCCTCCGACTATTTGCTGAAAATGACGATGCGTCCCGAAGAGCTGACGGCGGCCATCCGCAAAATCATAGGCGGCTTGAAATCGGGCGCGGAATCGCGGGCGGGCGCCGACAACCGCCGGCTGACCGCGACGTTTTTCCAGGACGTGCTGTCGTTCCAATATTCGGGCGGCAGCATCCGCGACATGGCCAAGCTTCACCGTCTCCGCTGCCCGCTGGAGCGGTATGCCGTAATCGCCGTGCAGCAGAAGACGGCCGATCCCGATCTGGCCGAACGGCTGTCGGAGGCGGCGGAAGCGGACGGGGGCTTCGCGGCGGGGTTCGACACGTTCGTCGGGCCGGATCAAGACGAGTGCACGCTCGTCGCGGAAGCCGGCGCGGACGAGTCCAGGACGGCGTTCGTCGCGCGCCTGGACCGCGCTCTCGGCCGCTTGGCCGCGCGTATGGCCGAACGCGGCGGGAACGAGCTTCGATTCGGCGCAAGCCCGGTACAGGACGATGCGGGCCGTCTCGCGGAGTCGTTCCGCGAAGCGGGGGAGGCCGTTCGCCGCCATAGCTACGGCGCGGCGGCGGGGCCGGTCATTTGGCACGATCCGCTGTCCGGAATGCCCATGCAGCGCGAAGACGAGACGGTGCTCGCCCGTTTCGGCAACGAGCTGCGGCTCGCGCTGACCGAGGCGCTCCTGTACGGAACGGAAGAGGACGCGTCCCGGATCATCGACGATCGCTTCGCGCAGCTGGAGGAGAAGTCGTGTTCGCTTCGCGCGGCCAAGCAATGCATCGACCGCGCCGCGGCCATCGTAAACGTGGCCGTGCTGGAGCTGTCCGGCCTGGAGCCGGGCTGCGGCTACGCTTCGCTCGAAACGTTCGACGAAGCGCCGTTCCGCCCGTATTGGAGCTTCCCGCAGACGGCGGAACGGTTCAAGGCGTATTTCCGCTACTTGTCCGCGATGCGGGCCGGCCGACGCAAAGACGAGGGCTGCCGAAGCGTCGTACGGGAAATCGAGCAATTTTTGAAAAACCACTATTGCGACAAAATTACGCTGGAAGAGACGGCCAAACATTTTCATCTGAACAAAAATTATCTCTCCGAACTGTTCAAAGACGAGACGGGGCAAACCTTCACCCGTTATGTCAACACCCTCCGCATCCAAAAAGCGAAACAGCTGATCCTTCATACGACCGATACGGTATCCGACATATCCGAAAAAAGCGGGTTCGGCGATTTCCGTTATTTCAGCAAAGTATTCCGCGCCTATACGGGGTTGAGTCCGACCGAATTCAAGATGAAAACGGCCCCGAATCCGTAACCGATTCCGAAAATGGTCCACATCGTTCCGAATATTGTGCACGCGGGCGTCTTTCGCGGCAAGCACGGCGAAAATAATCTGAATATTGTGCAAAATATTGCGAACGGAAGTCATGGGCCGCCGCCGCCCTCCGTTATACAATTCCGGTAGCAACACTATTATCCATTATCGAAGAGGGTGGGAAATGCTTCGAACAGGCTCCGTCGGGATCGGAATCGGAATCGTGCTGCTCGTCTTGCTGGCCGGCTGCGCCGCCGCGATCGATCGCGGACCGAACGGGCGGGAGGCCGAAAGGCAAGCGGAATCGGACATTCGCGGCGAAATCGTGTTTTGGTGCTGGGAGCAGTCGATGAATGCGATTTTGCCGCAGCTTGACGCCTTTCGCGCAAAGTACCCGGACGTGACGGTACGCACCGTCATGCTTACGCATGACGACGCTTACAAAAAGCTGCTGCTGGCCAATGCCTCCAACGAAGGGGCGCCCGATGTGGCCGCGCTGTCCGGCTACTACGTCGATCAATATATCGAGGCCGGCGCGCTCGAAGACATCACCGATTGGGTGAAGCCGTATCGCGGAAAAGTCGTCGAATCGAAATGGCCCGACGCCGTAAAGGACGGCCGCTATTACGCGATGCCGTGGGATTCCGCCCCGGTCGGCGTGTTTTACCGGCGCGACGTCTTCGCCCGGGCCGGCCTGCCGTCGGAGCCCGACGCGGTGTCGGAGCTGATCGCCACCTGGGACGATTACGAGCGGATCGGGCGCGTCATCAAGGAACGGACCGGAGTGCCGATGCACGCGCTGTCGATGACGACCGGAGTCGGCGTCGCCCGGCTGTTCGAATTCATGCTCGCCCAGCAGGGCGGCTTGTACGTCGACGTGGACGGCCGATTGACGATCGATCGCCCGGAAACGGTTCAGGCGATTCGCCGCATCGTCAAGCTGAAAGAAGCGGGAATTACGCTCGATGCGGAAGACGCGACCCGGGCGTGGGCGAACGCGCTTAAAAACGGCGGAGTCGCGACTGTCATTCAAGGCGTCTGGATGGGCGGAAGAATCAAACAGTCCGCACCCGACACGTCCGGGCACTGGGGGGTGGCCATGCTTCCGGCGGCGACCGAAGGCGGGATCCGTTCGGCCGAAGCGGGCGGATCGTACCTGGGCATTCCGCGGCAGGCGAAAAACAAACAAGCCGCGAAAGCGTTCATCGAGTTTATGATCGGCAATACGGACACGATCAACCGGATTTACCGGACAAGCGATATTTTCCCTTCGCTGCAGGACGCTTACGACCACCCGATGTACGACGAGCCGCAGCCGTTTTTCGGCGGCCAGCGCACCCGCCGCCTGTTCGTCGAGCTTGTGAAGGCGGCGCCTCCCGTTTATTTCTCGCACGATTACCGGGCGCTCAGCACGATTGCGAACCTGGAGCTGTACAAAACATTAAACGGCAAGCAGACGCCGGAAGAAGCGACGGAACGGATGGTCCGCGCGATGAGCGGCGTCTTGAAGCGGCATTGACGGCGCCCCGCGAGGGCGCCGCCGCAATCGGCCGGAAAGAGGAGGAGGGACGAATTGTCGCAAAGCTTTGTCGCCGAGAAGCGGCCCGCGTCCGCGCCCCGCGAACGCCGCGGCAAATGGTTCACGAAAATGGACGGGGTCGGCTACTTGTTTTGCGCCCCTTTGATCGTCGGCGTGCTTGCGTTCGCCATCTATCCGATGTTCGCCGCCTTATATTTAAGCTTTCACCAAACGGTCGGCAACCAGATGTCGGGGAAATGGGTAGGCGCGAACAACTACGCGTACGCGCTGCACGATCCGATTTTTTGGCAGGCGATTCGCAACACGCTGTTTATGGGCGTTTTCTCCGTCGCGCTCGGCATCGGATTGTCGTTCGTGCTCGCCACGCTCATCAACAGTCTGAAATGGAACTTCGGCAAAAACGTGTTCAAGGCGGTCTATTTTTTGCCGAACGTCGTCTCGGCCGTCGCGACCAGCCTGCTGTTTTCGTTTTTGTTTTATCCGTCCAAGGAAGGGCTGCTTAATTTTGTAATCGGTTTATTCGGCATCGAGCCTGTCGGCTGGTTCACGAATCCGTCCGTATCGCGGTTCAGCATCGTGCTGATGAGCCTGTGGGGAGCGCTCGGCTATAACACGATCATCTTTTTGGCCGGCTTGCAAAGCGTGCCGCGCGATTTGCACGAGGCGGCCGAGGTCGACGGAGCGAACGCGCTGCGCCGCTGGCTGCACGTGACGATCCCGTATTTGCGCCCGATCTTCGTCTTTATGCTCGTTATGGGAACGATCGGCAGCATGAAACGGTTCACGGACGTATGGCTGATCGGGGGGACGGCCGGCAACCCCGGCGGCAGCCTGATGACCGTCGTGCTGTACATTTACCGCAACGCGTTTTTGGCCGGCCAGATGGGACTCGCGACCGCGGCTTCCTATTTGCTGTTTTTGATGATTTTGGTGCTGACCGCCGTAATGATGCTGCTGAACCGGCGCAAAAACAGCATGGATTGAACGGGAAAAACAGCCTTACAAACAAGGAGGGATTCATGTGGCAGGAGCGGCGGCGGGCGCCCAGCCCGCATTCCGCGCGAAGCGGTCCTGGAGCCAAATCGTGTTGCTGCTTGTCCTGTTTCTCGGCTCCTTCGTCATGATCGTGCCGTTTCTGTGGATGCTCGTGACGAGCTTCGACTGGGGGGCGCGGATGAACATTACGTTCCCGCCCAAGTGGTGGCCGGAGGAACCGTCGATCCGCACGTACGAGGTCGCCTTTACGAACATTAAAATGATGCGCTATATCGGCAATTCGACGCTCGTCAGCGCCGGGGTCATCGTCGTCAGCTCGTTGTCCGCGCTGCTGTCCGGCTACGCCTTGTCCAAAATCCGGTTCAAGGGGGCCCCGCTCGTGCTGCTGCTCGCCTTGAGCACGATGATGATTCCGTTCGAAATGACGATGCTGCCGCAATATTTGCTGTTCAGCAAGCTCGGCCTGATCGACAGCTATTGGGCGTTTTATTTGCCCGCCCTCAATTACGCGTTCGGCACGTTTTTGGCCAAGGCGTTTTTCGACCAGCTGCCGTCGGCGCTCCGGGAAGCCGGCATCATCGACGGGGCCCGGGAGTTTACCGTCTTCAGCCAAATTTATTTGCCGCTGTGCACGCCGATTATCGCCACGATGGTGATTCTGCTGTTTCTCGGCGTTTGGAACGAAATGCTGTGGCCGCTGCTCGTGCTGAAATCGGCTTCGAAGTATACGATCCAGATCGGTCTCGCCATGTTCACCTACAACAACGGCATCAACCAGCAGCCGGCCATCATTATGGCGGCCACGGCGGTCAGCCTCGTCCCGATCGTCGTCATCTATTTGTTTTTGCAGCGTTACATTATCGAGAGCATTGCGCTTACCGGCATCAAGCAGTAATTCGGCGTTTGCCGGTATACCGGCATATTCGGAGAGGAGACGGATGCATGCCCATGAGAAACGCGATGATGGTATTGACGATCGTCTGTTTGCTGTTTACGACCATTGCCTGCTCGGGAGGGGGATCGCCCGACACGAACAGCGGGGACGTCGCGAAGGTGTCGGATATGAAGGCGACGGTCCGCGTGGCGCTCGCCGGCTGGAAGCTCGAGAACGGAATCGACGCCTTGACCGGCAACAAAACGACCGGGCTGAACGAATATTTAAAAGGAACGTTCAACAAAATGTATCCGAACATCAAGCTCGAGCTGTACGAAATTCCGTGGGAAAACGTGAAGGCGAAGCAATCGGCCATGCTGCTGTCGAAGGACGTGGACGTGCTGTACACCGGCGGCGCCTTCGCTTCGCAATGGTATCAGGAAGGGCTGCTGCGCGATCTCGACGATTTGATCAAGGTCGACACGTCGTTCAAGCCGGATATTTATTTGTCGGGACTGTTCAACAACTCGTACAGCACCCGGTCCCCCGACGGCACGAAGCAGTTCGGCATCCCGGCCGTGCTCGGGCGGCGGATGACCGTGTTCGATACGAAGCTGTTTCAGGACTGGGGCGTCGAGCCGTTGTCCGACAAACCGACGCCGCAGGAAGTGTTGGACAAAGCGAAAAAAATGACCGGCAAAAATCCGAAAACCGGCGAGCAAAACTACGGTCTGTACTGGAGCGGCAATTCGCTGAACGGCTCGACGTTCGTGGCTCTTACGCTCGCCTTCGGGGCGAAAGGCGCGGAAGGCAGCCTGAAGGACATTAAAGGAATCAAGTGGAAGCTGAACACGCCGGAAATGGTGAAGGTGATGGAGTGGCTGAAGGAAGCGGCCAAGCTGCCGCCGGCCGGCTTCGTCAACGCGCAGGGGGCGGAAAACTTCGGTCTCGCCAAAAACAACATCGCCATCGGCCTCGATCAGACCGGAGGCTCGACGATGAGCGAATTCCGCTCGAAGAAGGATAAGGCGCTGCTCGACCGGTTCGAGCCGAGAATGAACATCGGCCCGAAAGGCGAAGGCTGGGTCGCCGTCGATCCGTTCGTCATGGCGAAAGACGCGAAGGACCCGAAGGCGGCGTGGGAAGTGCTGAAGTTTTTGGCCGGCTACGAAACGCAAAAGTTTATGTACCAAAACTATTCGTATACGCCGACGCTCAAAAACGCCGACTTCGTCGACGCGAACGACAAATTCGTGAAGACGGCGCTGAAAATCGCGGAAGTCGGACATTCCGAGCTGATGGACGAAGCGAACCCGTTCTTCATGAGCGACATCGTGCCGGCCGTCAACGGATTTATAAGCAAAGCCGCTTCGGGCAGCGCGCCGGACATCCAAACGTTCCTGAACGACCTTCAGGCGCGCGCGGAGAAATGGTCGGCCAACTTGAAATAGATTTCCGAATACCGCGGCGAAATACGAAATCCGCTTGCCCTTCGCGGGGCCGGCGGATTTTTTTTGCCGGTTTCGCGAACCTGCCTCACAAACTCGGGAGGCTACGGGCACTGGCGCAAAACGTTTACGGGCCGCCTTCGAAGTCGTAATGCGGTCCCGAGATCGAATCGAGGCAGCGCGACTTCCCTTATAGATTGCCGCTTGTACGCCGTTTTTACACTGCCTTAACAAATTATTAATATTGTGAAAACATTCCGCCCCTATGATTGGAGGTAGAAACGAGGAGGGGGCACTTCATGCAGAAGACGATGCAAATGGATGCGGCCGCCCGGCAGGCGAAGCCGGACGGCGCCAGCCGCTGGACCCGGCGGCAAAAGTGGAAGGACGACGCGATGCGGATCGTATTCGTCGGCAGCTCGATTCTCGTCACGCTGATCATCTTCTCGATTATCGGCTTCGTCGGGTATCAAGGGTCGCTGACGTTCAAGGACGTGTCGCCGGCTCAATTTTTTTTGTCGACCGACTGGTCGCCGTCATCGGAGCAGCCGCGGTTCGGCGCGCTCGCGTTTTTGTACAGCACGATCGTGTTGACGGTGCTGTCCGTGGCGCTCGCGGTCCCGCTCGCGTTGTCGGGGGCCGTTTTTATGGCCAAAATCGCGCCGAAATGGATGCGCGAAATTCTTCGTCCGGCCGCCGACCTGTTCGTCGGCATCCCGTCCGTCGTATACGGGCTGATCGGCCTTACGATCATCGTGCCCGCGCTCGGGAAACTGTTCGGCGGGATCGGGTACGGCATTTTGCCGGCGGCGATCATCCTCGCGGTCATGATATTGCCGACGATCATGTCGATTTCCGAAGATACGCTGCGCGCCTTGCCGAAGCGGCTCGAGGAAGCGTCGATGGCGCTCGGCGCCACGCGCTGGCAGACGATTTGGCGGGTGCTTCTGCCGGCCGCCCGGTCGGGCATTATGACGGCGGTCATTCTCGGGATGGGGCGCGCGATCGGAGAGACGATGGCGGTGTTCATGGTCATCGGCAACTCGCCGAAAATTCCCGCCTCGCTGCTCGATTCGACGACCGTGCTGACGACGGCCATCGTGAAAGATATGGCCAATACGTTTTACGGAACAACTTGGAACAACGCGCTTTATTTGATGGCGCTGCTGCTGCTGGTCATCTCGCTGTCGCTCATTTTGGTCATCCGCGTCGTTTCGAAAAGGAGTGAGCTGAAATGAAGTGGAGCAAACTGACGAACCGGGTCGCGACCGTCTATTTTTGGGCGATCGGCATCGCGATCATCGCCATATTGGCCTGGTTTTTGTACCAAATTTTAAAGCCGGGCCTTCCGCACCTGTCCTGGAAGTTCATTACCGGGATGCCGCAGGAGCTGACGGCCGGCGGCGGCGTCGGCCCGCATTTGTTCAACTCGTTTTACATTTTGCTGCTGTCGATGCTGTTCTCCGCGCCGATCGGCATCGGAGCCGGCATTTATTTGACGATATACGCGAAAAAAAATAAATTCACCGATCTCGTGCGCGTTTCCGTCGAGGCGCTGTCGTCCGTTCCGTCGATCGTATTCGGCTTGTTCGGCGCGCTCATCTTCGTCAACTGGATGGGCTGGAAGTTTTCCATCCTCGGCGGCGCGGCGACGCTCGCCCTGCTCAATTTGCCGATACTCGTCCGCGTGACGGAAGAAGCGCTGAACGCCGTGCCGAGCTCGTACTGGTCGGCCAGCCTCGCTCTCGGCTCGACGAGATGGCAGGGCATCCGCCGCGTGCTCGTTCCCGCCGCCCTGCCCGGACTGATCACGGGCATCACGCTCGTGGCGGGCCGCGCGCTCGGGGAGACGGCCATCTTGATTTATACCGCCGGAACGTCGGTATCGCGGTTTTTCCCGGACTTCGATCCGATGGCGATGGGGGAAACGCTCGCGGTGCATCTATGGTACGTCGGCGGCAGCTCGCTCGCGCCGGACGCGAAGGAAATCGCGCAAGGAAGCGCGGCGCTGCTCGTGATCGTCGTGCTCATCTTCAACCTGCTCATCGCGATTCCGAGCCGCATGCTGCAGAAAAAGCTGTCGGGAGACAAATAACGGACGAGGGGGACCGGCTACATGTCGCTTATTCATATCGAGAACTTGAACTTGTACTACTCCGAATTCCACGCGCTGAAAAATATTCGCATGGACATTCAGGAAAAGTCGATCACCGCCTTCATCGGCCCTTCCGGCTGCGGCAAATCGACGCTGCTGCGCACGCTGAACCGGATGAACGATACGATCAAAGGGGTGCGCATCGAAGGCGAGGTGTCGATCGGCGGCGTCGACATTTACGAGTCGTCGGGCAACGTCGAAAGCTTGCGCAAAAACGTCGGCATGGTGTTCCAGCAGCCGAACCCGTTTCCGAAGTCGATCTACGACAACGTCGCCTACGGGCCGCGCATTCACGGCACGACGAAAAAGGCCGAGCTTGACGACATCGTCGAAAAAAGCCTCCGTTCCGCCGCGCTTTGGGACGAAGTGAAGGATTACTTGAAAAAGTCCGCCTACGGCTTGTCCGGCGGACAGCAGCAGCGTCTTTGCATCGCGCGGGCGCTCGCGGTCAATCCGCAAATTTTGCTGATGGACGAACCGACGTCGGCGCTCGATCCGATTTCGACGCTGAAAATCGAAGAGCTGATCCAGGAGCTGAAGGACAACTACACGATCGTCATCGTCACGCATAACATGCAGCAGGCGGCGCGCGTTTCGAACCAGACGGCGTTTTTCCTGAACGGCGAAGTGATCGAATTCGCCGATACGGTCAAGCTGTTTTCGAATCCGGAAGATCAGCGCACGGAAGATTACATTACCGGCAGATTCGGGTAAATGGGGGAACTGAAGCCAATGATGACCAAACGGCAGCATTTCGATTCGTCGCTGGGCGAGCTGCGCAAACAATTGATCGAGATGGGCGAACAAGTCGAACGCGCGATCGAGAAATCCGTCCGATCGCTGAAGGACGGCAATCTGGAGCTGGCGCGCGAGGTGATCGACCGGGATGCCGGCGTCAACGCGATGGAGGAGCAGATCGACGACATCGGCACGCGCCTCATCGCGACGCAGCAGCCGGTCGCGAAAGATTTGCGGCGCATCATTATCGCCTTCCGGATGGCGAGCGACCTCGAGCGGATGGCCGATCTGGCCGTCGACATCGCCAAGGTGACGCTCCGCATCGGCGGCGAGCCGCTGATCAAGCCGCTCGTCGACATTCCCCGGATGGCCGAAATCGCCCAGCGGATGACGCGCGACAGCATCGAGGCGTACGTGCAGGAAAACGTCGATCTCGCCTACAAGATGGCCAAAATGGACGACGACGTCGACCTGCTGCACAGCCAAATTTTGCGCGAGCTGTTCAGCTTTATGGTCGAAAATCCGAAGACGGTGAACCAGTCGCTGCTGCTTTGCTTCGTCAGCCGGTATTTGGAGCGGATGGCCGATCACGCGACGAATATCGGCGAGAGCGTGGTCTACCTGGTACGAGGAAAGCGTCCCGATCTGAACGCTTGATAACGGCAGGCAGCATACACGGGTGAGGGATGTTCATGCTCGATTGGAGCAAGCAGGAGCTCGATTTGATCGCGCGAAAAACGGAGGAGGGCCGCTGCGGGCTGGTCGTGCTCGACGCCGTCCGCCGCTCGGACGCGGAGGAGCCGGTCCGGACGCGGATCGAGGCGTCCGGACCGGCGGACGAGGCGATCGCCGCGTCCGCGCGGGCCGCCGCCTGCGCGAGCCTTGCGGAGTGGCCCGACGTCTTTTTGTTCAAAACGGTCGGCGACGATTTGTTCTTCCACCTGTTCATCGAGCCCGGCGTTCCCGACGCCGGGCTGTACGCGCGCGAGGTCGGCATGCAGATCAAGCTGCGGCTGGAGGGCTTCCTCGCGAACGAATTCGGGGCGGAGGCGCCGACGTTTTGGCTCGGCTGCGCGCTGCTTCCTCCCGCGGCGGCGGGGCAAACGGCGAAGCGCGTCTACGAAGCCGCGAAACGGGCGATACGCGAGGCGAAGAGCTCCCCTTCCCCGCGCGCGGGGGCGAAGGAGGCGAAGACGAGACGGTTTCACGCCATTATCGAGAGCCGGACGATCGACGCCGTCTACCAGCCGATCGTTTCGCTAGCGGACGGAACCGTTCTCGGCTACGAATCGCTCAGCCGCGGACCGCAGCATACCGAGTTCGCCTCGCCGGTCGAGCTGTTCAAGTTCGCCGAGGAGGAAGGAATGCTGTACACGCTCGACCGGCTCGCCCGGGAGAAGGCGATCGCCGGCTGCGGCGAGCTGAGCAGGGAGCAGCGCATCTTCATCAACATTCCCGCCCAGGTCATTCACGATCCGCACTTTACGCCGGGACGGACGCTGAAGCTGCTGGAACGGCGCGGCTTGTCGCCGCACAACGTCGTGTTCGAAATTACGGAGCGCAGCTCGATCGAAGATTTTTCCACCGCCAAACAAATATTGCGGCATTACCGCAGCCAAGGATACCAGATCGCCATCGACGACGCCGGCGCGGGCTATTCCTCGCTGCAGGCGATCGCCGAGCTTCACCCCGATTTCATCAAGGTCGACCGCTCGCTCATTCGAAACGTGCACAAGGATAAAATCAAGGAGCATATTCTCGAAACGTTCGTCGCCTTCGCCGACAAAATGAACATCCGCATTATCGCCGAAGGGATCGAGCGGAGCGAGGAGCTGCACAAGCTGCTGCAGATGGGGGTCCATTTCGGCCAAGGCTACCTGCTGGCCCGTCCGTCGCCGAAGCTGGAGAAGCCCGACGCGCGCCATGCGGAGCAGATCCGGCTTGCGCAGCGGCTGCGCGGCTCCGGCGGCTTCCCGCCGGTCGGCACGATCGCCGCCCCGTCCCGCCTGTTCGAGCCCGAAACGCTCATTTCCGAGGTCGTCCGTTTTTTCAAGGAAAACGAAAACGAGCCGGCCGCGGTCGTCGTTTCGGACGGCGTTCCGGCCGGACTCGTCATGCGCGAGAAGCTGTTTCAGCAGTTGGCCGGGCAGTACGGCGTTCCGCTCTATTGGAACCGGCCGATCGTTCGGCTGATGGACCCGAATCCGCTGACGGTGGACGAGCGCGTACCGCTCGATCAAGTGTCGCGGATGACGACGGCGCGTGAAGCGAACCATTTGTACGATTGCGTCGTCATTACGAGCGGCGAGCGGTTCAAAGGCGTCGCTTCGGTCCGCACCATCCTGGAATCGATCACGAAGGTGCGCATCGAGCACGCGCGCATCGCCAATCCGCTTACCGGGCTGCCGGGCAATTTGCGCATTCAGCGCGAGCTGAACCGGCGCATCGCGGAGGCGGGGCGTTTTTCGGTCATTTACGCCGATCTCGATTTTTTCAAATGGTTCAACGACCGGTACGGGTTTCAGAAAGGGGACGAGCTGATCCAGTTCACGGCGGGCGTCCTACTGGAATCGTGCCGCGAGCGGGGGGCGGACGACGATTTCGTCGGCCATATCGGCGGGGACGATTTTATCGTCATGTCGCGGTCGGACACGCCGCACGAGCTGTGCGAGGAGATGATCCGCCGCTTCGATGCGGGCGTGGCCGCCTTCACCGGCCCGGAGGAAGCGGTCGTCGTGTTCGATCGCGAAGGCAGCCCGGTCGATACGGATCGCGTCAACATTTCGCTCTCGCTGATCATATGCGAATGCAGCCCGCACCTTACCGCCGAATACATCTCGCACGCGGCCGCCAAGCTGAAAAAGCGGGCGAAAGCGCATCTCGGCAGCGTCTATTTTTACGAAACGGTCGGAGCAGCCGCAGATTCGCTGAACGGATAACCGCTCGTCACGAAAGCGGCTCGAACAGCTCCGTCAGCTCGCCGAAACCGGCCACGACCGGAATTTCAACGCTCCCGGCTTTGCGCCGGGAGCTTTTTCGCGCGCCGGCCCGGTTCAGCCATACCGCGTTCATGCCGCATTTCACCGCTCCCAGTATATCGTTTTTCCACGAGTCGCCGACCATGACCGCTTCCCCGGGACGAACGCCCGCGGCCGAAAGCGCCGACCGGAAAATGGCCGGGTTCGGCTTGCGGACCCCGCTCCGATTCGAGGCGACGACGAGATCGCCGGCGATGTAGTCGGCCAGACCCAGCCTGTTCATCACCCGCTCCTGCTGCTCCTTGCCGCCGTTCGTAATAATCCCGAGCCGATACGCGCCGGACAGCTTGGCGACCGCCTCGAGCGCGTTCGGAACGAGGACGGCGCGGTCGCGCATTTGACGCCGCATTTCCCGGAAAAACGAATGGACGAACGCGTCGTTTACGAGAAACGGATAACGCCGCAGCGCCGCCTCGAGACACTGCTTCTTCGCCCGTTCGAGCTCCTGCGGCTTGCCGGCAAGCCGCGGCGCGATGCCGTTCCACTGCGCTTTGTACGTCGCCAGCACGCTGCCGGGATCCCAGCCTTCTCCGTCGTTGTCCCAACGGCCGGCGAAATCGACCAGCACGTTCACGAAGCATGCGTCGAACGAAGCTTTCGGATCGACGAGCGTATTGTTCATATCGAAGAAGACCGCTTTCGTGTTGCGCGGAGTAAACGGTCGTTTCACGTTCCTTCGCCTCCAATCGTTTCCTCTATATGTATGCGTTCACGGGTTGTTCATATGTGGTTGCCGTTATGCTATGATGGGAGAAGGATTTCAGGAATGGGGTGTGCCATTTGGAGAAGTTGATCTTGATCGACGGCAACAGCATCGCCAGCCGGGCGTTTTACGCGCTCCCGCTGCTCAGCAATTCCAGCGGACTGCATACGAACGCCGTATTCGGATTTACGACGATGCTGCTCAAATTGATTGAGGAGGAGAAGCCGACGCATTTTCTGGTCGCTTTCGACGCGGGGAAAGCCACGTTCCGGCACGAAGGCTACAAAGAATACAAAGGCGGCCGGGCGAAAACTCCGCCGGAGCTGTCCGAGCAATTCCCGCTCATCCGCGAGCTCGTGCAGTCGTTCGGCATCAAGCAGTTCGAGCTGCCGGGCTACGAAGCGGACGACATTATCGGCACGCTCACCCGGCTCGCCGACGAGAAAGGGCTGGACGTCGTCGTCGTAAGCGGCGACAAGGACATGCTGCAGCTCGCATCCGACCGCGTAACGATCGCGCTCACGCGCAAAGGCGTCAGCGAGGTCGACCGGTTCACTCCGGAAGCGATTCGAGACAAATACGGGCTCGCCCCGAAGCAAATCATCGATTTGAAGGGCCTCATGGGCGACGCCTCCGACAATATACCGGGCATCCCGGGCGTAGGCGAGAAGACTGCGCTTAAATTTTTGCACCAGTACGGCACCGTGGAGGAAGTGCTCGCCAACGCGGACGAAATTTCCGGCAAAATTCAGGACAAAATCAAGGAGCACGCGGACGACGCGCGGATGTCCAAGGAGCTGGCGACGATTTTCCGCGACGTGCCGATCGAGATGAAGCTGGACGAGCTGCAGTACGACGGCTTCGACGGCCCGACGCTCGGGGCGATGTTCCGCAAGCTGGAGTTCAAATCGCTGCTCGACAAAATGGATTTGTTCGGCGGGGCGTCGTCCGAAGGCCGCGCGGACCGCGAAGCGATCGACGTCGAGATCGTAACGCGCGAGACGCTCGGCGGCCCGTTCGCGGACAAGCTGAAAGACGTCGAGGCGGTCCATATCGAAGTCGTCGGCGAAAACCCGCATATGGCCGACGTGATCGGCCTCGCGTTCCATACGAAGGACGGCGCCTCGCTGTTCGTCGCGTCCGAGCTGCTCGATACGCCCGAAGCGGGCGCTCTGCGCGACTTCCTCGCGGACGAGAACGCGGGCAAAATCGTCTACGACATGCACCGCGCGGAAGTGGCGCTCCACTGGCGGGGCATCGAGCTGCGCGGCGTCGATTTCGACGTGCTGATCGCCGCCTATTTGCTCGATCCGACCGAATCGACGCACACGCTGAGCGAGCTGGCCGGACGGTACGGCCTCCCGCCGCTCGAAGCGGACGAAGCCGTTTTCGGCAAAGGCGCGAAGTTCAAGCTGCCCGAAGCGGGGCCGCTCAGCGAGCATTTGGGCCGCAAGGCGGCGCTGCTTCATAAGCTGAAGCCGGTGCTGCGCGGCGAGCTGGAGAAGGGCGAAATGAACCGGCTTTATTACGAGCTCGAATTTCCGCTCGCCCGCGTCCTCGCTTCGATGGAGAAGCGCGGCGTCCGGGTGAACGCGGACGGCTTGAAGCAGCTCGGCGGCGAGCTCGGCAAAAGCATCGACCAGCTGGTCGAGGGCATTTACCGCGGAGCCGGCGTCGAATTCAACCTGAACTCGCCGAAGCAGCTCGGCGACATTTTGTTCGAGAAGCTCGGCCTGCCGGTCATCAAAAAAACGAAAACCGGCTATTCGACGGACGCCGAGGTGCTGGAGAAGCTGGCGCCGTATCACGAAGTCGTCTCCAGCATCTTGATTTACCGCCAGCTTGCGAAGCTGCAGTCCACCTACGTGGAAGGACTGCTGAAAGAAATTCGCGGCGAAACGGGCAAGGTGCATACGTACTACCAGCAGACGATCGCGGCGACGGGCCGGCTCAGCAGCCAGTTTCCGAACCTGCAAAACATTCCGATCCGGCTCGAGGAAGGGCGGAAAATCCGCAAAGTGTTCGTGCCGAGCGAGCCGGACTGGCTGATGCTCGCGGCCGACTATTCGCAGATCGAGCTGCGCGTGCTGGCGCACATATCCGGCGACGAGAAGATGAAGGAAGCGTTTTTCGGCGACATGGACATCCATACGAAGACGGCGATGGACGTGTTCGGCGTATCGGAGTCGGAGGTCGACGCGAACATGCGCCGCCAGGCGAAGGCGGTCAATTTCGGCATCGTGTACGGCATCAGCGACTACGGCTTGTCGCAAAACCTGAACATTACCCGCAAGGAAGCGGCGCAGTTTATCGAGCAATATTTCGCCGTGTTCCAGGGCGTTCGCCAATATATGGACGATATCGTAAAGCAGGCGCGGGCGAACGGGTACGTGACGACGCTGCTGCAGCGCCGCCGCTATTTGCCCGACATTAACGCGTCGAACTTCAATTTGCGCTCGTTCGCCGAACGGACGGCGATGAACTCCCCGATTCAGGGAACCGCCGCCGACATTATCAAAATGGCGATGGTGCAGATCGAGGAACGGATGAGACGGGACAAGCTGCGCAGCCGGATGCTGCTGCAGGTGCACGACGAACTCGTCTTCGAGGTGCCGAAGGACGAGCTCGAGACGATGAAGCGGCTCGTGCCGGAAGTGATGGAAAGCGCCCTGAAGCTCGACGTCCCGCTCAAGGTCGACGTCAGCTACGGCGACAACTGGTACGAAGCGAAGTAACGCATCAGGGAGGGAACGAAAGTGCCGGAATTGCCCGAGGTGGAGACGATTCGCCGAACGCTCGAAACGCTCGTCGCCGGTAAAACGATCGAACGCGTCACCGTCAGTCTGGCGCGCATCATTCAGCGGCCGGACGATTGCGACCTGTTCGCCGCGATGCTGGCGGGGCAGACGATCCGATCGGTGGAGCGGCGCGGCAAATTTTTGCGTTTGATGCTGGACGACCTGGTGCTCGTCTCGCATTTGCGAATGGAAGGCCGCTACGGCGTCTATGCGTCGAGCGAGCCTGTCGAAAAGCATACTCACGTCATTTTTCATTTGGGCGACGGCACCGAGCTGCGCTACAAGGACGTTCGTCAATTCGGGACGATGCATTTGTTCCCGCGCGGCGAAGACTTGGCGGAGCTGCCGCTGCGCAAGCTCGGGCTGGAGCCGCTCGGCCCCGATTTCACCTTGGCGGCGTTCAGCCGCGAAGCGGCGGGGAAGTCGACGAAGGTGAAGCCGTTCCTGCTGAATCAGGAATATGTGGCGGGACTCGGCAACATTTACGCGGACGAAGCGCTGTACGAAGCGCGCATTCATCCGGAGCGGACGACGGACTCGCTGTCGAAGCGGGAGATGGCCGCGCTGCACGAGGCGATCGTCAAGACGCTGCGGGAAGCGGTCGAAGCCGGAGGCTCGTCGATCAAATCGTACGTGAACGGGCAGGGCGAAATGGGCATGTTTCAGCAGCGGCTGGAGGCGTACGGACGGAAGGGCGAGCCGTGCCGCCGCTGCGGGGAACCGATCCGCAAAATCGTGCTCGGCGGCCGCGGCACCCATTATTGTCCCCGCTGCCAGCCGGAGCGGAAGCAAGCGGGGAACCGATAACAGAAGAGAGAACGACAACCGGCGCCGGCCGGCTCTGCCGACCCGACTTGCGAGAAGCCGGGTCGTTTTTTTTCCACGACATGCCTTTGGGGGAATGGAAGCATGGCTCTCCGCAAAAAAATCGGCGACCTGCTGGTCGAGAGCGGACTGCTGACACACGAGCAGCTGGCCGAGGCGCTGACGAAGCAAAAAGAGGAGAAAACGAGGCTCGGCGAATTTTTGATCAACCGCGGCTACATCACGGAGCAGCAGCTGATCGAAGTGCTGGAGCTGCAGCTCGGCATTCCGCATATCCAGCTGTATCGTCAAAAAATCGAGCCGAAAATCATCAACATGATCCCGCAGCGGCTGGCGGAGCGTCATCAAGTGCTGCCCGTGCGCGCCGAAGGCGGCAAGCTGATCGTGGCAATGGCCGATCCGCTGGATTATTTCGCCATCGACGAGCTGCGGATGACGACGGGGATGCGCGTCGAGCCTCATATCGCGGCGCGGAACGAGCTCCAGAGAGCGATCGGGCGATATTACGGCCTTCAGGAGTCGGTGGAGCAGATCAGCCAAATTTTGCAGCACCGCGAGCAGGAGGAGACGAAAGCCGCCGCGGAGGAAGACGATTCGCCCGTCGTCAAGACGGTGAACCAAATGATCGCGCATGCCGTTCAAATCGGGGCGAGCGACATTCATATCGACCCGCAGGAAGACAGTCTGCGCATCCGATACCGGGTGGACGGGCTGATGAGGACGGAGCGGACGCTTCCCCCGCATATGCGCCACGTCATCGCGGCCCGGATCAAAGTGATGGGCAGCCTGAACGTGGCGGAGCGAAGGCTGCCCCAGGACGGGCGCGTGGAGCTGGACATCGAGTATCGCAAAGTCGACATTCGGATTTCGACGCTCCCGACCATTCACGGGGAAAAAATCGTCATGCGCATTCTCGATCTCGGCAGCACGCTGAAGCAAATCGAGAATCTCGGCTTGTCCGAGCATAACCTTTCCCGGTTTCTCCTAGGAATCCGCCGCGCGCACGGCGTCGTCCTCATTACCGGACCGACGGGAAGCGGCAAAACGACGACGCTGTACTCCGCCTTGGCCCGATTGAACCAGGACGACGTTAATATTATTACGGTCGAAGACCCGGTCGAGTACCAGCTGCAGGGAATCAACCAGGTTCAGGTGCAGCCGGCGTCGGGCCTCACGTTCGCCCGCGGACTGCGCGCCATGTTGCGGCAGGACCCGAATGTCGTCATGATCGGGGAAATTCGCGACGCGGAAACGGCCGAGATCGCGGTCCGCGCGGCGATGACCGGGCATCTTGTTTTGAGCACGCTGCATACGAACGACGCCGTCAATGCGATAACCCGGCTGATCGATATGGGAGTCGAACCGTTCCTCGTCTCGTCGTCGGTCCATTGCATCGTCGCCCAACGGCTCGTCCGCCGAATATGTCCGCACTGCTCGGAACCGTACGAGCCTTCCCGCGAGGAAAGCGAGCTGCTGGAGTCGTACGGTCTCCGCGTCCGAACGCTGCGGAGAGGGCGCGGCTGCGGGGAATGCGGACGCACCGGCTACAAAGGCCGCCTCGCCATCCATGAAATTTTGTCCGTGGACGATACGCTCCGCTCGATGATGCTGCAGAAGCGGTCGGACAGCGAATACCGCGCATACGCGCGGACGCAAGGCCTCGTTTCGCTGATGGAGGACGGGCTAAGCAAAGCGGCGGCCTGCCAAACGACGGTGGCGGAAATATTCCGCGTCATGGGCAGGGAGTAACGAAGCGGCCGTTGTTTTCCGCGACGCTACAGTTCGATAGGAAACGATGGCAAACCTTATTCCTCCGAAAAAGTTCTCCGCGCAACGTTTTCGTTTGTTTGCATTCCATAGGGAGCCGTCGACTCCGCTTCTAATCGCCGTTTGAATCGCCGCATTAAAAAAAATGGTTCAAAAGACCTAAAAAAATTACTATCATAATCGAAAATATAGTATAATATGACTGTAATATAGGAATATTGACCCAATCCCCTTTTTCAGCCTCATGTTTAGCGGAGTTGAACGATCATGCCCAAGTATACGTACAAAGCGGTCGACGATAGCGGGCGATATTGCAAAGGTTCTTTGGAAGCCCCGTCGTACGTCCAGGCGATGGACGAATTGAAGGCGCGGGGGCTTTGGATCCGGAAGCTCGCCGATCCGGGCGCCAGCATCTGGCATAAAGAAATCAAGCTCGGCGGTCCGAAAGCGAAGACGGAGCATTTCACCGTTTTTTGCCGCCAGCTGTCCACGCTGTACCGGTCGGGCGTCCCTATGGTCGAATCGATCAAACTGCTGTCCCGTCAGACGGAAAGCGCGGCGCTGCGCGGCGTACTGTCGGAGATGGCGGAAGACATGGAGGGCGGTGACCAGCTCTCGGAAGCGGCGGCCCGGCATCCGACGATGTTCGCTTCCGTCTTCGTCAGCATGGTTCGCGCGGGCGAGGCGAGCGGCAATTTGGACGACATGCTCGAAAGGCTGGCCGTCTTTTACGAGAAAGAGCATTACACCCGCGAGAAAGTAAAGTCGGCGATGATTTATCCGGCCGTGATGGCGGTCGCGACCGTGCTGGTCGTCACGATGATGCTGACCTTCGTTATTCCGAGATACGTATCGAACTTCGAGTCGATGGGCATTCCGCTGCCGCTGCCGACGAAAATCGTCGTCGCTTTGAGCGAATTCATCCGTTCGTACTGGTTCTTCCTTCCCGTATTGCCGCTTGGCTCCTCGCTTCTGCTCGGCATGGCGAAAAAAACGCCGAAAGGCTTGTATTATTGGGACCTGCTCCGGATCCGGATTCCCGTATTCGGCAAGCTGGCACATAAACAGTCGATCGCCCGGTTCAGCCGCACGTTCAGTTCGCTGCATGCCGCCGCCATCCCGATGCTGCAGACATTGACGATCGTCTCGACCGTCGTCGGCAACGAAGCGCTGGGCCGGCTGGTCCGCGAAGCCCGGGAAGGGCTGCGAAACGGCGATTCGGTCGCGCAGCCGTTCGCGAACAGCCGGCTGTTTCCGCCGATGGTCGTGCAGATGCTCGCGATCGGCGAAAGGAGCGGATCGCTGGACAGCATGCTCGATAAGGTGGCCGACTTTTACGAGGCCGACGTCGACGCGATGGCGGAGCGGCTGAAATCGCTGCTGGAGCCGCTCATGATCGTCCTGCTTTCCGGCATCGTCGGCGGAATCGTGCTGGCCGTCATGCTCCCCACGTTCGGGCTGATGCAAGGGTTGAATTAAGGGTTGATAGTAATGAACCGTTACTATAGACGAACCGAAGAAAAGGAGAGCCCTACATGCGGACAGCCATCCGAAATCCGATTCATAACGAGAAAGGACTTACTTTGGTCGAACTGCTTGCCGTTATCGTCATTTTGGGCGTTATCGCGGCGATTGCCGTGCCGGCGATCGGCGGGGTGATTAAAAATTCCAGGGAGAATGCGGATACGCAAACGGAACAATTGATCAAGGATACCGCCCTTCGGTACTTGACGGACCTCGACCCGGACGGGGATGGGAATACGAGCTCGGGAACGCCCGTACTGACACTTTCCGGCGGGGCCGGAACGCTGAACGTTACCGCTCTGGTTCCGTCTTATTTGAGAAGCGTCCCCAGAAAACAATCCGAATCCACTCCGACATGGTACAGCACGATTCCCGTAACGTACTCCGCCGCGAACGGATGGGAAATCGGCGCCGGCAATTTGGGCACGACGACGACGGCCCCGTAAGTTTTATTTTATACCTATTCGAATGAGCCGCTTTTGCTCAACTGCCGGATTTCATTTCGCGCATTTCACCTTTTGCCGAACGGGGTTGCCATGGATCCGTACACGCTGTACATGCTTTTGTTCCCGTTTATCGTTGTCCTCGGTCTGCTGACCGGCAGCTTCCTGAACGTCGTCGCCCTCCGAAGCTTGACCGGCGAATCGATCGTTTTACCGCCTTCCCGCTGCGTTCGCTGCAAGCATCCGCTCAAGCCGACGGATTTGATTCCGCTGCTCGGCTATTTGCTTCTGCGAGGCAAATGCCGCTATTGCCGCGGTCCCATTTCGCCGGTATACCCCGCGGTCGAGGCGGCCGTCGCGCTGTCGTTCGCCTTGATCTATCGGGAAATCGGCTGGAGCGCCGAGCTGCTTCCCGGCTTCCTGCTCGTCTCGGTGCTGGCGGCCGTTGTCGTGACCGACCTGAAGAGCGGTATCATACCCGATCGAATCGTATTCCCCTGCATGGCGATGGCCGCCGTACTCCGGCTTGGCGTGCATCCGCTGCCGTTGTGGGATTACGCCGCCGCATTTTTCGCCGGTTCGGGCATTTTATGGCTGCTCGCCGTTGTCAGCAAAGGAGGAATGGGCGGGGGCGACATTAAGCTGTTTGCGCTGATCGGCTTGCTGCTGGGGCTCAAGCTGACGCTGCTTGCGCTTTTTGCCGCCAGTCTGGCGGGCACGCTGTACGGCGTCGGAATGCTGCTCGCGGGCCGGCTGCGGCGAAAGCAGGCGGTTCCTTTCGGACCGTTTATCGCGACGGCGGCCTTACCGGTCTATTTATGGGGAAGCCCGATGCTGGCCGTACTCGGGCTGCCGCCGTTTCCGGCATGACGAGGAAAGCGATTAGCTTCTTGCGAGGGGGAACCGGCCGATGGAAAAGCTGAACCGCCTTTACCGGAACTTGTTTCAGTTGCCGAGCTCGTCCCTTGGCCTTGAATTGACGGATCGTTCGATTAAAATGATCGAGCTGCGAAAAAGGGCCGGCAAGCTTCCGAAAATTTATAAAATGGCTTCGCGGCGATTGCCGGAAGGCGCGATCGTCGACGGCAAAATCCGGGACGTCGCCCTCGTCGCGGAGGCGATGCGGGAGATCGTCCACGCGAACGGCTGGCGGCGCAAAAAAGTGCATATGGCCGCTCCCGGCCAATCGGTCATGGTCCGCTTTCTGAAGCTCCCGGATATTCCGGACCGCGAATTGAAACAGATCGTCGACTTCGAAGTTCACCATAACGTTCATTTGCCGTTCGACGAGCCGTACTACGATTACTGCAAGCTGAACGGGGCGAGCGGCACGGAACCGGCCCGGTTTCGCCGCAAGCGGCGGGATGCCGGCCCGGACAATCGCATGTTTGTGGAGGAGGCGGCGGCCGGCGGCGAGATCCGGCATTTCCGGCCGGCGGAAGAAACGGGGGACGATCGGGCAAGTTCGGAGCGGCTGTGCGACGTCCTGCTGGTCGCCGTCCCGAAGCCGCTCGTCGAGGACTATGCGGCCGTTGCGGAGCGATCCGGGCTCGTACCGGCGAGTATGGAAATCAAAGCGTTGTCGCTGTTCCGTTTGATCGGGCTTTGGAATGGAGAAGAAGCGGGACGCACGCTTTTGCTCGTCGATGTGAACGAGTCCGCGGCCGATATAAGCATTTTCGGGGAGGGAAGGCTGAAAATGACGAGATCGGTTCCGCTGGAGCCGGTCCGCGATGAAGATGCAAGCGCGGAATTCATCGACGAGCTGGAGCGGGTCATGAATTTTTACCGGTATACGTTGAACAACCGCGATCGGCCATTTCAGGCGATACTGCTGTCCGGCGACTCGCCGGCCGTCGCCGCCATGACGGAAGCGATGCGGGAAAGGCTGAACGTGAGAGTGGACAGGTTGCTGTACGACCGGTACGAGCCGAGACAACGGTTTCGCGAAGACGCGGCCGCCTACAGCGTTCCGATCGGATTGGCGCTCAGGGAGAGATAACCGTTGAAAGACATGAACCTGATACCGAAAAAGCCTTTTTTGGAAAAAGCGTTTATCCCCCTTCTGTCGGCTGCGATCGGAACGTCTTTGCTTGCCGCCGCTCTCGTTTCCATATTCGTCGTCCGGTACGACGGGGATTTGGAACGTCGTACCGCCGAAATCGAACGAATGCGCCTGGATCTGCAGCGTGCGACGGCGGCAAGGCAAGTCGACCGGCGGACGCAGGACTACAATGCGATGACGGCCGGCGTAGCGAAGCTGAAGGACAGCCGCAGAGATTGGAGCCCGGTATTCGAGCTTGTATCCCGTTACGTGCCGCAAACGGCTCGAATCGTCGCCATGGAGGCGAAGGAGCAAAACCGGATCGCGCTCGGCATGGAATTTGCCGATTTGACGCAAATCGCCGAATATACGGTCCATTTGCAAAAATCGGGGCTGATCGCCGCGGTGCGGGTGAGCGGCATCGAAAGGCAGGAAAAGCATGCAGGGACGCCGGCCGTCTCTTCTCCCCCGGTCAATCCGCCCGGAAGCGCGGCATCCTATAACGTGGCCATCCAAATTACGCTTCAACCACTATCGAACGGTAAGTAGGGAACCTATGAACACGCAGCATTGGAGAAGCCGGCTGTCGAAGCTCCGCAAACCGGGCTATTGCTTGCTTCTCGCCGTATGCGCGGGAATCGCCGTCAACGTCCTGATCGTTTCGTACAAGTTGATGCCGCTGTTTCAAGAGCGCGTCGTATTCAATTTGCAGTACAACCAGCTGGAAAAGCAGCTGGCCGCGATGGAAAGCAGCCCGATCCCGGAGCCGGCGTCGGAGCCGAATATCGAGAAGCTCGTCAGGCAAGTCCCGACGAAAGAGGAAATCGCCTCGTTTCTGGTAAGCCTGAAGGAGATCGAGCGGCAGTCGGGCGTCGTGCTGAAGTCGATCCAATTCGGCGGCGACAAAACGAACGGGCAGCCCGACGACTTGATGGCGTTCATCCAAAACCAGCTGAAATCGAGCCAGCCGTCGGCCGGTGCCGCGGACGGAACGAACGCCGCGCCTCCGGCAAGCCCGGCGCCCGCACCGGCGCCGCAAACGAACCGGGCCGCTCCCGCGGGCGTCCCCTTTCAGGAAACGAAAGCGACGATTGTCGGGACAGGCGCTTATGCCCAGGTCGTCGATTTATTCGATCGCCTGCATCGGCTGGAACGAATCGTCTCCATTACTGGCTGGCAAATCGATCCGGCGGGGGAAACGGGGCCGTCCGGACAGCCGCTGCTTCAGGCGGCCTTGACGATCGTCCTGTACAGCGCCGGGCAATATGCGGAAACATTCCCCGCGCTGCCGGCGATTCCGACAAGCCCGCCCGGTCCGAAACCGAGCCCGATCGTCGCGGACGAGCTTTATTGGAACATGCTGCAGTCGACGAAATCGAAATAAAAGGTTGCGAACCGGGATGATACGTAATGAGAAAGGCGTAACTTTGCTGGAAATATTGGCGGCGACGGCGATTTTGGGCTTTCTCGTCATCGGATTTCTCAACCTGGCCCATTTCAACGCCAAAGCGAAGCTGGAGCAGGAAAGAAGGGCGGAAGCACTTCGACTGGCCGAAGAACAGCTGAACCTGAAACGGGCGTACTACCATTCGGTTCCCGCCGTTTCGGCCGTATCCGGCAATCAAGTCGTTTCCGATACGACATCGGGCTTTTATCGGGTGCTGATCCAACTGTCGGACTTAACGTCTTCTCCGGTCTATGCGGCTCCCGCCCACCCGAAGCAGGTGTTCGTCCAATCGGTCGTCCTGGTCAAAGACGCCTCGAATTTGATGGCGATGCTGCCGAGGCTGCTGACCGTTACGGTTTCATGGGGCGGGTGAGCGCGATGAACGATCAAAGAGGGCTGACGCTTCTCGAAGTGACGGCGACGCTGACGATTTTGTCGATCGTCATGATCGTCCTCTACTTGTTTTTGGCTTCCGCGCACCTGGAATTCGCCCGTTCGAACGAAAACTACGATGCGCAGCGGCAAATCAACGACACGATGACGGCTATCAGCAAAAATTTGACGGACTGCGCCGAGGTGTATAAATATTCGGAAAACGAGCTTCGGATCGTTACCGGCGAGGGGGCACCCTCCTCCTTTTTGTATAAAGCGCTCGTCTACGATAAAACCGCCGGGACCTTGACGCTGTACGAAATCGGCCAAGCCGCCTACAACGCCAAAACGGCGATCCAGTACGCCAATCCCGCAAACTATTCGAAAAAAACGGTACTTGCCCGCAACGTCCATCCCTCGTCCGATATGACCGTCACCGAGTCCGTCGCGAACGGCGGAGGAACGGCGGCGACCGATAAACCGATTCCGCTCGGCACGATCGTATCGAACGGAAGACTGATCCGTATCTCCATTCCGTTCCGTTACGAGCTGTCGGGCGCGAGCGGCGGCAAAAGGGCGATCGACGAGCGGAAGGACGTAACGATCAAGCTTTTCAAGCTTTGACATGCGAAAGAAGACGGCCAAAAAGCCTGTTCGGACGAACAGGCTTCCGTTTATTTTCTCGAAACGGTGCCGGAGGATACCCGATACTTGTTCGGGTAGATGTACTGGTTGTTGCTCGGCGTAATTTGCGGAGAATGGTCGTTCTGGAGCGCTCCGGTCCCCGACGCGAACGTGCCCTGGACGACAACGTCCGTATTGTTGTTATGCGGATCGTAATAGGCCTCTCCGGTCAGCATCACGTTCGACGCGATCAGTTGGGTCGTTTCGTTCCCTTTCTTCTCCAGTCTCAGGTTGCCGTCGACCAGAAGCATGCCGTTCAGCTGAAAAATCGAGTTCTGGATGAACAGCTCGTTCGGAGGGTCGCCGAGAGCCAGGTGAATCATCACCTTTTTGTTCGAAGGCAGCACCAGGTTGTTCAAGATGCTCATATTTCCCGTGCAGGCGCATTTGATCGTAATCGTATCGTACGGACTGACCGGGGAAAACGAGTTGACGAAGCTGGCGACTCCGCTTATAAAGCTGCCGGCGCTCGTATACGTCTTGTCGTAGGAGGTCGCCTGAAGATTTTCGTACGCCTCCTGGTAGGCGGCCGGATTGTCGCCGGACGTAATCATTTCCGTTCCCGCCCCGTTCGGGCCGATCGCATGAAGCAAACTGTTGTTTTCGGCGGTGACCTGGTTGTCGACCGTCGTTCCGCCGCCGGTACCGCCGTTGCCTGCCGGCATTTCGTATTTGATCGACTTCGAATAATCGCCCACTCGTACGACGATTTTGGCGATATGGTTGCCCGCGGCCAGCAGCGGGGGCTGAACGGCGGCAGGCGCATCCGTCGTGTTCACCGCGGCGGGATCGACGACGTATAAACGATAGTCGATCGTCGTGCCGTCCGGCCTCGCAATCGTTTTCGCTCCCCAGCCCGGATAGGCGTTGAAATGATCCAGCTTCGCCGTTCCGGTATACGAGGAATAGTAGCTCAGGAGCGACTCCATCCCTCCGACGGCCAAATCCGTCACTTGCTGCTGCGTGATTCGTTTCGTCTCCGCCGCATTTGCGGCATAAGCCAGGTTCAGGACGACGGGCGCGAAAACGGCGACGACCGCGGCTATAAGCAGAACGTACAGCAGTGCGGCTCCTTGTTCGTTCGCGATTCGTTTCATTTGCAGCACTCCCCGATATCCTTTATTATAAACGTCCGAACGAATGTTGTAATGACATTTCGCGCGAGATTGGTTAAACTTTAATAGAGAGCCGGTCCGGACGCCGGGGACGCGCAGGAGGCGCGTTCAGACACCCATTCCCGTCAAGCTTCATAGGATAATCGTATCGGCGACCATGCTCGCTGTGGACGAAGCTTTGACGGGAGGGTGCTTATGCCTATCGTATCGTTGGCTTTTTTGGCGCTTGCGGTCAGTCTTGACGGTTTCGGCGTCGGGGTCATGTATGGACTTCGCAAAATCCGGATCCCGCCCGTCTCGATCGCCATCATATCGTGCTGCTCGGGCGTCGTTATTTTCGCCTCGATGCAGATCGGGGCGCTGATCGCCAAGTTTTTGTCCCCGTCCGTGGCGTCGGCGGTCGGCGCCGTCATTTTGATCGCCATCGGACTATGGGCGATCGTGCAAATGTGGCGGCAGCGGCCGGGGCCGGAAGGCGCCGACGGCGAGCCGGATCGCGAACCGCCGGTATCGGACCGGCATTGCGAAGAACGGCGCACGGAAGCCGGGGCGAACGGCGGCATTCGGACCGTCGTGCGCATCGAAGTCAGGCGGCTCGGGCTCGTGATCGAAATATTGCGCACGCCTTCGCTCGCGGACGTCGACCGGTCGGGCTACATATCTTCCTCGGAAGCGGTGTTGCTCGGCGTCGCTCTGTCTCTCGACGCGTTCGGCGCCGGAATCGGCGCGGCGTTCATCGGCTTCGCGCCGCTGGCGACGGCCGCCGTCATCGCGCTGGCGAGCGGATTGTTCATCGCCTCGGGGCTGAAGGTCGGCTTGTCGTTCGCCGATACGCGATGGCTGCAGCGGTTGTCGGTGCTGCCGGGCTGCATTTTGATCGCGATGGGCATTATGAAATTAATGTAAAGGGCGAAAACGCACATGAATATCGGATTGACCGGAGGGATCGCCAGCGGGAAAAGCACGGTCGCGGCCATGCTCGTCGAACGCGGAGCCGTCCTGATCGACGCCGACCGCATCGCCCGGGAAGTCGTGCTTCCCGGCACCCCCGCCCTGGAGCAGGTTGCGGAGCGGTTCGGCTCCGGCGTGCTGCTGCCGGACGGCAGCTTGAACCGGAAAGCGCTCGGCGAGATCGTGTTCGGCGACGAGGCGGCCCGCAAAGAGCTCGAATCGATTCTCCATCCCCGCATTCGCGCGCTGATGCGCGAAAGGATGGAGACGCACGAACGCCAATCGCCGGACAAGCTCGTCGTCGTCGACGTCCCGCTTTTGTTCGAGTCGAAGCTTCAGGCGATGTTTCAGGAAACGGTGCTCGTCTACATTCCTCGAAGCTTGCAGCTGGCCAGGCTGATGGCCCGCGACGAACTGACGGAGCGGCAGGCGGAAAGCCGGCTGGCGGCGCAAATGCCGATCGAGGCGAAACGGGAGCTAGCCGATTTCGTCATCGACAACAGCGGGGAGCTCGAGGAGACGCGGCGCCAAGTGGACGAATATTGCAAACGAAAGGGAATGGAATGACGTTTTTACGTAAAAAGCGGGTATTTGCGCTGCTGTTCGTTTTATTTCTCTTCCTTTTATTTTATAATTCGGAATGGTTGGGCAAGTGGCTGTATCCGATCCGGTACGAGCAAGATATCGCGCTGAGCGCGCAAGCGTACGGGGTCGACCCCGTGCTGATCGCTTCGATCATACGCGTGGAGACGAACTTCAACCCGGACAAGCTGTCGAAAAAAGGAGCGATCGGGCTCATGCAGCTGATGCCGGATACGGCCGAATGGATCGTGAAGAAGGCGGGCTATGCGGAAGAAACGTCCCAATCGCTGCACCGCGCGGACGTCAATATCGAAGTGGGCGCCTGGTACTTGAAATCGCTCTTCACCCAGTTCGACAACAATCGGTTCGCCGTGCTGGCCGCCTACAACGCCGGCCCCGGCAATACGCGGAAATGGCTCGACAACGGGACATGGGACGGCACGCTGAAAAATATCGGGCAAATTCCGTTCGGCGAAACGAGGCACTACGTACAGCGCGTGCTGTACTACTACGACAAATACGCCAAGCTCTACGCGGAACGTCTCGAAGCCGCGGCGCAGCCGGCGAAAAGATAATCGGCGTTCGGCCGCCGGGTTCACGCGGTCAAACGGTTGCCGAAAGAAAAACGCCGGACGGGCTCCGGCAGGAGCTGTCCAGCGCTTTTATATCATAGGTAAAATTAACGGCCGGCAAGTTGTTGTTCGGCGATTTGAACCAGTTTGCGGGTAATGTGACCCCCGATTGCACCTGCGTCGCGGGTAGCCATGTTGCCCATGTAACCGTCTTGCGGAATCGCAATGCCCAGCTCTTGAGCTACTTCGTATTTCAGTTGGTCGAGAGCGGCGTTAGCTTGAGGAACTACAAGCTGGTTGCTGGAACGTTGTTGTCCTTGTGCCATTTCGTTTCACCTCCTTGTCGATGGTAATTGTATTATGTGCGGAAAACGGCCGAACATAACAGGTAGTGTATGGTAAGTTGCTGCGCAAAAGCTTTGTCTGCGCGTTCGAAGTCGGCCTTTGCTTTCGAAGCCAGCACTGGCTTCGCAAAAGCTCAGCTTATGCTTTCGAAGCCAGCTTTTGCATCGCAAAAGCTCTCAGGAGGGACTCCGATGAAATGCCCTTATTGCGATTATTCCGGTACGAAAGTGCTCGATTCCCGTCCGGCCAACGACAATAAATCGATACGGCGCCGCCGGGAATGCGAGAAATGCCAGCGCCGCTTTACCACGTTCGAGATGGTCGAGGAAACGCCGCTGATCGTCATCAAAAAAGACGGCAGCCGCGAAGAGTTCAACCGCGACAAAATGCTGCGCGGCCTTATTCGGGCGTGCGAGAAGCGGCCCGTATCGGTCGAGCAGCTGGAAGCGATCGTTTCGGAAGTGGAGAAGGAAATGCGAAGCCACGCCTACGCCGAGGTCGCGAGCCGGGAGATCGGCGAGCTCGTCATGGAGCAGCTGTATCCGGTCGACGAGGTGGCGTACGTCCGGTTCGCCTCCGTCTATCGGCAGTTCAAGGACATCAACATGTTCATGAAGGAATTGAACCAGCTGCTCGGCAAGCATACCGATCCCTCCGTCAAATAGCTCGCCGCGGGGCGCTTGGACAACCGTATCGGCGGTTGAGGACGGCGCGGCATACCCGTTTCGTTTCCGAATCCGGCATACATATCGCCGTGCTTCCCGGCAGCCTGATGCAGATGAATCGGAAAACCTCACGTTAATTGGCTCACCTGCCTGGCGTCGGAGCGATTAACGGGAAATGCTCCCGGTATATCGGCTTTGCGATGAAGTAAAGCGCGGTCCGGGCGAAGATATCGCGATCGACAATATTATAGGGAGCCTTTTTCCCGCAAATGGCCCGCCGCGGCGCGGGCAAACAAAAAAGAGCCTTTCGCGAACAGGAAGGGCTCTTTTTTGTCGTAGACAGGCCCATCGATGTCGGGGTGTAAGGAACGGTACGGCGACTTGAGCGTTCGCACCGATCCCCCGGACGCTACCTCGGCTCGTTCGGTCCGCCCCGCGTTCCCGCCAGCAAAATGCCGGGGATGCTTTCGAGCAGCGAATCGTCATCGTCCTCGTAGTTCGGATCGTTTTTGATCGCGTAAGCTTCCCCTTCGGTCAGATGGCGCGTATTGCCCGTATATTTCGGTTCGAGCGCGCGGATTTCTTCCTCGTCCATGTCGTCAAGCCTCCTTGTCCGGTATGCTTGTAGGCTTCCCGATCGGGGAGGACGTATGCGGGCCGGATTTTAGCAGCCGATCCGGCAAGTCCCGAATAAAAGTTTGGGCCGAATGCGAACGAAATGACCCGGTTGTTTGTTAATACGTATAGAAACGGGAAAGGAGGGACGGAATGGAAGACCGGGAGCTGTTCGAAACGTACCGGAATGACGTTTACTATTTGTGCTACTATATGATGCGCAACCGATCGGATGCCGAAGACATTTGTCAGGAAACATTCGTACAAGCGCTGCGAACGGACCGAAGCCGTATAACCGGCATAAAGCCATGGCTGATGCGGATTGCCGCCAATTTGTGCAAAAACGAGCTGAGCCGGCGAAAGAGGAAGAATTTGAAAGAAGCGGCCGCTTACTGGCTGAACCGAACGCGCCAGGAAACGCCGGAGGAAGCGGTCGAGCGAAGCGAGGAAGAGAACGAAATGATCGGCTTGTTTGCGCTTCTTCCCGTCAAAATCCGGATCGTGGCAAGCTTGCGCTACGTGAACGGGCTGACGCTGCAAGAAATTGCGGAAATAGTCGGCATTCCGGAAGGGACCGTCAAATCCAGGCTGAACCGGGTTCATACGATACTGAAACGCAAGCTGGGGACAACGACATATGTGCAATTGAAAGGAGAAAAATGCTATGAGCCGTAGCAGGAAACCGGACGAGCAATTGTTCGATCTGATAAGGGGCAATCGCCCGAAGCTGCCCGATTTCGAAACGATGTGGGAACGGATCGAGCGACAGGTTGCAGTAAAAGGGGACGCATCGCACCGTATGCGGCGTTCGTCTCGAACGCGTAAACGACGTATATTGCCGATCGTCGTCGCCGCTTCTTTGCTTCTCGCGGCGACTCCGGTCGTAGCCGGATATTCGTTCGAATGGTCCGACGTTTTGGGCCGAATCGGCATACGAACGGCGATGGAGCAAGGGTTCGGCCAACGGATCGATCAGACGATTTCCAGCGAAGGGACGACGATGCAGCTTTACGGGGCCGTAGCCGACGACAAGCGGCTCAACGTGTTGTTTACGCTTGACGTGCCCGGCCTTCCGAGCGACGGCATTTTGGAATTCGAGCGCAGTACGCTGCAATACGAATCGGGAGAGCAAATTCCGCTGCTCGGTATTTTCCGGCGGGACGAGCAAGATATCGGCAAGCTTCGCGGATTTTTCGAAGCGAATTACGGGGCGGGCGGAAAGAAGCAGCAATTGAAGCTGGATGTAAGCAATTTGATCGTATACGGCTACCGTCATTCGGCTTTGGATTGGAAGCCGGATCAGTTGGACAAAGCAAGCGCCGATTTTCCGCAGCAGCCCTTTTCGCGCATCGAGATCGAATCCGTCATGAGCAAGGACGATATCGTTACGATCAAATATCGCATTCGGGCCAGCGGCAAAGAGTCCGTCCGTTCCGATCCGCATCTGACGCTTCACTCCGGAAAGGAGACGGTCAAACCAACCTACAGCGCCGTACTTCCGTCCGAACGCGACGATACGATCGTACAGCAGACGACATACCGCATCGCTCCCGAAGAATGGAGCCGTATATCCTTCGGCTTCGCCTTCCTGGAGAAAACCCGGGTCATCCCCGGGCATTGGGTCGCTTCGTTTGAATTTGACGGAAGAAAGGCTGCGCAGGCGACATATATTCGCCGGCTTGAAGCCGACAAGGCGGTCAACGATTCGGATATGGAATTGCGCCGGCTTGTCGTCACCCCGATGAGCATTCGTCTTTACTTCGACGACAAATGGAAAAAACAGGCCGGAACGTCGACCGTTCATTACGAGAACGCGTATTTGGAATTGGGCGGACATCGCATTCGCGGATATTTGCAAGCAAAGCAAAACGGCGATCGCTATCTCGAATTCGAATCGCCCGAATGGTATAAAGATTGGTCGAAGGTACCGATGAAGCTGATGCTGTCCGACGCGAAAATCGGGGTGCTAGCCGCCAAGGACGAGTTTATCCAATTGACAAATCCGTCCGAACATCCGCAAACGGTGCAAACAACGCTAAGCGGACTGCCGGTGAGCTTCACCTACTTCAAGAAGGATGGCAAATTGGTTGTTCAGTCGGAATCTCCGTCGCCTTCCTTCGGCGGCATTACGCAAAGCTTTTTGCAGGTAAACGGCGGCCGGGCTTATCCGGAAATGAATCCGACGCCGCCGGGGGGCAATGGCTTTAATCGGAAGGTCGAGACGTACAAAAACGTGCCGGACGGCGATTTGCTGCTGAACCCGAACTCTTACGTGCTGCTCGAACCGGAAAGAAGCGAACAGGTGCAGCTGCAGGAATAACGTTAGCCTTGCGTTGGATTTGTACGTCGATGGACCGCCGAAGCGTTTGTCTCCGGCGGTTTCCATCGATTATATACGTAATAATTACATATAATTGACTTGCCTTCGTTTGTGCATTACAGTTAAAGTCGAATAGGCAGAAGCAAGATGATTGCGTAATTGATTCCTGATTCATCCTCCAAGTTTCCCTGGAAAGAACGGTGACGAACAATGGCAGAACAGCAGCGGACGATTCCGGTTTATTTGCTGTCCGGCTTTTTGGGCAGCGGCAAGACGACTTTGTTGAAACGGTGGCTGGAAAAGGCGAACGGCCAAGGGCGGAAGCCCGCCGTCATCATGAACGAGCTCGGCGACGTCAATCTCGACGGCATCCAGCTCGGCGGGCAGGTGCATATGGCCGAAATGCTCGGCGGGTGTATATGCTGCACCGTCCGCGGCGATCTGGGCTACGAAATGATGAAGCTGATCGACGAGCATGAGCCGGATTTGCTGCTGATCGAATCGACGGGAGCGGCGAATCCGCTGGACATTATCGACGCCGTCGGCGACGCGTCGATGCTGAAGCGGGTCGAGCTGAAGCAGGTCGTGACGGTCGCGGACGCGCATCATTTGCAGGCACAGCTGGAGAAAGGGAAAGGCCCGACGTTCCGGCTCATGAAGGAGCAGCTCCGCTGCGCCACAATCGTGCTGGTGAACAAAATCGATCTCGTGACGGAAGCGCAGGCGGACGAGCTGGAGACGGCCATTCGCGATTGGAACCCGTTCGCGACGCTGGTCCGGACCGTCTCCGCGCAAGTCGACATCGGTCTGCTCGAGGGCGGAGGCGCCGAGCAAGCGGACCGTCCCTCCGTCGGCCCGGAGCGGTCATGCGGCTGCGGCGACGAATGCGCCCATGCGAACGAACATGACCGTCGCGACGGTCACGGACACGCCGATCCGCATCATACGCACTCGCATGTCATGGCTTATACGGCTTATTTCGACCGCCCGGTCGACAGCGAATCGTTCGAAGCGATGATGGGCGGGCTGCCGGACGACATTTACCGGGCGAAAGGTATTTTATCGTTTACCGATACGTCGTCCCGCTTTATGTTTCAATACGCGTACAAGCAGCTGGACTTGATGAAAATCGATCCGCAGGGCGAAGTGCCCGACGTCGCCGTATTTATCGGCGAGCATTTCGATAAAGCGAAGCTGGCGGAAGCGATCGATCGCCTGATCGAACGATCGGACAGCCGCCTCCAAGACGATTCCGAGCGCTACTAGAAGCGCCCGAGTCGTCTTTTTTTTATCATTTCAAACCCCCGCCTCGGCTTCGATACGATTTATAGAGTTTAGGGCCAATCGAATCGCACGAACGGGAAAACCTCCCGTTAACTCGCTCTCCGATAGGCATCGTTTTGAAATACATGGAAAAGCTCCCGATAAAACGGCGTCGAATCGGCGAAAAGCGCGGTTTGGTCGACATTAGCGGGACGTTTTCCCGTTGTTCTCCCCGCAAACGGGAAACGACCGAAAATAGCGGGAGCATTTCCATCTCGCTTCCCGATCCGCCGCCGTTTCGGCATGAAAAAGATTCGGTTTGCACCGAAAAGCCCGCCAATCCCGAGCTTCGCTTTAGCGCCAAAGCCGGAGCAGGTTCCCGCTGCCGGCAGCGGGAAACGGCGATACCGGCCCGTATGACCTGCGCCGGCGTCGTCGGGAGTTGAAGCGGGGGCGAGGGCGGGCATAGGAGGCGGGACGGGCCCAAGTTCCAAGTGTCTAACGGACACGGCGGCCGCTATGAGCCTCATTTCGGCTTATTATTTTCTAACGGAAACAGGCGCACCTATTTGGCGAAAAACCCCCTTTTGGACGGCGGTACGGAGCCAATAAGCGCAGGTGGTGTCCGTTACGATTGGAAATCGGCCGATTTTCGCGAAATAAGCGCCGTGGCGTCCGTTACGTTTCGGAAGCCGATTGTTTTCGCTCCTCCCCGAAATACGTCGAGAGACGTTTTACTCAGCCCGCAGCACCAAACCGATAGATCGCTTATCGGTCGCGGCCTATGCATATCCGGTTCGCTCAGTCACCATACTAACAACAAATGTGGTTCGTTTTTCATAACTGCGCGAGCTGAGCTGAACTGAACTGAACGCATATCGAAGGGGGGTTCTCGCGTGTTTCGATTTCCTTGGAGCAAACGAAAGCAGCAAAGGGCGAATGACAGGAATCGGGGGAATGCAGGCGGCGGCCGGAGGAAAGACGGAAACGATGACGGAAGCAAAGAGCCGTTTACCGAAAGCATCGAGCATACGATTTCGTTTATGCGGGACCGCTTCGACGTCAGCGACGATTTCATCATTCGGCGGCTTCAGGTGATGGGAGACGTTCCTGCGGTCGCCCTGTATTTTCCGTCGTTGACGAACGGCGGGCATCAGCCGGCCATCAGGTCGTTCATGACGATCGGCAGCCGGATGCGCGGCGCCCCGCACGAAGATTTGAAGCGGGAGCTGATGAACGACTTCTTGTATTCCTGCGACGGCCGAACGGAAGCGACGCTTGACAGCGTTATCGAAGAGCTGCTGAACGGGAGCACGATCGTTCACGTGGAAGGGATGCGGGAAGCGTTCGTCTTCTGCACGCGCGACGTCGAGCGGCGTTCGATCGACCAGCCGGAAACGGAGCAGGTCATCCGGGGACCGCGGGAGGGCTTCATCGAAAACTTGATGACGAACATTTCGCTCATCCGCTACCGGCTGCAAACGTCCGATTTGCGGATCAAAATCAACAAAATCGGCAAATATACGCGCTCGTGCGTCGCCGTCTTCTATATACAAGGCATCGTCAACCCCGCTCTGGTCGAAGAGGTGCAGCGGCGTCTGTCGAAAATCGAAATCGACGGCATTCTCGACTCCGGCTATTTGGAGCAGTTCATCGAGGACAATCATTATTCGCCGTTTCCGCAAATTCAAATTACGGAACGTCCCGACAAAGCGGTCGCGAATTTGCTGGAGGGCCGCGTCATCATTATGGTCGACGGCTCGCCGATCGCGCTGATCGCGCCGACCGTCTTCAGCCAGTTTTACCAAACGAGCGAAGATTACGCCGAACGGTTCGTGCTCGTCAGCTTCATTCGGCTGGCGCGGCTCGTGGCGCTCGTCTTCTCGCTCGTGTTTCCCGCTTTGTACGTCGCCGTCATTTCGTTCAATCCCGAGCTGATCCCGACCGAATTCGCCGTAGCCGTCGCGGGCGGGAGAGCCGGCGTTCCGTTTCCTACCGTAGTCGAAGTGCTCGTCATGGAAGTATCGATGGAGGTGCTGAGGGAGGCGACGATCCGTTTGCCGCAGCAGGTCGGCGGCGCGCTGTCGATCGTCGGCGTTTTGGTCGTCGGCCAGGCGGCCGTCGCGGCCGGCTTCGTCAGCCCGATCACGGTCGTCATCATCGCCCTGACGACGATCGGATCGTTTGCCACGCCGGCATACAACGCGGCACTGGCGCTGCGGCTGCTCCGGTTTCCGATCATTATTATCGCCGGCACCTTCGGTCTATACGGCGTCATGGTCGGTCTCATCTTGATCGCCAACCATTTGCTGACGCTCAAATCGTTCGGCGTGCCGTACCTCAGTCCGATCGTGCCCGGCAATTTCGAGGGCTTCAAGGATACGGTTTTCCGCGCTCCGCTATGGTGGATGAAACGGCGTCCGGCGCTGCTGCATACGCCCGATAAGACGAGAATCGGCACGAAAAGCTACAACGAGCTGGATCAAACGAAAAACAATACGCTCGATCCGCTGACGGTCGGAAACCGTTTTGGAGGAGGGGAACGCGATGGACAATCCTCGTCAAGTGACGGCGATTCAGGCGGCGACCGTACTCATTAGTACGATTATCGGAGTAGGGGTATTGCCGCTGCCTTTGTTCGCCGCCAGAGGGGCGGGGCCGGGGGCTCCGCTGCTGACGGCCGGCGCTATCCTTATCGCCTTCGCCGGTCTTTATTTCGTCACGAAGCTCGGGCAGCGATTTCCGCATCAAACGATCATTCAATACAGCGGGCAGCTGATCGGCAAATGGCCGGCCCGACTCGGCGCGCTGCTTATCATCGTTTTTTTCGGGGAGCTGACCGCGCTCACCTCCCGCGAGTTCGGCGAAGTCGTCGTTACGTCCGTCCTGAAACGAACGCCGCTTGACGTGACGGTCATCGTCATGCTGCTGCTGGCCGCGCTTTCGACCCGGGCGAGCATCACGTCGTTCGTCTATATTCACCAGTTTTACGTGCCGCTCGTCCTGTTTCCGAGCCTGATCATTATCGCGCTCTCGCTCAAAAACGCCAACCCGCTCTTTCTGCAGCCCGTTTGGGGCCAGGACATGCATAACGTCATGCGGGAGCTCGGCACGATCGCGTCGCTGTTCAACGGCGCTTTCGTCATGACGATGATCATCCCGGCGATGCGCAATCCGCCGAGGGCGGTACGGGCTTCGGTATGGGGCATGTGCATCGCCGGAGGCGTTTACTTTCTGATCGTAACCGCCACCATATCGGTGTTCGGACCGGAGGAAACGAAGCTGCTCTTATGGCCGACGCTGGAGCTGGCCAAAGTAACGTCGCTGCCCGCGAACATATTGGAACGGCTGGACGCCGCTTTTTTGGCCATCTGGGTGACGGCCGTCTTTACGACGATGTTTTCGGGCTACTATTTCACGATCCATTCGATCAGCCAGCTGCTGCAGCTGAAAGATCATAAGCTGTTTTCGCTGCTGCTGATGCCTTACGTTTTTACGCTCGCGATGATGCCTAAAAACGTGATCGATATGTACTACACCATATCGATCGTCGGCCGAATCGGGCTATTGATTACGATCGGTTACCCGTTTCTGCTTCTGCTCGTCGCGATCGTGCGCAAAAAAGGAGGGAACGCCGGTGAACGGCCGCAATCCTCATACAACGGAGACGGCGGGGACGATACGGAAAGAGCAAAACGCGCAAACGGCGCAAAACGCGCCAACGGCCCGGACGGCCCGGACGGCCCGGACGGCCGGGACGGCGCCAACGGCTCGGACGGCTCGGACGGCGCCAACGGCTCGAACGGCGCCGACGGCAAGCCGGCCGGGACGTAAAGCCGGCCCGCTCGTACTCGCTTCGCTCATCCTGATGGCTACGATGCTGACCGGATGCTGGGACCGGCTCGAAATCGAAGAACGCGCCGTCATTCTCGGCATCAGCATCGACAAGGCGTCCCCGAAAGAATTGGAACTGGCGAGAAAGCTGTCGTTCATAAGCGACGAACCCCCGAAGACGAATACGCTCCCGCTTCGGGTAACGGTTCAGATCGCCGTGCCGGGACGCATACCGCTCGGACCGAGCGATGCCGGCGGAGGCGCCAAGCCCGGTCAGAAGCCGGTATGGGTGCAGAGCGCCTCCGGCTATACGATCGACGATGCGTTCAACACGATTCAGCAGGAAGTGGCGCACCGGCTGTTTTGGGGGCACTTGCGGGTCATCGTCGTATCCAGAGAGGTCGCCGAAGAAGGGTTGACGAACATAAACGAATATTTGCGGCGCAATCCGGAAGTGCGCCGGACGTCCTGGATGGTCATCTCCGAGGACGAGGCGGCTCAATTTATGAAAATTACGCCGCAGCTCGAGCGCGTTCCGATTCTGTACCTGCTCAGCACGATGGATCATGCGGTGCAGATGGGCAAAGTGCCGAATGCGTTCGCCGGCATGTACTGGACCGCCTCGACCTCCAAAGGAACCGATCCTTTTCTGATCTATACGAAGCTGCTCGACAACAAAATTCAGATCGCCGGGCTGGCCTATTTCCGGTCGGACCGGCTCGTCGGGACAACGACTCCGCTTGAAATCGGCGCTTATATGGGCATTCGCAACGTGCAGCGCGCCGGTTATGCGGTGCTTGTGCAAATTCCCGATACGAACACCGCCGCGTTGTTTCAGGTAACGCATCGAAAATCGCGCATCGATGTGGCGATCGCGAACGGCAGGCCGGAAATTCAGCTGAAAATCCACAATGAAGGGAATCTGCTGGAAAAATCGAACGAGGAAGTGCAGCTGTCGACCGATATAATCGGCAAGATCGAAAAGCAGATCACGGAAGGCGGGACCCAAACGTACGGCAGGCTGATCCGGCAGACGCAGCAGAAAGGGTCGGACATATTCGGCTTCGGCGAATACGTGCGCGCGAAGGAACCGGGTTACTGGAACAAGCATATCCGTACCAAGGAGAAATGGGAGGAAATGTACAAAGACATTAAAGTCGAAATCCAGGTGACCAACAGCATCCGAAGAATCGGAGGCAAAACGACGTAAACCGCGTTCGGCGCGGACCCAAGCTTCACGCAAACGGAAACGGATGTGATTCGAATGGCGGGAACCACGTACATCGGTTATTTAAATTATATCATCTGGCTGTTTATCGCCTCCGGCGTATTCGTGCTATGGATCGACGCCGGCCATTACAGATCGGACCGGAACCGGGAGAAGGAACGAAAAGCGGCCGCTTTTTCGGGCTGGCTCAACATCTCGCTCGGCGTCGTCGTTCTAATCGGAAGCTGGATCTACAAACGATATTTATGGTGACGGGCAAGCCTGCGACGGATAAGAAGGACACCGGACGTTCCGGTGTCCCTTTCCGTTTCCGTACAGCCGCCGTCATACTTTGGCCAGATCGAGCACGACGGCGTTGATGCCGTTCAGGAAGGCGTTGGCGCTCGCTTTTACGATGTCCGTGTCCATCGCCCGGCCGGAATACGTTTTGCCTTCGTATTCGATGCGGATGTTCACCCGGCCGATCGCTTCCTTGCCCCGGGACAAGCTGCTGATTTTGTAATCCTTCAGCTGGACGTCGATTCCGACGAGCGATTTGATGACGCCGTACAGCGCGTCGATCGGCCCGTCTCCGACGCTGCTGCCGACGATCGTTTCGGCGCCCTTCTTCAATTTGACCGTCGCCGTCGGCGTCTGGTCGCTGCTTATGACCTGGAACGATTCCAGCACGTACAGGTGGGCGTCGCTCGGCTCGATCGTCCGGTGATTCGTGACCAAATAAAAGACGTCGTGGTCGTACACTTCTTTTTTGGCGTCGGCGAGCGCCAAAAATTGTTGGAACAGCGTTTCGAAATCGGCGGCGTCGGACGTGTCGAAGCCCATTTTTTCAACGGCGTTTTTGAAAGCGTGTCGGCCGGAACGGGCGGTCAGGATCAATTCCATGCTTTCGGCTCCGACTTCCTCCGGCGACATGATCTCGTACACCTGCTTATCCTTCAGCAAGCCGTCCTGATGAATGCCGGACGAATGGGCGAACGCGTTCTCGCCGGTAATCGCTTTGTTCACCTGCACGTCGAGACCGGTCAAATGGCTGACGAGACGGGACGTGCGAAGCAGCTCTTTCGTCTGAATATCGGTACGGCAGCCGTAATAATTCTCTCTCACTTTGAGCGCCATGACGACTTCTTCGAGCGACGTGTTGCCCGCCCGCTCGCCGAGGCCGTTAATCGTGCACTCGACTTTGTCGGCGCCGTTTTTGACCGCGGCGAGCGTATTGGCCGTCGCCAGACCGAGATCGTTATGGCAGTGTACGCTGAGGACGACGCGGTCGTCCAGATTTTTCAGCCTCTCGTTGATTTTGCGGATCAGCTCGCCGAACTGTTCCGGAACGGCGTAGCCGACCGTATCGGGAACGTTGATCATCGTCGCGCCGGCTTTCACGACGGACTCGATCGTTTTCCACAAATAGTCGAATTCCGACCGCGACGCGTCCTCCGTCGAATATTGAACGTGGGACAGCAGCGTTTTGGCGTAGCGGACCGCGTCGACGCCCATTTGCAGCACCGCTTCCTTGGAGCGGTTGAACTTTTTCTCCACGTGGATGTTCGACGTGCCAAGCACGATATGGATGAGCGGCTGCCGCGCCTCTTTGATGCTTTCGTAGACGGCGTCGATGTCGGATTTGACGGCGCGGGCGAGCGCGGTGATCGAAACGGTATCGCCGACGGTACGGGCGATTTGCCGCACCGCCTGGAAATCTCCGGCGGAGGAGGCGGGGAAGCCGGCCTCGATAATATCTACATGAAGTCGCTTCAGCTGCTGAGCGATCTCGACTTTTTGATGTACGTTCAGCTTGGCTCCGGGCACCTGTTCGCCGTCCCGCAGCGTCGTGTCCAATACGATAATTTTACGGTTCATCGGTATGTTCCTCCCAAGCGGCAGTCATATTTGGATCTATATGTGAAGCGGGGTTGATTAAACCCGGAATTTAATCAACAAAAAAACCCCGTCTCCGTATAGAGACGAGGTTGAACCCGCGGTACCACTCTAATTCATTTCGTGCGAAATGATCTTTTTCGATGGCCATCACCATCTATCCCTGTAACGGTGGAATTCCGTCTTACCCTACGTGCTTTTCGGGCAGCTGTTCATAGATGAGTTCGAAATGAACGGCGCTGCCGTTTCGCACCAGCCAACGGCTCTCTGAAAGGTCGTTTCACTTCTACTATTTCTAATCGCAACATTTCGAATATGGAATTACTGGTTATTATATGCGCGGCCTAACGAAATGTCAACACGGTGCCGCTCTTATTTTTTATGCCTGAGACGGGTCATCGTTTCCTTATCCCGGACGCAGCTGCGCCGAAAAAAACAGTTCGTGATACAAAAAACATTTTCGAAACCGGTTGATAGGTTGGGGACGGAAATCGTGATCCCGAAACAGCCGCAAATACTGCTCTTCGTTCCGTATATAGTCGCCGTTGTCGTACCAATTCATAAACCAGTTGCATAACGGCTTCTTCTCGCAAATGCAAGGCTCCATCGCGACAATCGTTCCGTTCGGTTTTAACACCCGTTTGAATTCCTTCATATAGCGGGCGATATCGTCGGACGAAATATGGTGCAGCACGGCGATGATGACGATGTAATCCATGCTTTCGTCATGAACGGGAAGCCGGTCGTTTTCAAAAACTTGAAAATCGTGGTCGGGATACAACCGTTTTGCAAAATCAATGCGCTTGACGTCCGGGTCGATGCCTACATATTGATCCGGCAGAAACATCGGGCAATTGGCTCCCGTACCGCAGCCGAAGTCCAACACATGCTTCCCGTCAAACAAAAACCGGGATTGGATGTGATCGTGAATATATTTTTTCGTAAACCATTTCGGACGGACGAACCAATGATAAAGTTTGGGGGAGTACGAAGTATTTAAGGAGACCGCCCTCTTTCTGAATGAAGTGACAACAATAATCTGTCTCTTGCATTCGAAAAAAAATCGAAATAAAAAATGGAAACCGATTTGCGCCATGAGGCATAGACAATCGATCCCGCGAAAACGGTTAGCATCCAAGATTGATGAGAAAAGGGACTTCCCGAAGCGGGAGCCCCTTTGGCCGATCGTTAAAATCCTTTATATTGCGGCTCTTCGTTTTCCAGCTGTTGGACACGGCCTTCCACCTGTTGAACGATTTGCTGAGTTTGAGCGGCCGCATTCGTGAAAAGCGTTTTGGCTTCTTGATTTTGCGTCTCCAGAGCGAATTGTTCGAGGCTCGCTTGGGCGCTCTTCAAAGAAGCGACGCATGTTTTGACCTGAGATCCTACTGTCACGTCTATCACCTCCTCCCGAGCAAGCTTAAGTGAAGCGGAAGCAACGAAAATAATGTATCTCCGACGTTTCGACGATATACAAGGAATTAACAGGAGGTTTCGCTAACGATCGGCTTCCGGAGGAAAAAAGATTGTCGCATTTCCATTGTCGGTTTCGACACATAATTTGATCTGAAGGAAACGGAATTGATTAAGGGGGAATCGGATGTGCCGCAATGGCTGGAAATCGCATTGCGTACTTTGATGGCCGTCGGTATTCTTTTTGTCATGACAAAGCTGTTGGGAAAAAGGCAGGTGACCCAGCTTTCCGTCTTCGAATACATTACCGGCATTACGATCGGCAGCCTTGCCGCTTACATTTCATTGGATATGGAAGCAGACTGGTATTTGGGACTTGTCGCTTTAAGCGTCTGGGTTGCGGTTTCGCTGGCCATCGAATTTTTGCAGCTGAAAAGCAAAAAAATCAGAGATTTTGTCGACGGCAAAGGAACGATCCTGATCAAGGACGGAAAAATTTTGGAAGACAACCTGCTGAAAGAACGAATCTCGACGGACGAATTGATGGAACAGCTGCGCAGAAAAAATGCGTTTAAAGTTGCAGACGTCGAATTCGCGATCATGGAGCCGAGCGGCGAAATCAATGTGTTGTTTAATCGGGAGCATCAGCCGCTTACTTCCAAACATTTAGGGATTCAAGTAGCGCCCGAGCAAGAGCCGCAAATCGTAATCATGGACGGCAACGTGATGGACGAACCGCTCGCCACGATCGGCTTGAGCAGGGGATGGTTGTCCGCCGAGCTGGAAAAAACGGGCATAACCGTAGAAAATGTGTACCTTGGCCAAGTGGATGCCTACGGGCAGCTTTACGTAGACTTGTATGACGATCAAATCAAGGTGCCCGAGCCGCAAAAAAAAGCGGCATTGTTCGCGACCTTGAAAAAATGCGAAGCCGATTTGGAGATGTTCGGCATTGCAACCGACAGCAAAGAAGCCAAAAAGATGTATGAGAAATGCTCGAAACAGCTGCAGACCTTAATATCCGACTTAAAGCCGATGCTGCACCGGTAAGTGGATTCATAATCGCGCTTTTAGCCGAAAGTCCCTCCTTTTCCAAAAAGTTTGGCTTCAGATTTGAATCGTTTCTGCGTTAAACTTAGACGTTGAAGAACGATTCTTATGAAGCATGACTTTAGGAGGAGGGGAATTCCGATATGGATACGGTTAGTCATCTGTTCATCGGTCTCGGTCTCGGAGCTATGGCATGCAATGTGCCGGAGATCGGAGCCGACCCGGCTTTGGCGCTAGCCGTTACGATCGGTACGACGCTCGCTTCGGAAGCGCCGGATATCGACTATTTTCATAAGCTGACCAAGGGGGATGCGGTCTACCTGAAAAAGCACCGGGGACTCACGCATTCCGTCATGGCCTGGTTGCTGTGGCCGAGCGTGATTACGCTCGGCATGACGCCCTTTTTCGACAATCTCGCATGGGGATGGGTTTGGTTGTGGAGCTTCATCGCCGTTCTCGTCCATGTCGGTCTGGATGCGTTGAACACGTTCGGAACCCAGGCTTTGCTTCCTTTTTCCAATAAACGGCTTTCGCGGGACGTTCTCATGGTCCTCGATCCGATCATCTTGTTTACGCAGGTTGCGGGTGCGGCGCTTTGGTGGATGGGAGTGTTCCCGCCCGGTCCGTTGTTCGGGATCCTAAACGGCTGCACGGTTCTCTACATTGCCGTAAGGTTCGCCCTGCATCGCCGGTACGTGCGGCTTCTGGCGGCTCGCTATGAGACCGCTAAAGCCGTAAGCGTATTGCCGACGTTTCGTTTCAACCGATGGACCGCAATCGCGGAAACCGATTCGGAGCTGGTTTTGGGCGAATGGAAGGGGAATCGTTACCGGGAAACGGAACGGCTCTTGAAGCGTTCGTACAACGATTCCGAACAGCGGTTCGAAATTCCCGATCGGGAGACGTTAAAGCGCATAAGTCCGGCTGCGGACACCTTTTTCTCGATCGCGGGGCATATTCGTCACGAGCGGATTGAGACGGACGAGACGGTCCGCTGCATATGGACGGACCTGCGGTTCCGTTTCGGCAACTATTACCCGTTCAAGGCCATTCTCGAGTTCGATCGGGAAGGCAATTTGGTGTCCGACTTTTTGGCTTGGAGAGGCAACCGCAACCGTGCGCAACGAACTTACGGCGGCGTCGAAGCATGACCCGAATAAAACGAAAACGGAGGGACGAGTCCCTCCGTTTTTTTTGCTGCCTAAAACAACGCCGAAAGCAATCGGGCGAAAATTTCTCCGAGCCTTTGCATATTCCGCGTACCGATATCCGCGGGCAGCCATTGTTCGCTTTCCTCAAGATCCCGGTAAAAATCTTGGACAAGCCGGCCGACGACGTTTTCGTCGTAAAAGATCGCATTGATTTCGAACTGGCCGCAAAAGCTCCGTATGTCCATATTGGCGCTGCCGGAGCATGCCAAGTCGTCGCATATCATGACCTTCGCATGGACGAAGCCTTTTTTGTAGCCGTAAAACCGGACCCCCGCCCGCATCAATTCCTTTGCATAGGACAACGAAGCGCAATAAACGATATATTTGTCCGGAATGCCCGGCAAAATGACACGGACGTCGACTCCTCTCATAATGGCCGTTTTCAAAGCGAGCATGATGCCGGGGTCGGGGACGAAATACGGCGTTTCGATGTAGATCCGCTTTTTTGCCGAGACGATGAGCGTGAAGATCAGCTCGATTATCGTCTCGTCGGGGCCGCTTTTCACGATTTGCACCCGTTCGTTTCCATGGCATTCCTGAACCGGAAAATAGGCGGCGTCCGTTACGGTTTGTCCTTTGACCAAGCACCAGTCGTTCAAAAACGTATATTGGAGCCAAAGTACGGCATCGCCCTTCACGCGGTAATGAGTGTCTCTCCAATAACCGGTTTTCGGACGGCTCCCCAAATACTCGTCCCCGATATTCAAGCCGCCGAAGAAACCGATCTTGCCGTCAATGACGATAATTTTGCGGTGGTTTCGATAATTGAGCCGCTTCGCGAAGAAAGCGGCCCCTATCGGGAAGAAGCAGCCCGTTTCCACGCCGGCGTCCCGCAGCCGTTGCAAGTACGCTTTTCCAAGCCGCCGGCTGCCGATTCCGTCGTATATAAACCGCACCTTTACCCCTTGCTGCGCTTTTCGGACCAACAACCGCTCAAACCGGGCACCGAGCCGGTCGTCACGGACGATATAAAATTCGATATGAATGTGATGCTCGGCTTCGGCGATCGAATCGAGCATCGCTTCAAACGCTTGCTCGCCTTCGCTGTAAACGGTCGCTTCATTGTTCGCGGTAACGGGGCCGAACGGCGCAAGCCGGTCGTCGTCCTGCAGCCGTCTTTGCCGGCTGCGGATCTGGAGCGTCTCTTTCATCCGGTCCCAATACCGGACTTCTTTCCGCCGAAGGGAAGGGCAATATTCTTTCGCCACGAAATAATGCAGCACGAAGCCGATCGGGGGGAAAAGAAACAAAACGACTAGCCAGGCGATCGCTTTGTGAGGGCGGCGAAACTCGACGACGATAACGGCCGCGATCTGCAAAATAAACAAAATAAGGGCTATAACGATCCAAAGCAACTGTCTGGCACGCCTCCTCGCGGCATGATCGGCCGGTTATCTAAACGCTATCCGTTATAGAATGCCTTGCGCGGATTTCGATATGAGCGGACGGCCGCGGAGGAATATGGAAGGGCAATCGTTGGATCGTTTGTATGTCGGCATGATAAAAATCGCAATGGTAGTACAAATTAACTTCGTACCTAAATCGGAGTAAGGGGCAACGCTATGAACGACGTGAACCGGGGGTTAAACTCCTTGATTATCGGAGTCGACGTGGGCTCGACGACCGTCAAAGCGACGGCGGTGGATCCGGAAACGAAACGGATCGTTTGGTCGGACTATCAGCGGCACCATACGAAGCAAGCGGAGAAAGTGCTAGAATTGCTCGTTGCCATCGGCAACGAATTTCCGGACGTCGGGCGGGAAAACGTTCGCGTTTTTGCGACCGGCTCCGGAAGCGGCCCGATCGCACCGCATATCGGAGCGAAGTTCGTTCAGGAAGTCAATAGCGTTACCATGGCCGTGGAGCATCTTCATCCCGATGTCGGGAGCGTCATCGAGCTCGGCGGACAAGACGCGAAAATAATCATTTTCAAGGAAAACGTTGAAACGGGCGACAAGCAGGCGCTCACTTCGATGAACGACAAGTGCGCGTCGGGCACCGGGGCGACGATCGACAAGTGCATGATCAAAGTGGGGATGCCCGCGGAAGAAGTGGGGAAGCTGCACTTCGACGATTCGAAGCTGCACCACGTGGCCGCCAAGTGCGGGGTATTCGCCGAAACGGATATCGTCAATCTCGTGAAAAGCGGCATCCCGTCCGCGGAGATCATGTGTTCCCTGGCGGACGCCATCGTCATGCAGAACCTCTCCGTCCTCACCCGAGGGAATACGCTGCGGCATCGCGTCCTGCTGCTGGGCGGTCCGAACACTTATTTGCCTTTCCTGCAGGAATGCTGGCGCAAACGAATTCCCCAAACGTGGCAGGAGCGGGGGTACGATTATCCGAAAGACGTGCCGATCGAACAATTGATCTTCGTCCCGGACAATTCGCAATATTATGCGGCTTACGGCGCCGTCCTGTACGGCTTGCACGAACCGGCCGACGTCGGATTATACTCGGGCCTGGAAGGGCTTAAAGCATTTATTGCGCACGGCCGGAAAGCGAAGCTGGGCGAAAAGGCGGGCCCGCCTTTGGCAGGCGGCGACAACGAGCTGGACCAATTTCGCCGCAGCTACAGCATTCCCCGATATACCCCGGCGACCTTTGCGCCTGGGCAGAAAGTGCGGGCGGTTGTCGGACTCGACGGCGGCTCCACTTCGTCCAAAGCCGTCCTGGTCGACGAGCAGGGCGACATTTTGCTTAAGGAATACCAGCTCTCCAAAGGCAATCCGCTCGAGGATACGAAAGAAATGCTCCTGAGAATCCGCGAGAAGGTGAAGGGGCAGGGAGCCGAATTGGAAATCATCGGCTTCGGCGCCACGGGATACGCCGCGGACGTTTTGGAAAAAACGTTGAACGCGGACGTCAATATCGTCGAAACCGTCGCGCATATGATGAGCGCCGTTCACCAATTCGGCGACATCGACGTCATCTGCGACATCGGCGGACAAGATATCAAGGTGCTCTTTCTGAAAAACCGGGATATCCGCAACTTCAAGCTGTCCAACCAATGCTCGGCGGGAAACGGCATGCTGCTGCAGGCGATGGCGGATCAATTCGGCATCCCGGTTCAGGAGTATGCGGATACGGCGTTCAGCGCGGAGCTGAGCCCCAAATTTTCCTACGGCTGCGCCGTGTTTCTTGACGCGGACCGGGTCAATTTTCAGAAGGAGGGCTACTCCAAAGAAGAGCTGCTCGCCGGGCTCGCGCTCGTGCTGCCGAAAAACGTATGGCAATACGTGGTGCAAATTCCGCGCATGGCCGAGCTTGGCCGCAAATTCGTCCTGCAGGGCGGCACCCAATATAACCTGGCCGCGGTCAAGGCGCAGGTGGACTATATCAAGCAGCGCGTTCCCGATGCCGAAGTTTACGTTCATCCGCATCCGGGAGAAGCGGGGGCGATCGGCGCCGCCATGGAAACGCTGCGCGTCGTGAAGCGCCGGGGATATTCCACTTTCCTCGGCATGGATGCCGCCATCGGTCTGCGTTACGTCAGCCGCAACGACGAATCGACCCGCTGCAATTTTTGCCCCAATCACTGCAGCCGGACCTTTATCGATTCCGAAACGCCGGACGGCAAAACGGCCCGGTACATTTCCGGATTTTCCTGCGAAAAAGGAACCGTGGAAGACAAGGAAGCGGTCGTCAAGCTGACGAAAGAGCGCCAGGAGCTGAAAAAGCATTATCCGAATCTCGTCGAATACGAGGCGCGCCGCATGTTCCAGCATTTTTACGACGCGGAGCCGATGCCCGAACCCGATCGGGCTGTGGACGACGTCCGGGTGAAACGGGGATGGTTCGGCGGCTTGCGCAAAATTCCGACCAGCAGGCCGTTCTCGCGTTCGTCCGCCGAGGCTGCGGAACGGCGCGGCCGAATTCGGATCGGCATTCCGAAAGTGCTGAACATTTGGTCTACCGCTCCCTTTTGGCGGACGTATTTCGAGACGGCTCGGCATCGACGGACGGAACATCGTGTTCAGCGACAACACGAGCGAGGAAATGTGGCAGGAAGGCGGCAAATACGGATCGATCGACCCATGCTACCCTTCGAAGGTAGCGCAGGCTCACGTGCACAATTTGCTGTTCAAGCACCATGAGCAGAAGGCGCTCGATTATATCGTTTTCCCGTGCATCACCCATATTCCGACTCACCTGCAAAATGTGATGGATTCGGCCAGCTGCCCGATTGTGGCCGGCGCTCCGAACGTAATCAAAGCCGCGTTCACCAAAGAGGTGAATTTTTTCGAGACGAGAGGGATCGTTTATTTGGACCCCGCGGTCACGTTCACCGAACCGAACATGATGAAGAAGCAGCTGTTCGAAGCGTTTGCCGAGCATTTGCAGATCACCGAGGATGAAAGCGACTTTGCCGCGGAGCAGGGCCGGAAGGCGCTGGATGCGTTCGATGCCGAAATGCAGGAGAAAGGCCGGATGATTTTGGAGCAGGTCGAACGGGAAAACCGGCTTGCCATTCTGATGATCGGACGTCCGTACCATTCCGATCCGGGCATGAATCACGGCGTGCTGGAAGAGTTCCAGGTGCTCGGTTATCCGATTCTGTCGATGCGCTCCATTCCGAAGGACGAAGGCTGGCTGCGCCGCTTTTTCCAAGACGACCTGGCCAGCGGCCGGGTGGAATACGCGCTGGAAGTCACCGATGTGTGGCCGGAAAATTTCAGCTCCAACAGCGTGCAAAAAGTATGGGCGGCCAAATTCGCCGCGCGCCACCCGAACGTGGCGGTGCTGGACTTGTCCAGCTTCAAGTGCGGACACGATGCGCCGACCTACGGGTTGATCGACTCGATCATTACCGCGGCCGGCACTCCGTACTCGGCGCTGCACGATATCGATGCGAACAAACCGGGCGGCTCGATCAAAATCCGGGTCAAAACGTACGCCCACAGTTTGGGGCTTCATGAAGAACGGCTGCACGATCTTGCCGTCAAAAAAGCGGAATTGCAGCTGCGTCTCGAACAGAAACGAGCCGAGCTTGCGAGCGGAAAGCAGATCGAACGCGCCGGGGCCATTTCCTAACAAACATACGAAGCGAAGGAGTGAATCGATAATGGCTGTTGCGAACGGCAAAGAAAAGGCCGAGGACCGGTCGTCTCTCGACGATCTGCTGCTCGGCTTCCAGAAGGAGCAGGAACAGGAGCTGGGTCTCGATCAGACGAAACATCAATGGTTCGATCCCGTTCCGCGTCAGTTTTTGGCCAAAGACAAGTCCACCACGACTCTTCTGTTCGGCGGCTTGACGATGGCCCACGATTACTTGGTGGAAGGAGCGCTGAAAGGGCTCGGGTATCGGGTGAAGCATATGGATTGCCCGGACAACGAGTCGCTCCGTTTCGGCAAAGAGTTCGGCAATCGCGGGCAATGCAATCCGACGTACTTTACGGTCGGCAATTTGATCAAATATTTGCATCACCTTCGCGACGTGGAAGGGAAATCGAAGGAAGAGATCATCCGCAACTACCTGTTCATTACGAGCGGCTCCTGCGGGCCGTGCCGCTTCGGCACGTACGTGACGGAGTACCGGAAAGCTTTGCGCGATGCGGGTTTCGACGGATTTCGGGTTTTGCTGTTCCAGCAGACGGACGGGCTGAAGCAGGCGACCGGAGGGGAATCCGCCCTGAAGCTCGATACGTCGTTTTTTCTCAGCTTTTTGAAGGCCGTTCTGCTGGGGGACATCTTGAACGCGCTCGCCTACCGCATCCGCCCGTACGAGGTCGAGGCCGGTTCGACGGACGCCGCGCTGGAGAAGTGCAAGCAATATATATACGAAGCGCTGAGCGAGCGCAAACGGCTGAGACCGGCATTGATCCGAAGCCGCAAAGAACTGCAGGCCGTTCGGGTGGACCGCACGAAAGTGAAACCGAAAGTAAGCATCATCGGCGAATTTTGGGCCATGACGACCGAAGGGGACGGCAACTATCAGCTGCAGCGGTTTCTGGAAAGCGAAGGGGCCGAGGTGGAAGTGCAATCGGTGACGGCATGGATTTTGTTTCTTATTTGGGCGGGTCGTTTCGATACGAAGAAGCGGATGAATCTGCGCGAAGCCGATTCCGGCAAATACGGCCTCAAAGGGGTACAGGCATCGAGGCGTCTGCGCATGCTGTGGCTGGCCGACCGCGTCCTTCGCGCGATGTTCCAAATGTATGCGCGAGCCGTCGGACTGTACCATTACCATCTGCCGAATATGGAGGAAATCGCTCGGGTCGCCCACGAGCACTACAACAACCATCTTCGCGGCGGGGAAGGCCATATGGAGGTCGGGAAGCTGATCCTGAACGTCAAGAAGCGGAAAGTCAATATGACGATATCCGTCAAGCCGTTCGGCTGCATGCCGTCTTCCGGCGTATCCGACGGCGTGCAATCGCTCATTACGGAGAAATATCCGGACGCCATCTTTCTCCCGATCGAAACGACCGGGGACGGAGCGATCAACGTCTACAGCCGGGTACAGATGATGCTGTTCAAAGCGAAGCAGGCGGCGCAAAAAGAATTCGACGAGGCGTTAAGCCGAAAAAGACTTACCGCCGATCAGCTTCAAACGATCATGAGTCGTTCGAAATTCGCCCGTCCGCTTCTGACAAGCCGGCACGTCGTCGCATGCACGGCCGCCAATTGGGTGTACGGCTTGCGCGGATTTTTCAACCGGTATTCCTGGCGGTAAACGCGGAACAAATTCGTGAAGCTGCTCGAATGACGAGTAAGGGATGCAAGCATACTAAGAAAAATCGTCGAAAGAGGTGAAGTGTGTTTATGAAACGACAAAGCATTGCAGCGATCGCTACCGTGCTTGTAACCGCGTCGATGTTCGCGGCCGGGTGCGCCAACAATGCAAATAACGGTCAGATGCGCCAGCAGGGGACGCAAATGCAGCAAAACCAGAATCAGCAAAACCAGAACCAGCAAAACCAAAATCAGCAAAACCAAAATCAGCAAAACCAAAATCAGCAAAACCAAAATCAGCAAAACCAAAATCAGCAAGCTCAGCCGCTCGGCAACATGGATAACCGAATCCAAATCGCCAATCAGGCAGCGCAAAAAATTGCCGACATCGACGGAGTCAACCAAGCGAACGTACTGGTCACCAATCGGAATGCATACGTAGCGGCGTCGATGGACACGAACCAGCAATTGACAAGCGAGATTGAAAAGCGAATTGCCGATCAAGTTCGGGCAGACGACCCCAATATTCAAAACGTCTATGTATCCACCAATCCCCAATTCGTGGATCGGGTGAATTCGTACGTAACCGAAGCGGGACAGGGAAGACCGGTAGCCGGATTTTTCGACCAGTTCAACGAAATGACTCAAAAACTGTTTCCTAACGCGCGTTAACGAATAGGAGGACATGGACAAATGCCGCAAATCGACGGGAATACATTGAAAAAAGCGGAGGTTGCCGTCTCGCTTGCCAAAGATATGATTACGCAGGCGATCGAACAGTCGACCGCCAATCCGATGCTTTCGGAAGAAGCTTTGAAACAAGCCGCGAATGAAATTGCGCAAGCTCAAACGGTAATCAGTCAAGTCCAATCGGCTTACCAGGCGAACGGTAAGCAAACGCCGTAACGCGGAAGAACAGCTATGTTCGATGAAACATAGCTGTTTTTTTAAAAGGCGGGGGATGATGAAACGATTCATTAGCGCGACGATCGTTTTGGCTTTGGCAGGCTGTTCAGGCGGGGCCGCAGAACAAGAACCGGCGCCGATCTCCGGTTCGCCCGAAAATAAAACGGAACGTAGTCGGAACTTAAACAGCGACGTTTCAAACGTTTCAAACATTTCAAAAACGAATCCGGCTCAAACGGAAATTCATGAAATGATGATGGACGTGCCGATCATCGTCCAAAATCCGGAGCTGAAATACGGGTGCGAAGTGACGAGCTTGGCGATGCTATTGCAGTATGCCGGCATCGAAGTCGATAAAATGCGGCTTGCGGATCAGCTGCCGAAAGACGAAGATCCCGTGGTAAAAAGCGAGTCCGGCGATATTATACATTGGGGCAATCCCGATCACGGATTCGTCGGCGATATTACCGGCAAAACGATGGGATACGCCGTTTATGCAGCTCCTCTGGAACAATTGATGAACCGGTACATGCCCGGCCGGACCGTCAACTTGACCGATAAACCGTTCGATGACATATTGGGCAGCTTCGCGACCGAAAGCCTGTCGTCGTCTGGACCACGGGGCGATTACAAGCTGCCCGATCGCTGGGAATCGTGGCGCCACGGAATCGAGGAAATTCGTACGCCGCTCGATTTGCATGCCGTCGTCCTGGTCGGCTTCGATTCCGCCCCTTTTTATGTCAACGATCCGTTAACCGGAAAAAAGTCCCATCCCGTGGACAAGCAGTCGTTCCTGGACGCTTGGGAAGCGCTCGGCAAACAGGCATTGTCTTACCGGTAATAATCCGAATCGCGAAGCAATCCCGTCATCGCCACCCGAGACGGGATTTTTGCTATTTCCGGTCGAGCGGAATTGGCGGTACCCTTTTTTCACAAACTAACAAAAGCGGTACAACCCGAAACAGAAGGAAGGACGAATATGGCACCCAAAAAAATAGCGATATTCGCGGCATGTTGCTTGACTCTCGTACTGATCGTTACGGGGTGCCGGGCCAAATCGGGAAGCGGCGCAGAAATGAAGGCGGAATCGAAGCCCGAAGCTTTGGCGACGGCTCATAAGCCCGTCGTGGCCATTATTATAGATTCCTTGATGGATCATACGCTGCAGGACGCGCTGAAGCAAGGTAAAGCTCCCGCCTTGAAATTCCTGATCGATCACGGGACTTACGATCCGAATTTGGTAAGCTCGTTTCCAACGATGTCGGTGACGATCGACAGCACGTTTTTGACGGGAACGTATGCGGACGGGCACCGGGTTCCGGGACTTGTTTGGTACAGCGACGGCGAAAAACGGATGATCTTTTACGGCAACGGCGCGAAAGAGGCGCTGAAAATCGATCAGCTGCAAGTATTGACGGACAGCGTCTATCAGCTGAATCAGGTTCAACTGAGCAAAAACGTGAAAACCGTACACGAGGAGCTGGCCGAATCCGGCAAACGTTCGGCATCGATCAATGCGGTCATATTCAGAGGGAAGACGGAACGCGGCCTGCGTCTGCCCGAGACGATGGCGAACATGACCCGATTGCCCGACCGCTACAACGTAACCGTGCCGGAGCTGTTTTCGCTTGCCATGTTCGCCCGGCTTAACCCCGAGAACGACCGTCATACGGCGGCGTGGGAAAAATACGGCATGAACGACATGTTTTCCGCCCGGGATATCGCGTATTTGATCAAGGAAGGGCGTTTGCCGGAGCTGACGATCGCCTATTTTCCGGAAAACGACAGCGTTCATCACCGAAAAGGCTCGAGGGAGCTCCGGGGGCTGGAAAGGGCGGATCGCGCGCTGCAGCACGTTTTGAACGCTTACGGCTCGTGGGAGGAGGCGATCGGCAAAGCGACCTGGGTCGTGCTCGGCGACAGCGCTCAAAGCGATGTGCGGAAAAGGCGGGACGAATTCAAAGTCGATTTGCGTCCGCTGCTGAGCGAGTACCGGATCGCCGAGCTCGGCCGGCCCGTAGGCGGGGACGACCAGATCGTCATCGCCCCCAACGAGCGGATGGCTTACGTTTATTCCGTTTCGCCCGATCTGAAAATCGACGAGATCGTCAAACGGCTGCAAGCGGAAAACAAGCTGGACATCATAGCGGCGAAGCGGGAAGGCTCCGTATGGCTGACGGCCGGAGGACAAGGAGAAAACGGGCTGCTGTACCGGCCGGGCGGGGAGTATTCGGACGAATACGGTCAAACCTGGTCGTTGTCGGGCGATCCCGTCATTCCCGATATTTTCGTTCAAGATCACAGCATCCGTTACGGCAAATTTCCGGACGTCCTCGCCCGGCTGTACGGCGCGCTCCATTCTCACGAAGGCCAATTTGCGGTCGTCACGGTGAAGCCGGGATACGAGCTCGTCGGCGAAAGCTCCCCGACTCATCGCGGCGGGGGCTCGCACGGCTCCTTGCACGAGGTCGATTCCGTCGTTCCGTTGATCGCGGCCGGAACGGATTCGCGGCCGAAATCGCTCAGAACCGTCGATTTGAAGCAATGGATTTTGCAAATGGCGGGCCGCTGATATTCGACCCTCCATGCCCGGCAAATTCCATCGAAACCGCCGCTATTTCTCCGGTATCCGTTTCGCCGCCAGGAAGAGGAGCAGAACCAGTCCGACGCAGCCGAATACGGCGTACAGCCGGGAAAGAAGCACCGCGAAGCTCATCTGGCTGACCGCGTAGCAGGAAAACAATATCGTCAGGATGACCAAGCGGTTCGGGAGGGAGCGATACATGCTTCGGATTTGGCGGGTCATGCCGAATACGTTCCCGATCAGCGTCGTGAATATTTCGCAATAAATGACCACTATGAACAAAACATGCATGAATCGCCCGAAATCCCGAATGACTTCGGCCATGGGGATGTCGTAGTTCAATATGTCCGGCATCATCGAATTCATCGAGAGATGGCTGATCAGGAGCATGACTCCGATGCCGACGCCTCCGATCATTCCGCCGAGCGTCAGCTCGCGTTCCCGTTCGATTTCGCTTCCGAGCGGCACCAGAACGGCTTGGAGAGTGGCCAGATTCAAGGCGACGTAAGCGAACGGGCTGACGGTCCAGCCCCAATCGAGCCATCGTCCCGCTTGCCGTGGATCGGCGCCGAACGGATGGTCGACCGATAAATACCCGAAGGCGACGACGGCGGAGAAAAACAGCATCATCGGAACGACAAGCGTATTGATGGCGAGAATCCCTTTCAGCTGCCGAATCAGCACCAAATAAATGAGCAACAAGCTGGTCAGCATTCCCCACTGCTCGGACAGGCCCAGCTGCTCTTCGAAGATGGATCCCGCGCCGGAAAGCATGACGGACGTAACGCCGAATAAAATGACGAAGCTGACGGCATTCGCGATTTTTCCGAAAAACGGGCCGAACAAATAAACGTTCAGCTCTTGGTAAGAAAAGGCCTGGATCCGATGGGACAGTACCATCATCTTTGTGCCGAGCCATGTAAAAAGAAAAGTGGCGACGAGAATGCCGGCGACGCCATACATCCCGTAGCGGGTGAAAAACTGCACGATGGACAAACCGGAAGCGAACCCCGCGCCCACTACCGTCCCGATATAAGTTGCCGCAATTTGAATGATCGAAATCCAACCGCCGCGCATCGATGGCCCCCCGCATGTCCGGAATCGTTCTAATTCAGAATATGTCCGAATCGCTCACGTATGCTGCGGTATGTAAAAAAAAGGAATCGATGCGGCCGGTTCGTTCGCGCCTGCGAAAAAGCTCCGCTCATTGGAGCGGAGCGCTTTGCCGCACGGCCCGGCTTGCCGCGAGCGCTTTTCTGGCGAACACGATGAAAATGACGAACGACACGACGACCGAGCCGGCGCCCGTGGCGAACAGGGCGGGATACCCGGCATATTGGGAAACCGAGCCGAGACCGATCGAGCCGATGCCGATGCCGAGGTCGAAGGCGGTCATAAACGAAGCGGTCGCGGCGCCCCTCCGTTCGGGATGGGCCAGCAGCAGGTTGGCCGCCTGCAGGGCGGGCTGCGCCGCGCCGAAGCCGATTCCGTACAATACCGCGGCGGCGACGATGCCGGCGGTTCCGCCTGCGGCGGCGAGCACAAGCAGCGCGGACGCCGTCACGACAAGCGCGGGCACGATGACGACCGACGTCCCGTAACGGTCGGACAGCTTGCCGGCGACAGGCCGGATCGCGGTCAGCGCGATGGCATAGACGAGGAAAAAGGTGGCGGGGTTTGCGCCGACCGATTCCGCGAACAGCGGCGTGAATGCGGTAATGCCGCCGTAGACGAACGCCAGAAAAAAGACGGTCGCCGTAACCGGCAATGCCGATTTATCGAGCAAGGCTCTCCAGCCTCCGCCGGGAGCCCGATTCGGCTGAAACGGGACGTTCAACCGAAGCGCAAGCAGCAGCGCCGCGGCGGCGAGGACGGCGGCAAGCGCGAACAGACCGGAAAACGTCAGCCGCTCCATCGCCCATATGCCGAGCGTCGGACCGACGGCCATCGCCAGCGTCATCGCCATCCCGAACCAGCCCATCCCTTCGCCGCGCCGGCTTGCCGGAATGACGTCCGTGATCGCGGTGCCGACGGCGGTCGAGGAAAAGGCCCAGCCGGCCCCGTGCAAAACGCGCAGCGCCAGCAAAACGGCGACGCCGGCGATCCAGTCGTACAACGCCATCGACACGGCGAAGACGAGCAGCCCCGCGAGCAGGAACGGCCGCCGGCCGTATCGGTCGAGCAGGCCGCCCACGACCGGGCGGAACACGACCGCGGTCAGCGTAAATACGCCCGCGGCCAGACCGACCTCGGCTTCGCTGCCGCCGAGCCGTTTGATAAACAGCGGCAGCGTCGGCAGCAGCAAGTACAGCGATGCGAACAGAAACAGCGCGACGACCGTCGTTTGCACGAACGGTTTCGTCCATAATCGTTCCATGCTTATTCCTCCCGTCTTATTCGCTCGATTTCGCGCTCGATCCAATCGATATCGGCCGCGCCGACGTGCAATCGGTGCTCGAACACTTTGAGAAGCTGGATGCGCTGCTTGGCCGGTTCCGGCTTGAACGCCTTCAATTGCGCATCGAGGTTCGCCACATAGCTGCGGACCGAGCGGAGGTAATCCAGGTACTGCTCCATGCAGGCAAGCCGGGTTTCTTTCCCGACGTATTGGAAATAAACCATCTTGAAATGGAACAGCTGCTCGATATCGGCGTCATGCGCGAGCGGCTCGCTCATCAGCCGGCGAAACCGGTCGCGTCCCGCTTCCGTTATCGCATACACTTTGCGCAGGCGGCCGCCTTCCGTTTCTTCCTGCCGAAGCCGGATCAAGCCGCCGTCGACAAGCCGGGCCAACAGCGGGTACAGCGTGCCGGAGCTCATTTGCCGGAAAGGCCCGCCGGCCGTCTTCAATATGTCCTGGAGCATGTAGCCGTGCTTTTCGCCCGTCATCAGCTCGCCCAAAACGAACAGTTCGTACATCGTCAGCCTCCGTCTCTTTATGTCCGCTCGATATATCGAATCGACATATATCTTTCTACGTCCCATCATATGTCGGCTCGATATAGTTGTCAATCGAAAGCGCAAAAAAAAGACAGCCCTTTCCCGCCGCACCGGTCGTTCGGAACGGGAAGAACGGACTGTCTTCGAGCCCGACGCCGCAGCCGGCGTTCCGCATATCACATCGCGCCGGGCGCGCGCATACGATAATCCGGAAAAAGGGCGTCAGCCTATATCGATGAGCAGAAGGGCAGGGCAATCCAATGGCTGTTTCGTATATGGACTTCACTTCGTCGTCCGTGCAATTTTTTTACGATTTGAGCGATAATTTATTTTTCAAAAAGAACGACCGGAACTATATCAACGAGCTGTCGGTCATGCAGTTGAACACGCTCGGCAACGTTTCGCTGCTCGATATTTATTTGAGTGCGGGCAACGTAATCGAGCCGCATTACCATCAAAACGCCTCGGAGCTCGTATACTGCATCGCAGGAGCGGCCGTCGTCTCGATCGTCAACCCGTTCACGAAAACGCTGCTCAACGTTCCGATCCAACCGGGCCAGGTGGCGAACGTGCCGCAAGGCTGGTGGCATTACGAGGTAGCGACCGTCGACGGCACTCATCTGCTCGCCGTCTTCGACGCGCCGGTTCCGGAATTTATCGGCGGCTCCGACTTGCTGCGGTTAACGCCGGCCAAAGTGTTCGCGCATACGTATTGTCTCGACGAAGCGAAGGTGAAGGATACGCTCGCGCCCATTACCGGGACGGTTTTCATCGGTCCGCCGAACGACTGCGCCTACAACCAGGTCCAGCAGACGGCGACGCAGGCGGAATCGAAGCCGACCGCTCCGTACGTCAACCCGCAGTCCAGCTACCGGTACGGACCGGGCCGCGTCATCGGCAACGGTAAAACGTACCCGAGCGGCAGCGGCCGCTGACGAACGGTTACGCCGCACGAAATCCGCAGCCCCCCGGGCTCCGCGGCATACCGCGTTCGATCGATCGGAGGCGGGTTATTGTCCGCCTTCGACGGCGCTTCGTTTGTTTATCCGCTCACGATGCCGATCATGAAGCCGTCGTATCCTTTGCTGCCGACCGTCTGAATGGCCGTGGCCGTAACGGCCGGGTTGTCCGCGAGCATGTCGAAAAACGTTCGCACGCCTTGTACGCGCGGATCGTCGCTGTCCTCGCGAATGACGTTCCCGTCGCGGACGACGTTGTCTCCGACGATGACGGTGCCCGGACGGGCAAAACGGAGCGCCCATTGCAAATAGCCCGGATTGTTCGGCTTATCCGCATCGATGAAGATGAAATCGAACGGCTCCGTCCGCTCCTCGTCCATGCGGGCGAGCTGCTCCAGGGCGTCTCCGGCCCGGACGGTGACGATGCCGTCCAGCCCGGCATTCGCGAGGTTGGCCTGCGCGACCCGGACATGGAGCGGATTCGATTCGAGCGTGACGAGCCGCCCGTCCGCCGGAAGCGCCCTCGCCAGCCAAATCGTGCTGTACCCGCCCAATGTGCCGATTTCCAACATCCGTTTGGCGCCCTGCATGCGGGCGAGAATATGGAGCAGCTTCCCTTGGGCCGGCGTCACGTCGATCGGCGGCAAGCCCGCGCTCCGATTCGCCTCCAGCACGCTTTCCAGCACGTCGTCGCGCGGAATGAGCCGATCCGCCATGTACCGGTCCACTTCGTTCCACAAATGCGTCTGATTCATCGTCGCCACATCTCCTCGGTTCGTAATCGCCTTCCGATTCGATTGTATCCGATTTATAATCATAGATATAATATATCTTTATATGCCATTTATAGATTTGGTGAATGAATCGGGAGACAGGGGAGGAGCGGCATGAACCTGCATGCACTGCGGCTGTTTCATACGATCGCCGAGACGGGGAGCGTCACGCGCGCTTCCGAGCAGCTCGGCATCAGTCAGCCGGCGATTACGTCGCAAGTGAAAAAATTCGAGAAGGAGCTCGGCACGGAGCTGCTCCGGCCGGCGGGGCGGGGAGTGGCGCTGACCGATGCCGGCGCGAGGATCGCCCTGCTCGCCAAGCGGCTGTTCGCGGTCGAGCGGCAAATCGCGCAGTGCGCCGAGGAATACCGGACCGGCGCCGGCGGGCATGTCCGGCTGGCGGCGACGTATTTGCCGGCCCATTTTCTAATCCCGGCCTGGCTCGCCCAGTTCAAGCGGCGATACGAGCGCGTCGAAATGACGATCACGACGACCAATTCGAGCGACGCGCTGAAGCAGCTGCTGAACGTGGAGGCGGATGCGGCCGTTTACGGCGGCTTGCCGGAAGCTTACCCGGATACGGTGCAGACCGAGGAGCTGTTTCGGGACGAGCTCTGGTTCGTCGTCGCGCCGACGCATCGATACGCCGACCGGCACGTTTCGTTGGCGGAGATGATGAAGGAGCCGTTCGTCATGCGCGAGGAAGGGAGCTCGACGCGCGAAAGACTGTTCGCCTTATGCCGGACGTACAGCGCGCCTCCGCCGAAAATCGCCCTGCAGTTCAACGGCCTGCACGAAGCGATTACCGCCGTGATCGCCGGTTACGGCGCGAACTTCGTCTCGTCGCTCGTCGTGCGCGATTACGTGGAACGCGGGCTGCTGAGCCGGGTATACGTCGAGGACATCCGGCTGCAAAATACGATCGCGGTCTGCACGCGCAAAAACGAGCCGCTGTCCGCCGCGGCGGCGAATTTCATCGGGATGATTCGGGCGAACCCGTACGTGAAATCCGGATCGGGCCGGTAAACGGCGAAGACGAACCGGTGCAAGCGCCATATAACGGCAAAACGAGCTCTCGGGAGAGAGCTCGTTTCGTTCGGGACGGGCAAGCCGCCTCGGCCTCGGCCGCGCATGCGCGCGCTCGCTTCGCGGCGAGTCGCGTGCTGCCTCCAAAAGGGCGCGGTATAATCGAATGTCGGGCAAAGCCGGAATTACGACAAGAAGCTGCGCGCTTTTTCGTTGCGGAGCCATAAGCCGACCCAGGCGAGAATCGCCAAATAAACCGGGAACAGCGTATGCGTGAACAGCGGGGCGTCCATGCGAACATGCGTCGCGATAACGCCTCCGTAAAATCCGGTCAACAGCACGGCGCCGAGAATGGACGTACGCGGGATCGCGTACAAAATCGTCGGGATCAGCGCGAGAATGCCGATCAGCACGATATGATGCTCGGCGAACCCGAGCGTCGTCGTCCCCTCCACCACGACGGCGGGCTTGAACAGCTTGGAGATGCCGTCGAACAGCATGAACAAAATGACGATGCCGCTCATTATGCGGCCGGTCCAAAGCCGGCCTTTCGAATTCGTGTTTCCCATCGTTTATCCACCTTTTCGAGTAATGTACGTTAATCGTAGCATAAACGAAGAAGCGATATTTCTTCCGGATTGCCATTTTCGCAACTTGCCCGCCGGCCGTCCGGACGACGCCGCAATGGTCTACGAGCCGCCGCTGCCGCCAACGGAGCGCCGGTCGTCGCTCAAAATCATTCGGTCGCAAAAGGAGGCTGGGGAAGCGCGCGCGGAGCGATGTCTAACGAATCCTAAGATGCTTATGGGCGGAAAAACGATCGTTTTTCCAAGCTAACGAACCGGGATATCGGTATTGAGCCGAAAATGGAAGAAAACGGTCCGATTTGCCGGAAATAGCGTTATTGGGGTTCATTACAACATGCAACCCCCGCATTCGGCCCCGATAACGATCGCTAAGTTCGTTAAAGGTCGTTGCCCGATCGTCGGCGGCCGGCAACACGGATTGCCGGCTTCGGAAAGCCGGCACCCGGGCAGCCTGTCCGCAGGGAAGCGTCTATGTCGGCTGCTTCGCCGCGACGCGCGCCATTTCGCCTGCCAGTTCCGCGAGCTTGCTTACCGTTTTCCAGTTGCGCGTAGTCGTCGTTACGCCCAGCTTCTCCACCGGGACCATCAGCTTCGAATCGCGGACGCTGCCGCGAAACAGCAAATAGATATCCCGGCCCTCGATATGGAACAGGTCGCCCGTAATGTCGCTAGCGGCTTTAAGCTTGCCGATTCGCTCGGTCGGCGGCTCGCTTGCCAGCATCGCGACGTACAAGCTTTCGCCCTCCCCGGAGGCGTCCGCCTCGGCGATTTGCTCGTCCGAAAACGGGCGGCTTGCGGCGATTTTGCCAAGTTCCTCCGACGTTCTCAGCACGACCTTGATGGGAAGGCCGAACGAGCTCTCGATTCCCCGTTCGATCCGCTCCCGCAGCGCCGCTTCGTCCTCGTCCGATTCGAACAAGATGTTCCCGCTCTGGATGTACGTTTGAACCCGGGCGAGCCCGAGCTTGCCGAGCGCTTCCCTTAAATCCGCCATCTTGATCTTGTTTTTGCCGCCGACGTTGATTCCCCGAAGCAGCGCGATATGGATCGTCATGGCGTCGCCGCCTTCGATTCGGCGAACCGCTTGATCGCATCCATATAGGACGACGCCGGATATTCGGCTTTCGCATGCTCGTACCCCGGGTTCCCGGCGGACCATTCGCACGTCAGGAGCAGGCGGGTCGTATCGTTTTCCGCGATCAGTTTGTACGTCATGTCGCAAAATACGGATTCGTGATGCTCGTTGTAAGCCGGAGCCGGATGCTGCTCGTAGCGGAATTCGACGCACGGCTCGAATCGCTTAACGAAACCGTACACGTGCAGCGTGTCGTCGCCGTCCGGGCCGGGACCGCGAAACTCGACCCGCGCGCCGGGTTCGAAAGCGGACTCGATGCGGCAACCGAACAACGTCGCTTTGGTCCCTTCGGAAGTTGCGATCGCCTCCCATACCCGCTCCGGGCCCGGCGGCGATCGACACCTCATAAGTCAAGCTGTTGCCGCCGGATTCGTGGTTGACCATATGCTCACATCCTTTGCATCGTATAATGCCGGATCGGTTCGTACCGGTTGTTTCATGTTACCACGAAACGCCCCGTCAACGCGAGAAGGGGGCGCGAACCTCGGTTCGACGGGGCCGCCATCTTCCCGCAACCGCCGCTTTAAGTTCACCCTGCTGACGACGCTGTTCGGGCCGTTAAAGAAGGAGCCGCCGGTTTCGACCGCCTCGCGCCACAACCGGAGCACGGTCTCTTCGTCGTGATCCCTACTGCGAGACAACAACGATTGTTGACCCCATTCGCGTCAAAACCTTGCGAGGTGTCCGGCGTATTGAGGTATTTTAAAGAATCGTGTATACTTTTATCGTAACGGGTATCGGCGTGAAGCACATGCCGCTTGAATACGAGCATCCATCTGAGGCTGCCGTATTGAAGCGGCTTTTTTGTTTGCCGGCGAAAGGGGGATTTGGGCAATGAGCCTATTTGCGAAAACGTACGAGGAGTGGCTGCAGCGGAACATGGCGGACGAGAAAAATCAGAGAAGACGCGAGCTTCTCGAAAAGGGTTTGACTCACGGCACCGTGGAGTTTCTGCGATCCTGTTGGTTCCCGGCCGTCGGGAATTTGGACCATCTGTACCCCGAATGGGAGGTCCGGGATATGTACAACGCCGTTCGTTATCTCGACCTTGCGTATATGCCGGGGGGCGCCAAAGGCTGCATCGAGATCCAAGACTTTCGATCGCACGCCCGGGATATCGGGGTTACCCGCTTCAAAGATTTGTGCAAAAAGCATTCGATGCTAGTGCTTGATGATTGGACCCTGCTCTCCGTCGCCTATCTCTCCATAGTCGAAGAGCCGGAATATTGCAAGCAGCTCATACTGGCCTTTATCGGAAAGTTCGTCTCCACCCCTCTGTCGTCCGATTTGGATTGGGCCGAAGCGGAAACGATTCGCTTCGCTCGCCGTTTGCCGCATTCTTTTTCCGCAGCCGATCTTGCCGGTCATCTTCGGCTTTCCGAGCGGCATACCCGGCGTATTTTGCATGGGCTGGTCGAGCGAAATATGCTGTCGGTTGCCAGCGGCAGGCAGCGATATCGCACTTATCGGCTGCGTTTGGAGGAGAGCGCCGAAGCAAACCGAACGCGGGACGGGGCAGGGCGGAAGGCGGAAGGCGGAAGGGCTAGGGGTAGGGGCTAACGGACATGGCGGCCGCTATTGAGGCCATTTTCGAGAAATTTGAGTTTTAAAGGACACAGATGCAGCTATTTCGTGAAAAATGCTTCTTTCGTCACCGTTTCGGGATGAATAAGCGCTGTGGTGACCGTTAAAATTTGAAATCGGCTGTTTTTCGCATATTAGCGTCCGTGGTGTCCGTTACGCTCTTCGGCGACGCTGCGTGCGCGCGGTCTGAACCCCTTGCAGGGGTTCGCTCCGGCCCTTGGACATAATAAAAACGCGAACCAATAGGTCCGCGTTTTTTGTTATGGAGCCAAGGGGGATATCGAGAATCCTGATTTACTTTGCGGAGATGCGGTTTCGACGAAGCCGATCGCAGCGGAAGATTTCGATGCCGTGCTCCTTCGCTACGCTACGTCCGCGCGGTCTGAACCCCTGCAGGGGTTCGCTCCCCAACTTCTGTAACAAACGAAAGCCCCACTCTTTCGAGTGGAGCTTTCGTTTGTTATGGAGCCAAGGGGGATCGAACCCCTGACCTCATCGCTGCCAGCGATGCGCTCTCCCAGCTGAGCTATGGCCCCAGGCGATTTGATGCTGCTCGTTCAAGCGACTTTTTTAGTATACAACATCCGTCCTATCGTTTGCAACTGGTTTTTGACAGTTTGTTTTCCCAATCCGAAATGACCGTAATCGCTCGTCTTCGGACCGGTAAAATGCTTTCCAATCTTTACATTGGATTCGGGAATGATATAGTAAAATAGCAATAGAAACTGGATGCAAGCGGGGTAGCGGCGAATGGGCATATTGGATTTATTGAACCAATGGAAAAATTCGCAATGCATCATCGAGATGCACTACATCCATGCCGGGCACAAGAAAGTGGCGCATGGGAGAGTATACTCGTTCGATGCGGAACGGCAAACGATTTTGTTTTACGACGAGGATAAAAAAAGCGTCGAAAATATTTCGCTGACGCAAATCGAGGATGCGCTGTCGGCCGAAACGAAGCGGACCGAGGCCGACGTCGGCGAATCGGTTCGACCCGAGGACGGGAGCAAGAAGCGGCAGGAGCAGCAAGAGCAGGAGCATGCGGAACCTTCGGTCGGGCAGACGGACAAGCATAACCCGGAATCGACCGCCGGGAAGGAATCCGGCCCTAAAGAGCTTCCAATCAAGGAAGAGCTTTTGCTGCTGATCGACCGATTGCCGATCGACGACCTGAACGCGCTGTACCCGATCGTCCGCCATTTGGCCAAGCGGCAAGAGACCAAAGCGAAGGGGGCGAATTGATGGCTTGGCGAATGCAAAAAACCCGGCTTGGCCGGGTTTTTGCAATTCGTTCTTCCATTTCGTCTTACATTTTCATGACGCCGCCCTGGCTGGCGTTCGTAACGAGAGCGGAGTAACGGGCGAGATAGCCGCGTTTGATTTTCGGCTCGAAGCCTTTCCACTCCGCGCGGCGGCGTTCCAGCTCCTCGTCGCTGACCTCGAGCGTAATCGTCCGGTTGTTCATGTCGAGCTCGATCATGTCGCCGTCGCGCACGAACGCGATCGGACCGCCCTCGGCCGCTTCCGGGGAAACGTGGCCGATCGAGATGCCGCGGGAGGCGCCGGAGAACCGGCCGTCCGTGATGAGCCCGACCTTCGTGCCGAGGCCCATGCCGACGATTTGCGACGTCGGGGCGAGCATTTCCGGCATGCCCGGACCGCCTTTCGGCCCTTCGTAGCGGATGACGACGACGTGGCCTTCCTTCACTTTGCCGTTCGCGATGCCGGCCAGCGCTTCGTCCTGCGAGTCGAAGCAAATCGCCGGTCCGCGATGGTAGCCGCCGACCGATTTGTCGACCGCGCCGACTTTGATGATCGAGCCGTTCGGGGCGAGGTTGCCGAACATGACGGACAGGCCGCCTTCCTTGCTGTGCGGATCCTCGATCGACCGGATGACGGTCGGATCGGTAATGTCGCAGCCGGCGACGTTTTCGCGAAGCGTCTTGCCGGATACGGTCATCACGCTGCCGTCCAGAGCGCCTTCCTTCTTGAACAGCTCGTTGATGATCGCGCTGACGCCGCCCGCATTGTGCAAATCTTCGATGTGATGGTCGGATGCCGGCGCGAGCTTGCACAAGTACGGAACGCGCTTCGCCACTTCGTTGATGCGCTCGATCGGATAGTCGATCTCCGCTTCGCGCGCCAGCGCGAGCGTATGCAGCACCGTGTTCGTGGAGCCGCCCATCGCCATGTCGAGCGCGAACGCGTTGTCGATCGAAGCTTTCGTCACGATGTCGCGCGGCTTCAGGTCCAGCTTGATGAGCTCCATCAGCTGCTTCGCCGATTTTTTCACGAATTCGCGGCGTTCCGGTGCGACGGCGAGAATGGTGCCGTTGCCCGGCAGCGCAAGGCCGAGCACCTCGGCGAGACAGTTCATCGAGTTGGCGGTAAACATGCCCGAGCACGAGCCGCACGTCGGACAGCCGTATTGCTCGAGCTCCTCCAAGCTTTTCTCGTCGATTTTGCCGGTCATGTAAGCGCCGACGCCTTCGAAGACGGAGGTGAGCGAGATGGCGCGGCCGTCCTTCGTCCGTCCGGCTTTCATCGGCCCGCCGCTGACGAAGATCGTCGGGATGTTGACGCGCAGGGCGGCCATCATCATCCCCGGCGTAATTTTGTCGCAGTTCGGGATGCACACCATGCCGTCGAACCAATGCGCGTTCACCATCGTTTCCACGGAGTCGGCGATAATTTCGCGGCTCGCCAGCGAGTAGCGCATGCCGATATGGCCCATCGCGATCCCGTCGTCGACGCCGATCGTATTGAATTCGAACGGAACGCCGCCCGCTTCGCGAATCGCTTCCTTGACGATGCGGCCGAATTCCTGCAAATGGACGTGACCCGGTACGATGTCGAGATACGAGTTGCATACCGCGATAAACGGTTTGTCGAAATCCTCTTCCTTAACGCCCGCGGCGCGCAGCAAGCTGCGGTGAGGCGCGCGGTCGAATCCCCGCTTGATCATGTCCGATCTCATTTTGGCTTTAGACATAAAGCATGTTCCTCCTCGATTCCAACATGAAGTAGTTCGGCACGGATGCGTCGAATAAAATAACTATATTCTATCTTATCAAAAAAAAGCGAAATATGCTCTATTTCCGTCACAGTTTTATTCGGGAAGCGGGTTCGGCGGCAGCGCAGGAACAAGCGGAGATCAAATCGAAATAGATTCTATCGAATCGAACACGAAAGGGGAGACTCGCGCATGCTGACCGGAGTCGTGCTGGCGGGCGGGAAAAACCGAAGAATGGGCGGGCGCCCGAAGGCGCTTCTGACGATCGGCGGGGAAACGCTCGTCGAGCGGCAAATTCGCCTGATGTCTCCGGTATGCGGAGAAATCGTGATCGTCGCGAACGACGGCGGCCCGTTTGCGGGGTTGGCCGGCGAATCCGTGCGGGTCGCCAAGGACGTCTACCCCGATTCGGGCCCGCTCGGCGGCATTCACGCGGCGCTGTCCGCCGCCCGCGGCGAATGCGCATGGATCGTCGGCTGCGACATGCCGTTCGTTTCGGCGGACGCCGCCGCGTACATGCGGAGCCGGCTGCGGCCGGAGCTGGACGCCGTCGTGCCGCGAATCGCGGGCCGGCTGCAGCCGCTCCATGCGGTGTATCGAACGGCGTGCGCGGCGGCCGTTCGCAAGCTGCTGGAGGCGGGGACGCTTCGCGTGACGGCGCTGCTCGATGCCGTTCGCTGGGAGGCGGCCGAGGAAGACGAATTCGTCGAACGCGGCATCGATTCGCGGTTTGCGGTCAACGCGAATACGCCCGAGGAGTGGAGCGAAGCGCTGCGGATGGATGCGGACGCCTCGCGGCGCGGCTGAGCGGCTGCGGCGGCGCATCCGACCGGCGACCGGCGGCCGCCCTGTTTCAAACGTCATAAAGCCGGGAAGTTGAAAGCTTTGTCTCCATTGAGAGACAAAGCTTTTTTCGTTTCGGCCGTAAAGCGGCGCGAAGGCGTCGATTTCCGCCGGAGAACCCGTCACGTTTCTATTATTTTGCGCATATTCTGATAGAAACAAGGCGGGGGGAGGGATCGGTCGCCATGCAGCAATTCGGCTTCAGCAGTGCGGTCGGCATCGTCGGAGCGGCGTTAAACTACATGTTCGGGGGCTGGAGTGAGTTGGTGCAGCTGTTTTTTCTATTGATCGCGGTCGACTATGCGACGGGAATAGCCGCTTCGTTAAAGCAAGGAAGAGGATTGAACAGCCTGAAAGGGTTTTGGGGCATATGGAAAAAAGGGTTGATGGTCGTCATCGTCATGATCGGCCATCGGTTCGATTTGCTGCTCGGCACGAACCTGTTTATGGTCGGGTTTATTTATTTTTATATGGCTAACGAACTGGTCTCGATAACCGAAAATTGCGGAAAGCTGGGATTGCCGCTGCCGGACCGGGTACGCAAGCTCATCGAAGTGCTGAAAAATAAGCAGGACGACACGAAATAACCGGAACGAATGTCGAAATATATCAAAAAACGTAAAAAAAATATTTATGCTACGGTAACATTTTTCGTTCGGCGCACGTATACATTAGTAGAAGGTCACCATCAGAGCCGCTTGAAAGAAAGAATGCAAAGGAGGCTGGAGAGCATGCCTTACTACATAAGCTACAAAGGGAAAAAACTCGGCTCGCCGCTGACGAAGCACGAGGCGGAGGAGAAGCTGCTCGTGCTCAGCCGCTGCTTCAAGCAGCTGGAAATTATGAAAGAGGCCGCCCAGCCGATCCGGACCGTCTACATGAACGGCAGCCTCGCGGAAACAAAATGAAAGAACCTTTCTTCGGAAAGGTTCTTTTTTACGCATAATGGGCGTCTGCTCGATTAGTCTTCCGAAGTTCGGGGGACGATGCGGAAATTGTCGCCAGTCGGCTTGGCGCTGTACTCCAGGCTTGTGTTCGTATTGTTGGCGATTGCGCGGGAGATGACGTTGTGGAACATCTTTTGCTTGATGAAGGCTACCGTGGCGTATTTGCTGTCGCTGGTCGGATGTTCTTCGAAGTAAATTTTGCCCTGCTTGCTGTCGAGCTTTTTGATTTTATTCAAATTGACGAGATTCGTTTTGTCCAGCAGATCGAAGCCGCAGTCGAAGAAATGATCGTAAAGCTCGGACAACGTGGACAGATGGTAATATTTCTCGTCGAGCGTATGGTAGACGATGTTTCGTTTCTCGATGTTGATATACAAAACGTCGTTTAAGTCGAGCATTACGAGCTCCGTTTCCTGCTCGTTTTTTGCTTTCAGGACGGGGATCATCATGGCTTTTTCCTCCGTTAAAGTCTATTCCGCCTCTATTTTACAACAATTCCCAAAGTGTGACAATCCCCGATCGGCGCTTTTGCGGTTCATTCGTCCCATTTCTTCGAGTACCCTTTATTCAAGGCATAGATGAAAATGCCGATAATAACGACCGTCATGATGCCGAGCAACACCCAAATTCCGACCATTCTTCGCTTCCCTCTCCTCGTGCCGCATGCGAATGTTCTAGTTTAACTATACACGATAATTGTTAAAAAAGGTAGATTTACAGCGAAAAGCAGGACGGAACGCGAAGACGGGACGCCGAAAACGCCGTTTTCGCCGACGGCTTCCGCGCGGTCCGGCGCTCGCGCGTTTTCTTGACGACGGCAACCGGCAAAGCTAAACTGATGAAGACGACAGCGGCTTTTTCGACGGATCGGCCGCTTTTCAATCGGTAGGATGGTGAAACGAATGTACGGGTTGCCGGCGGCAGCGAAGCTGGAAATGGAAGACATCGGGCAGGCGATGTTCGTAGTGCTCATTATCGCGCTTACTTTTATCGCGGTCATCGTATGGGCCAAATGGAACAAGCGCAAGCGCGGCGGAAAGTAGGGGGAACGGTATGTATTATGTCAATCATGAGCAGATCGGCGAAAGGCTGAATATGATTCCGGTGCTGTCCGAAGCGGCCGAAAGGCTGGCGGCGGAATGGGAGGGCGACCGGCCGGACTTGATCCGGATGCTGGCGCAGGAGCGCGTGCTGCACTTGTCCGTCGAGCTCGTAACCGATGTGGGCAGCTTGCTGATCGACGGTTTTTTGATGCGGGACGCGAGCAGCTACGAGGATATCGTGGATATCGTTTACGGAGAAGGCGTGTTCGCGAAAGAGCTGTACGAGCCGCTGCAGCAGCTCGTTCGATTGCGCAAGCCGCTCGTGCAGGAATACGCCCGCGCCGAAAGGGACAAGCTTCATCCGCTTACGGCCCGGCTGCCGGAGCTGTTGACCGAATTCGGCGAGTCGGTCCGGCGGTTTATCGAGAAAGAATTGGCATAAAAGGGCAGCGGCGGGCATGCATCCGAGGCGATGCGCCTCCGCTTCCGCCTATTTTTGAAACAATGTTGTTTACTAATTTACGAATGTCCGTTTTTGCGGTAAAATGACGATAAGCGCGTATCCGCCTGTTCGGGTGCGCCAGCAGACAAGGGGGGGCGTGAGCGAGTTGGATATGGAACAGGAATCCTCCACCAGAAAAACGATCGTTAAAATGCTCAAGACCAGCGGACCCCTCGGCGTAAGCGAAATGGCCAAACGGCTGGCTATCACCGAGATGGCCGTACGGCGCCACTTGAACACGCTCGAGCGGGACGGCTATATCGATTCGCATATCGTTCGGCAAAGCATGGGCAGGCCGATGCACGTATATCGTTTGACCGAAGCGGCAGAAGATTTGTTCCCGAAAAATTACCATACGCTGGCGCTCGATTTGCTGGGCGAGATCGACGGCGGGCTTGTCGCCGAGCTGTTCGGCAAGCGGAAGGAGCGGCTGCTTCACAAGTACGAGCCGATCATGGAAGGCAAGACGCTGGAGGAGAAGGTCGAAAGTCTCGCGGATATTCAAAACGCCGGCGGGTATATGGCGAACTGGGAGCGGACCGAGGGCGGTTTCGTGCTCCAGGAGTTCAATTGCCCGATCTCGCAGGTGGCGGGACAATACGGCGAAGCTTGCGAATGCGAGCAGCAGCTGTTCGAGGAGCTGCTCGAGACGAAGGTGGAGCGGACCGAATGTTTGGCCAAAGGCGGCGGCAAGTGCGTCTACCATATCGCGGCCGATAAAAAGGGGAAGTAAACGCGAAACACCGGCGAACACCGTCCTTCGGACGGGCAGCCGGTGTTTTTGCTTTCGCGGCGCGCAAGTGGCGGCTTCAGGCGAGGCGCCTTGTCGCAAGCCTTATTCAATTCCGCGGGGCCGGCACATTGGCGATCAGCTGCGCGGCGCGCTGCCGGACCCAATCGAAGTTTCCCGCCGCGATTTCGTTGAGGTTGACGACATAGCTGCCGATGCCGACCGCATGGCAGCCGATGTCGATAAAGTCGGCGATGTTTTCCGTGTTGACGCCGCCGACGGCGACCATCGGGATATGCTTCAGCGGCCCCTGCAGCTCCTTGATGTATTCGAGCCCGAGGCTCGCGCTCGGAAACAGCTTGACGGCCGTCGCGCCCGCTTTCCAGGCGCGCACGACTTCCGAGGGCGTCATTGCGCCGGGGAAAATCGGGATGCCGGCATCGCGGCATCGCCGGATGACGTCTTCGTCCGTGTTCGGAGTGACGATGAACGAGGCCCCGGCCTCCAGAGCGGTTTGCAAATCGTCGGTATCCAGGACGGTGCCGGCTCCGATAAACATCCGGTCGCCGCAAACGTCCTGCAGCCGGCGGATCATACCGGGCGCTCCCGGCGTATTGAGCGTAATTTCGAGTACGGTTATGCCGCCTTCGAGCAGCGCTTCGGCCAGCCGTTCGACATCGGCTTCGCGAACGCCGCGGACAATGGCGATAATGCGGGTGCGACTGATTTCGGACAATCCTTGCTCGCGTTCCATGACTTTACCCCTTCTGCGTAAAATGTGACCGCTGCACGCGGCTGTCGCATATTCGGACGGACACTATGCTCTCTATTATAGCTTGACCGGGCGAAGCCGTCTAATGCGCGGCGCCGCGACGGCCTCGGCCCTCCCGAATATTCGGCGCAAACAGGCCGGGTCGTGACGAGCGTCGACAATTTTTACGATTTTTTTTGCGATCGGCTGTGTCAAACGAATGCCGATGAACTTATAATAAACTTAGAACTGGGCATTCGCCCTGGCAGCAAACTCCGGGATGTATCCCATCCACCATGCGACCGTGAGCGGGACGCTCGCCGGACTTTCGGGAATCGAATCGCGGGTAACAAGAGAGGTGAAGCCGTCATGATCATTCAAATAAGCGTAGCATGCATAGCCGCCGCCTTTATCGTTCTGGTCGTCTTTCTCGTCGCCGCACTGCAATCCGCCAGAGCTTCCTTGAAGCAAGTGAACGAGACGCTCGCCCACATCGACGCGAAAATGGACGCGATCAGCGGCGAAACCGTGAAGCTGATGCGGCAGACGCAGCAAATCGCCGATGACGTGCAAGGCAAAATGAAATCGCTGGATACGCTGTTTCATTCCATCGGGCAGGTCGGAGAATCGGTCCATCAAATTACGGCTTCCGTCAAGCAAGTGTCCGCCACCGTATCGAATTCGGTCCGACTCGCCGGGGAGAAGGCGGTCAAGGAGCGGAATACGACCGCGGAGCTGGTGGAATGGGCGTCGCTCGCCGTCCATTTGTGGCGCAAATGGCAATCCCGAAAACAGCAAAGCGAATCGCGGCCGTCAAAACGAAACGAAAGGGATGATAGCGATGTCCGAACATAGCGGAAGAGGGAAAGATTTTTTGCTCGGCGCCATCGTCGGAGGCGTTCTCGGCGCCGTAACGGCGCTGCTGCTCGCTCCGAAAAGCGGCAAGGAGCTGAGAGCGGACATCTCCGAGCAGGCGCACCTGCTCGGCGAAAAAACGCAGGCGCTGGCGGAGACGGTCGGCAGCAAGACGCAGGTGATCGCCAAGCAAGTGTCGGAGCAAACCGGCGAATGGGTGCAAAAAGCGAAGGAAGTCGTCGAGTCCGTATCGGAAGAAGTGAAGGCGTGGAAGGAAGCGCGCAAAGAGACGGCGACCGCTGCGGAAGAGGAAATGATGCCGGCCGACGCCGACGTGCTCGTGCGGCGCGAATTGAAATAGACGCGAAGGCGCGAAAAAAAGGCCCCGGGATCCGGGGCCTCTGCTTTTTCAACGTTTTCGCGCGGAGGGCCGAATGCGGAAAAAACCGGCGAGCCGGACAATTTCGAACGGACGCCGGGGACGCTAATTCGTCGAAAGCGGCCGTTTTCAAAGTTTAACGGACACCACGGCGCGGCATTACCATTTGGACGGGTCGATTTTGCTGATGTCGAGCCCTTCCCAAATGTTGCGGATCGGCGCGTGCGCCGGATCGTCGAAGACGAGAAACGCGGTCGGCAAATACCGTTCGCCGTACGGACTGGCCGGTTTATTGACGATCTCGTTGTTGTGAACGAGCACGGTCGAGGAGCCTCCGTCCAGGTTCGCGGCGATAATCGCGCCTTTCTCCAAAAAAATTTGCTGGATGTCGTACAGCGTCGCGCCGATGCTGTGCGGCTGGCGCCCGTCGACGATCGCGAACAAAATCGTGCCGTCGGCGGTTTGCGCCATGCAGGTGCGCGGTGCGATGCCCCAGCCGTCCGCCGGGCTTTTGATCAGCCCTTTGCCGTCGTTGATGAACTTCGGCGTGAACGTGACCGCCTCCTGCACGCCCATCTCGAGCATTTGCTTCGGCGTATACCGGCCGGCGACCATCCGCCCTTCCTTGTCGATGCCGACGATCGAAGTCGGCGTCGTCATCGAGCCGTCGTTGTAAAAAATGTTGCCTCCGGAAATGACGATGCCGGTCGGCTGAAAGCCGTTGCCCTTCCATTCGGGGTCGACGAACCCGCCCGCGTTGACGCCGGCGATCGCCCCGGTCCGCTTTACCATGCTCGACACTTTCTCGCCCTTGCCGACTTTGTCCGGAACGGCGAGACGAATTTTTTTCGGGTCGCGGACGATAAGCAGGTGGCCTTTGAACTTCGGCCCTTCGATGGCCTCGATCTTGACGGGCGGCTCATCCGGCTTTTTCGCTTCCTCCCGCGGCGTCGGCACTTGGACGCTGATCGTGCTCGTCGTTTCCGACATTTTCGCGAATTGCTCCGTATATTTGGCGACTTGCCGGTCGAGCCCTTCCTGACCGATCAAATATTTCGCCCAATGCCGGTGCTGGGTCGTAATAAGCGTATCGGCCATCATATAGCGAAGCTCGGTGCCGGATGCGGTCAAGAAAAACCAGCCGCCGAACAGCGCGCCCGATATCGCCGTCAAAATCGTCAAGTTTCGCAGCAACCGCCATGCCCGCCGCTTTTTTTTCCGTTTTCTCGAACGCTGCGGCACCGGCGGCGCGGTCGTGCGCTGCACAGGTTTCGGATTCATCGAAATTCCTTTCTAATACCGGTTTGGGAGTTCAATACAATTGACGTACGAATCGACAAAAAGTTTCAAATCGATCGCGGCGTCTCCTCCTTTCGGCCCGCTTCGGCGGCGCTGCGCGTCGGTTTCCAAACGGAGCTTCGATCCTCTATAATAGAGAAGGAGTGCGAAAGGGAGAAAGGTTGGAGAGGAGAGCACGCGTAACATGCGCAAATTCATGGCCGAAAACGGCCTTCATCTGTCATGGGCGATCGCGCTGGTCGCCATGCTGGGGAGTCTGTATTTTTCCGAGGTCAAAGGCTACTTGCCTTGCAAGCTGTGCTGGTATCAGCGCATTTTGATGTATCCGCAAGTATTCCTGCTGGGCATCGCCGCGGTACGCAAGCAGCAGGTGTACATGTACGTGCTGCCGATGACGATACTCGGGGGATGCATTTCGCTCTATCATTATTTGATGGAAAAGACCGACTTGTTCCCGTCGAACTCGTTCTCGTGCGGCATCGTTCCTTGCGACGCGCAGTATATCAACTGGTTCGGCTTCGTGACGATCCCGTTTTTGGCGCTGACCGCGTTTACGCTCATTACGGCCATTCATCTCGTTCTTTGGCGCATCGATCGGACCAAGAACGCATAATCGCCGAAATAAGGACAACCGGCCTACAGGGATACGTCCCTTCGCCGTCGAATACGTAGCAACGCGAGGAGGGATCGCATGCGCAAATGGAGTTCGTTACTGGCAGCCGCTCTCGCGGCCGCCACGCTGCTTGCGGCGTGCTCGAAGACCGCGGAGGAAGGCGCCGGCGTCCCGCAACCGAATCCGGAAACGAAGCCGGTTCAGCCGCAGACGGAAAGCAAGTCGCCGTCCGATCCGGGCAAGCCGGCGTCCGAGCCGGTCAAGGAAAGCAAGCCGCTCGAGGAGCCGAAAAAAGAGCCGGAGGCGGCGAAGCCGGAGGCGGCGAAGCCGGACACGGCGCCCGCCGGACAAACGGTGCAGTCGCAAACGTACCAGCCGCCGAAGCAAACGGCCAAACCGACGGTCGCGGACAAAAAAGGGGTTTCCTGGTACTACATGAAGAAGAAAAAAGGCGAGGTGCCCGGATTTCCCGCCGAGGTAAAGCAGCTGAAGCCGGGGCAAAAGGCCGTATGGGTCGGGGAAGGGAAAAAAGTATACTTGACGATCGACGTCGGCGGAGAGCTGCTCGATTACAAGACGCTGCTTAAGGCGCTGCGGGACAACGACGTCAAGGCGACGTTTTTCGTCACCGGCTATAATTTGAAAAACAATCCGGACTATATCAGGCTGCTGCGCGAGGAAGGCCATACCGTCGGCAACCATACGATGACGCACAAGGATTTCACGACGCTGACCGACGAGCAGGTGAAGAAAGAAATCGAGGAGTTCGAACGGCTGTACAAAAGCATTACGGGCGAAGAGCAGATCAAATATTTCCGCTTCCCTTACGGCAAATACAGCCCGCATCTGCTGACGCTGCTGTCGGACCTCGGCTATACGTCGTATTTCTGGTCGACCGCGATGAAAGATTGGGAGCCGCGCAAAAACGGGGCGGACGACGCCTATAACGACATTATCGGCAATTTGCACGACGGCAACATCATTTTGATGCATCAGGCGTCGAAAGAAAACATCGAAGCGATGGACCGCATTTTGAAGGAGATCAAAAAGGAAGGCTATCAATTCGGCACGCTCGACGAGCTGCAGAAAAAATAAGGCGCATCGCATGCCGCTCCCGGACGCCCGTCACCCGGTACGTTTCCTTCGGCCCGCTCATATTGTAGTATGTAGTCTTCATCTGCCGAGGAAAAGGAAGCGATATCGTGCGTCAAGCGATCGCCATATTGGATTCCGGGGTAGGAGGACTGACGGTCGCCAAAGAAGTGATGAGGCAGCTGCCTCAGGAGGAAATCGTCTACTTCGGCGATACCGGGAGGGCGCCGTACGGTCCGAGAGCCGCGGATGAAGTGTTACGCTTTACGGAACAAATTGTCGATTACTTGCTTCAGTTCAATCCGAAAATGATCGTAATCGCATGCAATACGGCGACCGCGATCGCGCTCCACCATATCCGTTCGCAGGTGGACATCCCGGTCGTCGGCGTCATCCAGCCGGGGTCGCGCGCGGCGATCAAGGCGACGAAAACCGGCTTCATCGGCGTCATCGGCACGGAAAATACGATAGCGAGCGGCGCTTATCCGAGGTCGCTTCTGGCGATCAATCCGAACGCCCGCGTCGTCAGCCTCGCCTGTCCGAGCCTCGTGCCGATCGTGGAGAAGCGGATGTACCGGTCGGAGGAGGCCGGGCAGGCGGTGTGGAAGTCGCTTCAGCCGCTGCTCGGCAGCCCGATCGACTGCTTGATACTCGGCTGTACGCATTATCCGTTTCTCGCGCCGATCATTTCCAAAGTGCTCGGGCCGCGGGTGGCGATCATCAGCTCGGCCGACGAAACGGCCCGGGAAATCAGCACGATTTTGCATCATCGCGGACAGCTCGAGCAGTCGGGAGCCGTTCCGGTGCACCGTTTTTTTTGCAGCGGCGACCCGGGGACGTTTCAGGCGATCGCGCTCGAATGGCTCGGCGAGCAGATCAAAGTGTCGCCCGTATTTTGGCAGATGACCCGTTTATCCGGTTCGTGACAATCGCATACGGACGAAAGCAAGGCGCCTGCGACGATTCGCGGCGCCTGTTCGTTTTTTGTCGCGTCAAGGCTTGGCTTGGCGGGCCCGTCGGAACAGCCATACGCATACGAGTCGCCAGACGGTCATAAAGGCGGCGATTAGCGGGAAAGCTACGACGGCGAACGTTCCGGCGGGCGGTCTGCCGAGCAGGAAGGAACGAAGGAGCAGGCCGACCGGTACGGCGACCAAGCAAGTCAGCAGCGCGTACATAACCGCTTTGCCCGGGGCCGCCACGGCGGATAACCGGTAGGTGCGGCAAACGAGCAGGGCGACGATCCAGCCGATCGCGAACGGGAAAGCGGTTTGCAAAGAGGCCGAAAGCGAAAACGCCAGGTCGTGGTCTTCGCGGCCGGCGAGCACGAATACAAAAAGAACGAGCAAATCTCCGCAAGCGAGAAGCAGCGCAGGCACGATTGCAAAACTCCTTTATATATATGGGCGGTAAGCCGGCGGTCGCGGCGAGGAGACGAACGGGAGGGACGAAAGGCGCATGATCCGCAAGCTGTTGTCGTACAAACATTGGAGCGGCGTCGCGCGGCGCGTTATCCGGCTTCTCGCTTCCCGGTCGGTGCCGGTCCGCGAAAAGCTGCTGTTCGGCATTCCGGTGCTGCTGTACTGGGTGCTGCCCGACGCGCTGCCGTTTCTCCCGCTCGACGATATCGCCATCACGATGATCGCGATGAACTGGTTCGCCGCGCGCGCCGAGCGCAAATACGGCGAAACCGGCGCCGCCGGCTTGCACGACGAACGAAAATGAAGCGAGCCGGAAGGCGGCGCGCCGGACGCGGGCTTACTGCAAATGTTTGTCGTATTCTTCCTCGGGCAGCCGGATCCATTTGCGCAAATAGCCCTGGTCGTACAGCGCCTTCACCAAAATGATGAGGACCGGCGACAAAATGACGCCCGCCACGCCGAACAGCGACAGCGAGACGATCATGAACGACAGCATCGTGAAGGCGGACACGCCGAGCGAATCCCCGGTAATTTTCGGCTCCAAAATTTGCCGCGTCCCGACGACGAAGGCGAGCAGCACGATAAGCCATATGGCCAGCTTGATATTGCCGACGACGAACAAGTAGATGATCCACGGAATAAACACGGTCGATACGCCGAGCAGCGGCAGCACGTCGAAGACGGCCGACAGCAGCGCGATCGAAAACGCGTTGTCGACGCGGAGCAGCAGCAGGGCGACGAAGACGATTCCGAACGTCAGCGCGATCAGCTTCGACTGCGCCTTCACGTAAGTGACGATTCCTTTCAGCACGTTTTCCTTCAGGAAAAAAAACGCGGTTTTAAACGTCCGCGGCGTCTTTTCGTTCGCGAGCCGTTTCCACGATTCGATTTCGATGCTGAGGAAGTAGGCGAGAATGATGCCGACCACGAAGTTGAACACGAACGAGGAGACGGACGTCAGCATCCCGAACAATCCGCCCAGAAACGTCGTCGCCAGCTTCGCGCCCTTATCGGTGACGATCGTCGAATATTCTTTCGCGCGGTCGACCCAATCGGCCGGAAGCGCCTCGAGCTTCGACTGCCAATACCCCATATTGCCGACGATCTGATGCTGAAGAACGAGCGCGTACTCGGGAATTTTTTGAATGAGCTGGTACAGCTGCGCCGTGAAAATCGCGCCCGCGCCGATAATGACGCTGAGCAAAATCAAAATGAACAGCAGCGTCGAGATCGTCGTCGCGAGCGTTTTCTTCATCCCTTTCCGGTTCAAAAACCTCGCCAGCGGCTCGATCATCGCATAGATGACGAGCGCGAGGAAAATCGGGGTCGCGATCCGGTACAAATAGCTGAACGCCAGCATGAACAAGTAAACGGTCAGCGCCATGAGCGCTATGTCGAACGCGGTCTTGTAATATTTTTTATAAAACGATAGCATCGCGGCACCTCGGCGAAGGGATTATTCTCCAACATTTTATCGTTTTGCGCAGGGGAAGTCCACAAAAGTTAGACGATGCCCGCAAAACGTGGTATCATTTTGAGAGTGGACTAAGGCAAGCATAACAAGGAGTGGAACGGATGAACGTCAAAATTACGAGAAACGCGGCGAAGGTGCTGCTAAACGAATTGGCGCAGGAAGAAAACAACGGCTTGAAGGTACGGGTCAAAGTCGACTTTACGCACGGCAACCACGTGCATTACGCGCTCGGATTGGACGAGCCTACCGAGGACGATATCGTCGTCGCGACGGACAAAGGCATCGACGTCGTTTTGGAGAAAAACGAGCCGATGCTCGACGGCGTCAAAATCGACTATTTGTATTTGCCGAACGAAGGGTTTTTCATCACGAACCCGAGCAAAGGAAATACCGGCGACCATTAATCGGCGCCTGCGAAGGAACCGGGATATGGCGAACGATATACGCATTTGCGACAAATGCAAGCATATGAAAATGAAGACGGCGCTGCCGAAGCTGCGGAAGCTTGCGCCGGACGCGGACATCAAGGTCGGCTGCAAGTCGTACTGCGGCCCCTGCTCGCGCGCGGCGTTCATTTTCGTCAACGGCCGATACGTCACCGCCCCTACGGAAGACGAGGCGATCGAGAAGGCGAGCAAGCATATTAAAGCGGCGGCATACAAATGAGACGGTCCCCGGCGAAAGCGGGGCCGTCTTGTTTTGTGGCGGGACGTTCCGCCTAACGGCGTGTTTTCGGAGCGCCGGGCGGCCGGGTCCGTCCGCGCGACGGCTGCCGGTTGCGCAATTTCAGCAAGTAGGCTCCGTTCAGCAGCCCGGCGATTCCTCCGAACACGAGGACAAGCTGCAGCCATACATCGTCTCTTTCGTAGAGCAGGACGAGCGCCGAGGCGGTAGCGAACGCGACGGCGATCGCGAGCTCGACTGCGGCGAGAATCAGCATTCGTTTGCTGCGCATCAACAATCTCCTTTTTTATAAGGCGATATAGTCGGTCGTTCGATCGTATCTATCATATCAGAAAACGGGCGGCGCGGATAATGAACGCAATCGGCGGTACGGGCGCGAGGGCCCCCGCAAAGCGGGGACGGGCTTCGAAGCCTATTCCGAGAGAACGCGCAGGCCGAGAAGAACGTTTGGGAGGAGAACGGAAGCATGGAAGCAATCGTCGTAATCGTCGTCGTCGCGATCGCCGTTTTGGCGGTGGCGGCAAGCGCTTCGGGGAGGAAGAAGCGCGCGGCCGGCATGTCCGGCGGCGGGCAGTCGTCCGGGCGGAAGGTGCCGGCTCCGGGTCAAGCTCCGCGACCTTACGGGACGGACGGTCTGCCGACAGGTCTCGGACTCGCGCCGGGCATCCCGCTCGAGGAGACGGCCGGACAGCTGGAGCTCGCTTTCGAGGAAAATTTCGGCCCGCAGCTGAAGCGGCGCGTGCTGGGCAACCATCCGCGGATGTCGGAAGCCGAATACGAATGCAAGCTGCTGGAGCTCAAACGGTATATGCTCATGAACGCGGTGTTGAAGCAAGTTCCGATGTTCAGTCCCGAGGTCGACGTCATATGGCACGAGATGCTCATGTTCACCCGGGAGTACGAACGGTTTTGCCGACATTGGAACGGCCGGACGGTGCACCATGCGCCGCACGGGGAGCCGGTCGAGATGGCGGGAGAGCGGGCCTGGTTCGATTGGGTGTACAGCGCCCTGTATACGCCTACGCCGTACAGCGGCCGAATATGGCGCGGCTTTTTCCGCTATCCGCTCGACAAGCGGCTTGTCGGGACGCTGGGGGGCGATTCGGAGGAAGCGATCGTGGCCGCGTTGTTTAACGCGAAGGCGGCCGAATACAACCCCGAGGTGGAGCGGACGATCGCCCTGCTGATCGGGAAAGCGAAGGAGCAGATCGCGCAGGCCGGTGCGGCCGGGGAAAGTCCGGATCGGCTGCGCGCGCATATGGAGCGGCTTCGGTCGTCGCGCCCGGCGTCTGCCGACGCGATGTCCGGCGCGACCGCGTTCGGCATGCTCGCTACGTCGATGATGCTGTTCTCGGTCGTTGACCCGTTCGGTTACGAGCGGCATATGGAGGAAGTCATGCCGGAGGAAGAGAGGAAGAACCAGTCGGCGTGCGGAAGCTCCGGATGCTCGGCGTCCTATGCCGGAGACGGCGGCGCCGACGACCGTTCCGACGGCGGCTCGGATGGCGGCGCGGGCGGCTCGGACAGCGGCTCCGGCGGCTCGTCCTCGTGCAGCTCGTCTTCCTGCTCGTCCGGATGCGGAGGCGGCGGCGGGGATTGACGGCCGTCGCAGCAAAAAACGCACGCTCCGAAATGCCGGAGCGATGCGTTTTTTTGCTTTATGTCCCGCCGGCGACGGTTGCCGCTTGGAGGGAGGGACGGCATTCCGCGGACTCCGCCGCGCCGTCGTCCCCGCAGCCGCCGATCAGCGCGAAGCCGAGTACGATCAGCGCGACGGCGTAAGCGTAAACGAACCATTTGTTGTTCCAATCGGGCATAAGGCGAGCCTATGCGTTTTGCCGCGCCGGCTCGATTTCGTCGAGGAACGATTGCAGCGCGTCGCGGAGCCTTTTGCTCGCCCCCTCCTCGAGCGTCAAGCGGCCTTCGTCGTCCCGCAGCACTTGGGAATCGACGATAAAAGCGCCGGCCTGGAGCCGGGTTGCGCCAAGAGCGGAGAGCACGGGCTTCAACGAGTAGTCGATCGACAGCAGATGCGCGATCGTCCCGCCGATGGCGATCGGCAGCACCGTTTTGCGCGCGAGCGCCTTTTGCGGCAGCAAATCGAGAAACGTTTTGAGCAGCCCCGTGTAGGCCGCCTTATAAACCGGCGTGGCGATCAGGACGGCGTCGGCCCGCTCGACCAGGGCGACGGCTTTCAGCACGTCGGGGCTGTCGAATTGGGCGTGAACGAGGTCGTGCGGGGGCAAATCCCGGACGAGCAGCCGGTCGACGGAAGCGCCGCCTTGCTCCAAAACCGTTTGCGCGTAATCGAGTATGCCGTTCAACCGGGAGGTCGGCGTCGGGCTGCCGGATACGATGACGATACGAGCCATAAGGAAACACCAGCTTTCTGCGTAATGGATATTTGCGGGAATCGAAAAAAGGCTTTCGACGCAGGACGCCGCAAAGCGGGGCGCCGCGCGAAAGCCTCCGGTCGTTCGGTCGACTTAGCGGGTTTGCTGTTTCAAAGCGTCGGAGCGGTTCCGGGCTTGATTCAAGGAAAGCGAATCGAACCGTTTCCGTTCGGTCCGTTCGATTTGCACGATTTTGCCGTCGTGCACGATAATTTGCACATTGCCGTATTCCAGTCCCCTCACGCTGTTCAATATGCGATCCGCCCACACGTCGTCCACTTGAACCGCATTGCTCATAACTCATTCCTCCGTTTTCGATGGATTCGATTGATGGCTGGAACATTGGCGTATCCCGGAGCCGCATCGATCGGTCGGCTCGAAATCGAAGCCGCATCCGTTCGGCTTTCGGGTATAGCCCCGCTCTTTCTGACTATTCCTATAAATGTAGTTGGAATACTATGTAGGCATCGTAACATCGCTTCGGAACGCTGTCAATCCGATTCGGAGATGTTGTTGGAATGAAGGAAAGGCGGCTGTCCGCAAAGGACGGAGGGCCGAGCGGACTGTCTTTTCCGCGCGGGTGGACCGGCGCCGGCGGCGCTTTCGTTCAAAATGGCAGATTGGCTTCGCGGGTCGGGAAGGAATTTTTCGGTACATCGAAACAATCCGTTCTTCGGCGAAATTCGATCCGTGTATGATGGGGATACAAACGCAACCGATTTGCAAAACGGAGGGATGGCCGGATGGACGAAAGCGCGTATTTGGCGAATTGGCGATCGGTGCTTGCGCGCAGAGCGGCGCAGGCGGCCGAAACGTTCGGCGGGGTCGCCGGCGTTAAGGCGCTGCTGCTCGGAGGCAGTCTCGGGGGAGGGGAGCCGTGGCCGCTTTCGGATATCGATATCGTTCCGATTTACGACGACGGTCGCGAGCTCGAAGCGAACGGGCGCATTCAAGAGCTGAGAACGGCGTTGATCGAGGCGTGGGAACGGGAAGGATGGCGGACCGCTCTGGACGTCGGGACGCTTTATTTATCCGCGGCGACGGCGAAGGAGCTCGCGCGCGCCGATGCCGGCGCCGCCGAACGGCTTCTGGGGGACCGCTCCGTGTATCACATCGTGGATAAAGCTTACAACGGACAAGCCGTATATGATCCCGACGGGATCGGCCGCGACGTCGCGCACTGGATTCGGCGAAACCGGTTCGACGCCGAAATCGCCGGCATGCGGAAAGCCAAACTGAAGGAGCGCTACGCGGAAAACGGTTCGCTGCTGGACGAAGCGATCGCGCTCGGCCGGCGGTCGGCGGCGGCCTATTTCATGAACGAGGCGGTCGAGCTGCTGCGGACGTATTTGCTGGAAAGCTGGGGGGAACGGGACAACTCGTTTGCGCGTCTCGGGTCGAGATTCGAGCGGCTGGCCGAGCGGAAAGGCGTCCGGCATATCGCCGACCGGTTCAACGCATGGAAATCGCTGGACGACGCGTCTGCCGCCAGGCGGATCGCATGCGCGCCGGAGTCGGTCCGGAACCGGCACCGGCTGTCGTATGCGTGCAGACGAATGGTCGGCGAAGACGTAAGCGACATTCAGGACGCCCGCGACGTGCTGCGCGTGTTCGGACGTTACGAGCTGCGCCGCGCGATGAACGGCGATCCGGAAGGGGCCGATGCGCCGTGGCTGGCCATTCCCCGGGAAATGTCGGCGCTGCGGCAGACGCAGGCGGAGCTTCTGCAGGCAAGTCGCGACATTTTTGCGGGGAACATCGGAGGTGGCGGCCATTAACGCGAAGCCGATCTATTTCGTGCTGTCGGATAACGGAGGGGAGCGGGTGTTCGCGCCGTAGGCAGAAGGCGAGGCCCGCATACCGACGTCTGAGAGACAGCTACTGGCTGACGGAAATCAGGGAAGCGGCAGGCTGGCGAACGCCGCCGTTCGGCTCGCCGGACGCTTGGACGCTCGAGCGCAGGCAATATGACTTCGCGCGCGTCGTGCGAAGGCTGATTCGCGAGGGCGGGCCGGCTTAGAAGAGGCGCGAAACATTTTAAACTTACATATTGACAATGTATGGTTATTGCGATACGATGAGGACATACCCATGAATGTACTTTGCTGTTGGCGGGAGCGGAAAGGTAAGCCCTTTCCCTTCCGCTCTTCTTTTTTTCCGGTAAGTCGAGGGATAGCGGACGTTTGCTTGCGACGAGGGGAACGTATACCGGACGCCCCGATGGAAAATAATACTCCTTATGGAATTCGAATAAGGAGGGATCGCCTTTGATCAGAACGATGACCGGCGCGCTGCTTGCGCTGCTGGCCGTGCTGCTGAGCGTGCTGCCGGGCGGCGAAACGCATGCCGAGCCGGCCCGCGACCGCGCGCTTCAGGCGGCGTTCATTCGCGGCGGCGAGCTGTGGATGAAGCGGGACGGAGCGGACGAGCGGCAACTGACGAACGGAGCGAACGCGCGCGCCCCGAAATGGTCGGCGGACGGCCGGTTCGTCGCTTACGCGGGCGGCGATAACGGGACCGACCTTTGGGTATACAGCCTGGAGAGCGGAAGGGCGTTTTCCGTTGCCGGCGGCGCGGCCCAATACGAATGGTCGCCGGATCGGAACCGGCTCGCCTTCGTCATAGACGCGGTTTTGAACGTGGCCGACATCGAGCGGGGCGGAGCGAAGCCGTTTCGCAACGTGACGGGGGGCGTCGGCAGCTATTCGTGGCTTCCGGACGGGAACGGGTTTCTCGTCTCGTCCCCGGCGGAGCTGCTTCCGTCCGGCTGGAGCCGCGTCCGGCTGTTTGTCGTACCGGCGGACGCCGGCATGGACCCGGCGAAGGCGAAGCCGTTTTTCACGCTTCCCGCCCAATCCGACAGCTTTTTCGCCGTGACCACGAGCAGCTTCAAATGGTCGCCGGACCGCAAATGGATTTCGTTTCTGGCGATTCCGACCGCCTCCTTGTCGGCCGACAGCGATACGCTGTGCGTCTTGTCCGCCGACGGCAAGACGTTCCGAACGGTCGCGGTCATGATCCGGCGGAACGAGTGGCAGCGGTGGGCGCCGTCGCGAAATTTGCTCGGATACATCGAAGGCGAAGGCCGGTTCGCCATCCAAAACAAGCAGCTGCAGGTGAAGGAGTTTCCGGTTATCCGCCGAGTGCCCTACACGCCGAAAGGGTACGCGGACCGGGATTTCGTATGGGAAAACGACCGGTTCATCGTCGTCTCCAGGTCGAAGGAGGCGGAATGGTCGAACGATCCGGCCGCGCGGCCGCTGCCGGCGTTAGTGCGCGTCGACGTGCACAACAACGACCGGAAGCAGCTGACGTACCCGCCGGAGGGCAGCGGCGATTTCGATCCGGCCAGCCTGGAGCGGGGCAAAAAGCTCGCCTGGGTGCGGACCGACCGGACGCGGGCGGCCGTATGGCTCGCCGGCGCGGACGGCGCGGATGCGCGGCCGTACATTTCCGCCGTCGACATGGCGGATTCGTATTACGAAGCGTACGACTGGGGCGACGTCATCGCCTGGTACGAGCCGCGGGCATAAGCGAGGCAGGCAAACGAAACAAGCTTCCGGCCGCTGTACGGAAACGGGCGACGGAAGCTTGTTTGTGCCGCGAACGGCTTTATTCGGTTCGTTTTTTCCAATGCGCCAGCTTTCCGTTCGTCCCCGGTGCGGATCGGCGGTTTTGCTGCTGCTTCGGTTTGTTTTGCCGGTTTTGGTCCGAATGGGCGGCTTCGAACCGTTTCCGTTCGGTCCGTTCGATTTGCACGATTTTGCCGTCGTGCACGATAATTTGCACGCTGCCGTATTCCAAGCCCGACACGCTGCTTAAAATGCGTTCCGTCCAAACGTCGTCCAATTGCACCGATGTGCTCATTCCCGATCCCTCCTACTTTGCCCCAAAAAGTGACGTGAAGCGTTGCAGCGTATTCCGAGTACTTTTCGGGGACCCCGGAAACAGCCCCAAAAAGTGACGTGAAGCGTTGTAGCGTATTCCGAGTACTTTTCGGGGAGCCCCGAAAAGACCCCAAAAAGTGACGTGAAGCTTCGCGGCGTATTCCGGCTCCGCGCCTCAAATGCTGTACGGCATCGGATCGGATTTCATCGCGTTCTCGACGATGCGCGACTGTTTGTCGTTGAACAAATAGAGCCGGTGAATGAGCACGAGCACCTCGTCCCCGGCTTTCAGCGGCGCCTTCTCCAGCGAGCGGTACGCGGAAACCGATTTGGAGCCGATCTGCGCCTCGATTTGCCAGCTGCTGCCGCGGAAAAACACGCCGCGCACGACGCCCGATTCCGCCGCCAGCGGCGTCGTAATTTCGCCGGGCCTGCCGATTTCCACGAACTCGGGCCGGATGATCGCCTTCGCGTCCGGCAGCTCGTCCTCGAAGCCTTTCAGGCTCGCCGGATTGTCCAGCTGGCTCGACTCGCCGATAAAGCCGGCGACGAACGGCGTATGCGGGTTTTTATAAATGTCGACCGGGGAGCCTTTCTGCTCCAGCCTGCCTTCGTTGATGATCATGATCTCGTCCGCCACCTCGACCGCTTCCTCCTGGTCGTGCGTCACGAAAATCGTCGTAATGCCGATCCGCTCGATCGTCGCCCGCAGCCACGACCGCAGCTCCTTGCGAACCTTCGCGTCGATGGCCGCGAACGGTTCGTCGAGCAGCAGCAAATGCGGCTCGGGAGCGAGCGCGCGGGCAAAGGCGACGCGTTGGCGCTGCCCGCCGGACAGCTGGTTCGGATATCGCCGCTCCAGCCCTTTCAGCCCCGTCAGCTCGATCAGCTCCGTGACGCGCGCCTTGATGTCGCGTTTCGAACGTTTCTGGATCGTCAAGCCGAAGGCGATGTTGTCGAAGACGGTCATATGGCGGAAGAGAGCGTAGCTTTGAAACACGAAGCCGATGCCGCGGCGCTGCGCGGGCACGTCGTTGACCCGCTTGCCGTCGATGAAAATATCGCCGGAGTCCGGCGTTTCCAGCCCCGCCAGCATGCGCAAAATCGTCGTTTTGCCGCCGCCGCTCGGTCCGAGCAGGCCGATCAGCCGGCCTTTCTCGATGCCGAAGCTGACGTTGTCCGAGGCGGTGTAGTCCCCGAACGTTTTGACCAATTGCTTCACTTCGATATACATCCGTTCCGTTCCCTCCTGTTCCCGGGGGCTCCCCCAAAAGGTCCGGGAAGGAGCATCGAAGCGATGCTTCGCCTTCGGGGGGACGCCGACCGGGACTATTCCGTTTGTACGGTCGATTGATGATGCTTCCATTCGACGACGCTTTTCACGACGAGCGTCACGAGCGCGAGCAGCACGAGCAGCGAAGCGACCGCGAACGAAGCCGCAAACTGGTACTCGTTGTACAAAATTTCCACGTGCAGCGGCATCGTGTTCGTTTCGCCGCGAATATGGCCGGAGACGACGGATACCGCTCCGAATTCGCCCATGGCGCGGGCGTTGCACAAGATGATGCCGTACAGCAGCCCCCATTTGATATTCGGCAGCGTCACTCGCCAAAAGACGGTCCATCCGCTCGCGCCGAGGCTGACGGCGGCTTCTTCCTCCTGGCTGCCCTGCGCCTGCATAAGCGGAATGAGCTCGCGGGCGACGAACGGAAACGTGACGAACACGGTGGCGATGACGATGCCCGGCAGCGCGAATATGACCGGTATGCCGCGATCGATGAAAAACGGTCCGAACCAGCCTTGGGCGCCGAACAGCAGAACGAAGATCAGGCCGGATATGACCGGAGATATGGCGAACGGCAAATCGATCAGCGTCACGAGCAGCTGCTTGCCGCGAAAGCTGAACTTGGCGATCGCCCAAGCCGCGGCGATGCCGAACACCGTATTGAGCGGAACGGCAATCAGGGCGGTCGTCAGCGTCAGCCGGACGGCGGACAGCGCCTCCTTCTCGACGATGGCGGCGAGAAAGACGTCGGCGCCTTTTTTGAACGCCTGCGTAAATACGGTGACGAGCGGCAGTATGAGAACGAGGCCGATGAACAGCAAGGCGACGGCGATCAGCAGCCATTTGACCGCGGCCGATTCGCTCGTGGCGGCAGCGGTAGGACGGCCGGCCGGCGGCGGCGCGGTGCGGGCGGCGACGGATCCTGCCATGGTGACTCCCTCCTTAGGCTTGAATCGTGCGGCGGCTGGCGCGCCATTGCAGCAGGTTGATGACGAGCAGCAGAACGAACGACAGGATCAGCATGAGAAAGGCGATCGTCGTCGCGCCGGTGTAATCGTACTGCTCCAGCTTCGTCCGGATGAGCAGCGGCGCGATTTCGGTCTTCATCGGCATGTTGCCGGAGATGAAGACGACCGAGCCGTATTCGCCGAGGCCCCGGGCGAAGGCGAGCGCGAATCCGGTAAGCAGCGACGGCAGCACGGCGGGGAAAATGACGCGCCGGAACGTGCGCCACCGGGAGGCGCCGAGCGAAGCGGCGGCTTCCTCGACGTCCTTCTCCAAATCTTCAAGCACCGGCTGGATCGTGCGCACGACGAACGGCAGCCCGATAAACAGCAGGGCGATCGTTATGCCGAGCGGCGAATAGGCGGTTTTAATATCGAACTTGGCGAAAAAGCTGCCGAGCGCCCCGTTCTGCGAGTAAATGGCGGTCAGGGCGATGCCGGCGACGGCGGTCGGGAGGGCGAACGGCAAATCGACGAGGCCGTCGATCAGCCGTTTTCCCGGAAAGCTGTAGCGAACGAGCACCCAGGCTACGATAAGCCCGAATACGGCGTTGACGGCGGCGGCGCACAGCGATGTCGTCAAGCTGACCTCGATCGAAGCGAGGACGCGCGGATCGGTCGCCGTTTCCCAAAATTTGTCCCAGCTTTGCTGCGTCGACTTGACGACGATGCCGGCGAGCGGGAACAGCACGATCAGGCTGAGATACAAAATCGTGAATCCCATCGACAAGCCGAAGCCCGGCAGGACGGAACGTTTTTTGACGGATGAAGCCATAGGCTCAGGTCACTCCTGTCACCTTGCGTTATTTGGACGGCTTGTAAATTTGGTCGAACGTGCCGCCGTCCGCGAAATGGGTTTTTTGCGCTTTCGCCCAGCCGCCGAAATGCGTGTCGACGGTAATGAGCTCGATTTTCGGAAACTGCTTCTCGTACTTTTTCGCGACCGATTCGAGCCGCGGGCGGTAAAAGTTTTTGGCGGCGATTTCCTGGCCTTCTTCGGAATACAAATAGTCGAGATAGGCCGCGGCGACTTCGCGGCTTCCTTTTTTGTCGACCACTTTGTCGACGACGGCCACGGGCGGCTCCGCCAATATGCTGAGCGACGGCACGACGATTTCGAACTTATCCGGGCCGAACTCCTTCAGCGACAGGAACGCTTCGTTTTCCCAGGCGAGCAGCACGTCGCCGATGCCCCGTTCGACGAACGTCGTCGTGGAGCCGCGGGCGCCGGAATCGAGAACCGGCACGTTTTTGAACAGCTTCGTCACGAAATCTTTGGCGGCGGTTTCGTCGTTGTTGTTATGCTTCAGCGCGTAGCCCCATGCGGCCAAGTAGTTCCAGCGCGCGCCGCCGGACGTTTTCGGGTTCGGGGTGATGACGCTGACGCCGGGCTTGATCAGGTCGTTCCAGTCTTTAATGCCTTTCGGGTTGCCTTTGCGGACGAGGAAGACGATGGTCGACGTATATGGCGAGCTGTTGTCTTTAAGCCGTTTTTGCCAGTCGGCGTTGATGAGTCCTTTCTCCTGGATCGCGTCGATGTCGTAGGCGAGCGCGAGCGTGACGACGTCGGCCTGGATGCCGTCGATGACCGAGCGCCCCTGGCTGCCGGAGCCGCCGTGCGACTGCTTGATCGTCACTTTTTGATTCGCTTTGCCTTCCCAATATTTGGCGAACGCCTTGTTGTATTCTTCGTACAATTCGCGGGTCGGATCGTAAGATACGTTGAGCAGCTCGACCGGCGGCTTCGCCGCGGCTTTGGCGTCTCCGCCGCCCGAAGGCGAAGCGGGCGTTTGGTCCGAGCCGGATGCGGCGCCGCCTCCTCCGCAAGCGGTAAGTCCAACGAGCAGAACGGCGGACAGGACGGACAGCAGGATCGGTTTTTTCATCGGTTTCGAACTCCCTTTTTTCATCAATATAGGTGTATGTGCCAAGCCGAAGCGGCTTGGAAAAAGTCTCCGGCTGTCCGGTTGACCAATTAATCCTATGAACATAGTAGGTATTATGTTGGATGCAATCGTATCACCGCTGGAGAAAGGTGTCAATACGGCGTCTCGATTATGTTATTTTGGTTAAAAGTCGCCTCAATCGGCGCTGTAATGGGCGGTATTCCGGTCGGAGATCTGCTAATTTCGATCGTCGGCTTGTCACCTTCCGTTCATAATGAACTTTTTCGATATCGATCAGAAAAAGTAATAAATCGGGCATGCCTGCTCGACGCCGAACCCGGCGCTTCGCCGAATCGCGGCTCGATGCTTCAACAATATGCGCGTTGCGGCGAAATGGTGCCCATGTCGCGGCGGGGACGAACGAGCCCCGAACGACCGCCCGGGCGAAAAAGTAAAAATATTTTCATTTCGGTCAATGCAGTCGATTACGGCCGGCCCGGACGGTTCGTTACAATGGAGCTTGCAGACGGCAGCATTGCCGTATCGACATCGACGGGAGGAGACCAGTTTGCAGCCACAACCGACCGCTCCGGCCGACGCTCGGCCGCGACCCAGGCGCAGCAAGCAGCAGTGGAAAGAAACGTTGACGGGGTACGCCTTCATATCGCCGATGCTGATCGGCGTCACGCTGCTCACCATTTTGCCGATCCTCGCATCGTTCGCGCTCAGCTTCACCGAATGGAATTTCCTGCTCGGCTTTCAAAAAATCAAATTCGTCGGATTGGACAATTTCGAGCGGTTGTTTGCGGACGAGACGTTCTGGAAATCGCTTCGGAACAATCTCGTATTTATTTTGGTCGTGCCGATTTCGCTGGCTTTGTCGCTCGCACTGGCCGTCATTATCAACCGGTACGTCTACTTCAAGGATTTGTTCAAGGTCGTCTACTTCATGCCGTACATTTCCAGCGTCGTGGCGGTCGCCATCGTCTGGCAGGTGCTGTTTCATCCGTCCTACGGACCGGTCAACAACTTCCTGCGGTCGGTCGGCATCGACGACCCGCCGAAATGGATCGCCGACCTCCACTTCGCGCTGCCGAGCGTCATGATGATCATGGTATGGATTTCGATCGGCTACAATTTGATCATTTACACCGCGGGCCTGCAGTCGATTCCGAAGGACTATTACGAGGCGGCGGACATCGACGGCGCGAAGCCGTGGGACAAGTTCCGCTTCATTACGCTGCCGATGCTGTCCCCGACCACGTTTTTCCTGACGATTACGGGCATTATCGGAACGTTCAAAGTGTTCGACCTCATTCAGGTGCTGACGAAGGGCGGTCCGGCCGGCTCGACGTCGGTCGTCGTCTTTCATTTGTACGAAACGGCGTTCGTCAATTTGAAAATGAGCTATGCGTCGACGATGGCGTTGTTCCTGTTCGCCGCCATATTCGCGGTTACGCTGCTGCAATGGTGGGGTCAGCGCAAATGGGTCAATTATTAGGGAGGAGCGCGCCATGACCGCTACGTTCAACATTCGCAAGCTGATCGTCACGATCGTCATGCTCGCGTTCGGCATCGTTTTTTTGCTGCCGTTCGCCTGGATGATTTCCGCTTCGATGAAGCCGGAGGCCGACGTGTTCGAATATCCGATCCGCTGGATTCCGGAAAATATCCAGGCCGTCAAAAACTATTCGGACGTTTGGCGCGGGCAGTATCCGTTTTATGCGTACTATTGGAATTCGATCAAGGTTACGCTCATCACGACGTTTACGTCGGTGCTCGTGTCCTGCATGGCCGCCTATGCGTTCGCCAAAATCCGCTTCGCCGGAAGCGGGGCGATGTTCATGATCGTGCTGGCCACGTACATGATTCCGTCGCAGGCGATTTTGGTGCCGCAGTTTATTTTTTACCGCCAGCTCGGCTTGTTCGACACGCATGTCGGGCTCGTGCTGCTGAACAGCTTCAGCGTTCTCGGCACGTTCATGCTGCGGCAGTTTTTTCTCGGCATCAACAACGAGTTCATGGAGGCGGCGAAAATCGACGGAGCCGGGCACGTCCGGACGTTTTGGCGCATCGGGATTCCGCTCGTGCAGCCGGCGATCGCGACCTACGCGATTCTGCGGTTCATCTGGACGTGGAACGATTACCAGAACCCGCTTATTTTTCTGAAAAGCCCGGCGCTGTTCACGCTGCCGCTCGGCATCAAAAAGTTCGCGGACGCGTACGGCGAATTTTACTCGCTGATGATGGCCGCCTCCGTATCGGCGATCGTGCCGCTGCTGATCATTTTCGTCGTCGGGCAGAAGCGGGTGATCGAGGGCATTTCGCTCGGCGGCGTAAAAGGGTAAAAATATTTCGAAACGGGTAAAACGAGTTTCCTTCAAACGTTTTCAAGGCGTGCTATGATGCAGAGGAACGAGAACCGAAACGAATCAGGGGGGAACGCACATGTGGAAAAAAACATTCGCCGTCGCGTTGACGGCCGCGGTAGCGGCGGGAACGGTCGCGGCATGCGGCAGCGGCGGGGACGAGCAGAAGGCGGCCCAGGGCGGCGACGCCGGCGGCGCGAAGGGGAACGTGACGGTTCGGTTCCATGCGCAAAACGTGACGTTCGATAAAACGATGATGGCGCCGGTCATCGCCAAGTTCGAAGAAAAGCATCCGGGCATCAAAATCGACTTCGTCGGGATGACGGAGCCGACGTCGGACGAGGTGACGAAAAAAATCGACCTGCTGGCCGCTTCCGGCGAGCCGCTCGACGTGTTTTTGCTGGCGGACGCCCGCAGCTATTCGCAGCGCGCCGCGAACGGCATGCTCGAGCCGCTGGACAAATATATCGAGAAGGAAGGCTTCAAGTTCGCGGACGAGTACAAGACGGACACGAAATGGAACGGCTCGTATTACGCGCTTCCCGGCACGTTCAACCAATGGTTCGTCATCATGAACAAAAACCATCTGGACGAAGCCGGACTGAAGGTGCCGACCGTCGACTGGACGTGGGACGATTATTTGGACTACGCCAAAAAGCTGACGAAGGGCGAAGGGGCCTCGAAGCGGTACGGCACGTATTACCATTCGTGGGCGGACTACTTCCTGCTCGGCATGTGGAACCAGCCGGGCAAAAACGACATCGTCTGGACGGACAAAACGGTCAATATGGATCACCCGGGCGTGCGCAAATCGCTCGACATTCGCCAGCGGTCGGAAATGATCGACAAATCGGCGATCCCGTACGCCGACTCGATCTCGCAAAAGCTGACGTACCGTCCGCTCTATTTCAACCAAAACATCAGCATGATGGCGATCGGCTCCTGGATGATCGGCGAAGTCGGCGGAACCGACCAGTTCCCGGCGACGTTCAAAACCGTTTTCGCGCCGATTCCGCGCAACGAGAAGTCGGATCCGACCGGGCACGCGATGTCCTCGTCGAACTATTTGGCGATCGCCTCGACGTCGAAGCATAAGGAGGAAGCGTACAAATTCATGCGCTTTTTCTCGACCGAAGGGCTCGCGATGATGCAGAAATATACGACGTCGTGGAAAAAGGAAGATACGGGCAAGCTGCTCGACGCGATTATCGGCGCCACGAAAACGCCGCAAAACGTCGACAAGGAATCGCTGCTGTACGTCCTGAACAATACGAAGCCGGTCACTTTGCCGCCGGCGCTGCCGTATCAGGCGGAAGTGTACAAAGCGTATCAGGAGGAAGTCGAAAAAATGCTGCTCGGCCAGCAGGACATCGACAAGACGATCGCGGCCGCCAAAGACAAGCTGCAAAAGCTCGTCAACGCCAATAAATAAACGCCGGGGAACGGACCGTTCGGTTCGTTCCCTGCGCCGCGCTTTCGGGAAGCGGGGAGCGGGATGCTTCGCGGCTCCGGTCGACGGGGGCGCCGTCCGTTTTCCCCGAAACGGCCGCGGTCTGGTATACTGGTCGTAGTTCATTCGATCGTAGCGCAAAATGGAGGCTGGAGCAGCATGATCGGCTATCGACCGAAACGGAACCGGCTGCGGCGGGAAGGACGAACGTGGAGCTTGTCCCTCCGGCAAAAATTGCTCGTGACATCCGTCCTTTGTCTTATCGTACCCGTCCTGTCCGCCTTGATCGCCACGCGTTATTTGACCCAGGACGTGCTGAGGGAGCAGGCCGCGACGAATGCCGCCGATTCGCTCGAGGTCGTCGACCGGTACGTCACGAATTTGGTCAACAAAATGATCTATGTGACGAATTACTTGCAGTTCGACGCGGAGGTTTCCTCGATCGTTTCCGAAAATTGGAACGCCTATAAAAGCGGCGAGCCGCTCGACGTCGTCTCGCAAGTCGGGCACGTCAAAAAAATGACGCAAAAATTGGAAGCGATTTCGTTTCCGAACGAACGGATGCATATGTCCGTCGTGCTGCCGAACGGCACGTTTTTCACGAACTATCCGTCGGCGGAGTACGATCCCCGCCAGTTCCGCGGCGAGCCGTGGTTTCCGGAGCCGGACGCGATGAGAAGCTACGACGCGTTCTGGATCGGCATCCACCGCAACTATTTGCAGTACGACAAAGCGGACAACCCGTACGTGATTACGATCGCCCGGACGATCCGCAACTCGTCCGCCGAGCCGCTCGCCACGATCATCGTCAGCCTGGGCGAGAAGCACGTCAGCCAAGTGTTCAGCTCGAAGGTGTCGAAGCAGGACATTTCGCTGATCGACTCGCGCGGGCTCGTCCAGTCGCACCGCGACGAGGGGCGGATCGGGCGGCCGTTCGCCTATATGCATTTGCTGCCGCCCGAGGGGCAGTCGGGAATGGCGGATATCGACGGGGAGACGTCCCTGCTCGTCCGCCATAAGCTCGCTTACGCCGACTGGCAGCTCGTCAGCACGGTGCCGTACGCCGAGGCGGTCGGCAAAATGACGGTCGTCCAGCAAACGACCGTCGTCGTGCAGCTCGTCGCGTTCACGGCGTTTCTCGCGGTGCTCGTCGCCTTGATCAGCCGGCTGACGAAGCCGATGAACCGGCTCGGGCGCGTGGCCGCGCAAGTCGAAGCCGGACGGCTGGACGTCCGCTCGCATATTCGCGGCCCCGACGAGATCGGCCGTCTCGGCCGCTCGTTCGATCAAATGCTCGACCGGATCGAGGCGATGATCGGACAAATCCGCGAGGAGCAGACGCTGAAGCGGAAAGCCGAGCTCGAGATGCTGCAGGCGCAAATCAACCCGCATTTTTTGTTCAATGTGCTCAATTCGATCCGCATGCGCAACATGATCAAGGGGGACGCGGACAGCGCCATGCTGATCAGCTCGCTGGCCGTGCTGCTGCGGATGACGATCAACCGGAGCAACGAGCTGATCCCGCTTCGCGAGGAGGCGGACATCGGGGGCCATTACGTGAAGCTGATGAATTTCCGGCACAACGAGCAGATCGCGCTCGTCGTTTCGCTGTCGCCGGAGGCGCTGGACGTGCCGGTGCCGCGCTTTTTCATGCAGCCGCTGATCGAAAACGCGTTTTTGCACGGGCTGGAGCAAAGCAAAGGGACGATCCGGATTATGGCCTGGCTGGCCGGCTCGCATCTGATCGTCCGCATCGAGGACGACGGGAAAGGAATGGACGAGGCGCGGCTGAACGCGCTGCGCGGCAAGCTGGACCGTCCGATCGCGGCGGGAGAGCGGCACGGGGCGGGACTTACCGGCATCGGCGTCAAAAACGTCGTCGACCGGATGAAGCTCGTCTACGGCGAATCGTTCCGCGTCGATATCGGCAGCGCTCCGGGCGAGGGCACGCGATTCACGCTGCATATTCCGGTCAAGGAAGGAGTGGAAGCCGATGCGTAGCGTCATCATTGTCGACGACGACGTGCCGGTGCTCGATTTTTTGCGGCAGGCGATCCGTTGGGACGAGCTCGGCCTGCGGCTGGCCGGCGCGTTCGAAAACGGCGCCAGGGCGTTCGAGTATATGGCGGGCGCAGGCGCGGATGCGGGCGGGCGGCTGCCGGACATTCTCGTGACCGATATCGGCATGCCGCAGATGGACGGCCTGCAGCTGATCGCCGAGGCGAAGCGGCTGAAGCCGGACGTCGCCGTCGTCATTTTATCGTGCCACGACGAGTTCAAGTACGCCCAGCAGGCAATCAAGCTCGGCGTGGACGACTATATTTTGAAGGAGACGGTGCAGCCGGATTCGTTAAGCGAGCTGCTGCGGCGCATCGCCGCGCGGCTGAACGAGCGGGACGAGGCGGCGGACGGCGGCGCGGGGGCGGGAACGGGAACGGGAGCGGGCCTTGCGGCGGCGTCCAAGCCGGATTCGGACCGTTCCATCGCCAAGGAACGGTTCATCCGCTCGCTGCTGTACCATCCGATCGCCGACCCGGCGTCGTGGGAGCAGGAGGCCGCCGCCTTCGGCATCCGGTTCGGCTCGGTGCCGTACGTTCCCGCGCTGCTGACGATCGACAAATTCGCCGAGGCGAAGGCGCGCTTCGTATCCGAAGACAACTGCGCGTTCGCGGTGCAAAACGTCGCCGACGAGCTGCTGGAACGCCACGACGTTCAGGGCGCTTCGTTCCGCGTCTCGGGCCGGGAGCTGCTGCTGCTGCTCGGGCCGGGCTCCGCGGATGGCGGGGAGCGGCCGTTTCTCGGCATGAACCGCGTCCACTCGCTGCTGCGGCGCATTCGCGACGCGCTGCAGGACTATTTGCGGTTATCCGTCTCGATCGTCGTCGGCGAGAAGGACGCGATCGATCCGATTCGGCTTCGCTCGAACATGCAGCGGCTCGTCGAAGACCGCGCGCAGCTGTTTTACATGCCGGGCCGGACGATAGCGGTTCGAACGGACGTCGGCTTTGCGGACGACGACGTGTTCGCGTCGTATTCCGAGGCGCTGGAGAGGTTTCGGCAGCTCGTGCTGCGCGGACAGACGGAGGCGATCGAACCGGCCGTCCGGGAATGGGCGGAACGGATCCGCGAACGCCGCTATGCGCCCGAGTCGGTGAAGCAGTGGTTCATGAAGCTGCTGCTCGACCTGCATTTGAAGTTCGAGACGATGGAGCGCGAGCCGAGAGCTTACTCGCGCGAGGCGCTGCACCGGACGATTCTCGAGGCGGACCGGCTCGACGAGCTGGCGGCCGTCGCCGCGGGCGAATTGCGGGAGGCGGCCCGGCGGGCGGAGGCGCTCGCCGGGCAGGCGTCGCGGCCGGAAATCGTCGAGGCGCAGCGGTTCGTCGAGCTGAACGCGCATCGCAAAATATCGCTCGAGGAAGTGGCGGACCATCTCCATTTGAACGCGAGCTACTTCAGCCGGCTGTTCAAAAAGGAGACGGGCGAAACGTTCGTCGACTTCGTCACCCGGACGAAGATGGAGAAGACGAAGGAGCTGCTCGACACGTCGCGTTACACGGTGCACGAAATCGCTTACCGGCTCGGGTACGACAACAAAAGTTATTTCATCAAGCTGTTCAAGGCGTACAGCGGCATGACGCCGGGGGAGTACGCGGGACGGGAGCGGCGCGGAACGAAATGAGGAGGCGTCGCGTCGGGGAGACGCGACGGACGCGGGGATCGTGCGCTTTTGAGCGCTATTGCTGCGTAGGGAGCGAGAGAGATGGCCGGATCGTGTTCTTTTGAGCATTATCCGGCCTTTTCCGTGTTGCTGCGACGCGACGGTGGCGGGGATCGTGCGCTTTTGAGCGCTATTGCTGCGTAGGGAGCGGGAGAGATGGCCGGATCGTGCTCTTTTGAGCATTATCCGGCCTTTTCGGCGTTTTGCCGTTATCGGGGGAGAGGCGGCAGGCAGAGTTATCCATTTTGAAGCCGCTGCGCCCGCGCCGCCCCGGCCTGGCGGCACCGAATGCTTATCCCGCGTCCGGTGTCCGTGCCGGGACGAAACCCGGCTATGGCCGCAAATGCCTCCCAAGGATAAACTGCGGCAATGTTGCCAAAAATAGGGGTACTATCCGGTTAGGGCAGGTGCTATTACGAGCGTGAATTCGACACATAACGGACCTAAACGCGAACAACCGGAGGCGCCGCTGCCGCAATCCCCGCTAACGGAAAGCTTGGACGCCAACTTGTCGATGCTGGATGCCGTTTACGAAAATTGTTCGGACGTCATCATACATCGTTTCCGCATCGGCGGCATACTCGATGCCGTTCTTGTTTACATCGACGGGTTGTCCGACGTCGAGCTGATCGATCAGCACGTGCTGGCGCCTTTAATGAAACAAGATGCAATGTCCGAAGACGGCGAATGTCGTTCCGTCAAAGAAATAACGACGGTTGCGCAAACGTCCGACGTGCGGACGATAGCGGAGCTCGTCGGCCAAGTTTCGGACGGAAACCCGGTCGTTTTGCCGGAGCACAGTCCGAAGGGGACGGCGTTCGGCCTCGCCAAATGGGAAAAACGCGGCATTGACGAGCCGATGGCCGAATCGGTCGTTCGCGGTCCGCGCGAAGGGTTCACGGAAACGCTGCGGGTCAATACGTCGATGCTGCGCAGAAGAATCAAAAGCAATCGGCTCAAAATGAAAAGCGTTCTCGTCGGCACGTATACGCGAACGAAAGTGATCGTCGCCTTCATCGAAGGAATCGCCGAGCCCGCCCTTGTCGAGGAGACGGCCAAACGGATCGGGCGCATCGAAATCGACGGCATTTTGGAAAGCAACTATATCGAGGAAATGATCGAGGACAATCCGTCGTCCCCGTTTCCCCAGCTTTCCACGACGGAGCGGCCCGACGTGGCCGCGGGCGCGCTGCTGGAAGGCCGCGTGCTTATTTTGGTCGACGGAACCCCCTTCGTTCTCATTGCGCCGACTACGTTTTTTGCATTGCTGCAGTCGCCGGAAGATTATTATCAGCGATATACGATCGGCTCGGTTATCCGCTGGCTTCGCTATTTTTTCGTCATCGTCGCTCTGCTCGCCCCTTCCTTTTACGTAGCCGTCGTCACGTTCCATCAAGAAATGATCCCTTCGCACCTGCTGCTGACGCTCGTCAAGTCCCGGGAGGAAATACCGTTTCCGGCCTTGGCGGAAGCGCTGCTGATGGAAATTACGTTCGAGGGGCTGCGCGAAGCGGGCGTTCGGCTGCCGAAGCAGGTCGGCGCGGCCGTCAGCATCGTCGGGGCGCTCGTTATCGGCCAGGCGGCGACGGCTGCGGGACTCGTTTCGTCCCCGATGGTCATGGTCGTCGCCATTACGGGAATCGCATCGTTTCTCATTCCGCAATATTCGGGCGGGATCGCGCTGCGGCTGCTCCGGTTTCCGATCATGCTGCTTGCCGGCTTTCTCGGTTTGCTCGGCATCATGATCGGTTTCATCGTCATCTATGTGCATTTGTGTTCGCTCCGCTCGTTCGGCGTGCCCTACATGTCTCCGATCGCTCCGACGAAGGGCAGCGATTTGAAAGACGTCCTGATGCGCGTTCCGCATTGGATGATGCGATCCAGGCCGAGCATGTACGTCGGCCGAAACAGACGGAGGCGGATGCCGCCCGGACAAATGCCCGAACCGTCCGAGGGAGATGAACGCAGGCGATGAGAGCGATGAAAGACGGGCGATTCGGGAAGGGGGCCAAGCTGGCCGTTCTAACGACCCTGCTCATGGAAGCCGTGCTGCTGACGGGCTGCTGGGACCGAAGGGAAGTCAACAATATGGCGGTCATCACGGCCGCGGCGATCGATAAAGCGGGCGATACGAATATCGAGCTGTCCGTTCAAGTGTTCAACCCGAGAACCGCCGGCGGCGGTCAGCAGGGAACGATGAACGGCTCGGGCGGTTCGAGCGGCTCCGGCGGCGTAAGCGAAGGCAGTCAGGTCATCGTCCGCTCCGAAGTCGGGGCCACGATGGCGGAAGCGATGTCCAAGCTTCAAATGAAGCTGTCGCGGCACATTTTTTGGGGGCACGGCGAAATTTTCATCATCGGCGAGGAGCTGGCGCGGAAAGGATTTCGCGAGCATGTGGACTTCCTGCTCCGGAGTCCGGAAATAAGGGACAATGCCGATATTTTCATAAGCAAAGGCCCGGCCAAGCAAGTGTTGATCCTGCCGATACCGCTCGAAAGAAGTTCGGCCCAAATGCTGCGCGGCTTGACCGATTTGCATCTCGGCATCGAGACGTCGATCGTTTCGTTGTCCCAGATGCTGGCAGGCAAAGCGGGAGCGGCCGTTGTTCCGCTCGTGCAGTACGGGAAGTCGGAAGAAAAAAACGACGGAAACATTCCGTATCCGAACGGAGCCGGCATCGTGAAAAAAGACAAGCTGATCGGCTTTCTCGACGAAGAAACGATGCGAGGGGCGATGTGGATCCGTAACGAAATCGATTTGGCCACGGTAACCGTCACTCCGGCGAGAACGGGCCGCGGCTTCGTTACCGTCAGGCTGGTCCGCAGCGAAACGGAGCTCCTTCCGCGAATCGAGCACGGAGAGTGGAGCGTTACGGTTAAAAGTAAAGCCGAAGGCGACATGCTTCAAAATACGACGAACGTCGATTTCAGCAATCCGGTGCTGTCCGGCGAATTGGAACGGGAGCTGGCCGAAGCGGTCGCGAGCCGAATGAAAGAAGCGATCGGCACGGTCCAGAACAAAATGAACGCCGATATTTTCGGGTTTTCGGAAGCTTTTCACCGCAGCTATCCGAAGCAATGGAACAAGGCAAAGGACCGGTGGGACGAAATGTTCCCGCGGGTGAAAACCGTCATCGAAACGGATGTCAAAATATTGCGGCAAGGGCTTTCCGATCCGGGGGCGCTCCGGACGAAAGAGGAGGTGCAGTCCGAATGAACGTTGTGTCGGTTATAGGAATTACGCTGCTGGCCGCGGCCGTTTTGATGTCGGATCGGCGGAATTGGTCCCGACGGTCATGGAAAGAGCGAGCGGCTTTCGCGGCGATAACGGCGCTCGGATGGGCGATCGCCGTGCTGCTCGTATTCGTTCCCGAACTGCCGGGCCCTACGCAGCTGGTCGAATCGATCTTCGGTCCGCTCGGGAAAAGTCTTGAATAATCGTCTTGTCGCTGAGACATGGGAGAAGAGGGGCCAATCGTCATGATCGAACAAGGGAAAGTATCGTCATACCAAATGGCGCTGCTGCTGTATGCGATGCCGATCGCGACCGGTATCGTCATTTTGCCGGCCATAACGGCCAAGCATGCGGAGCGGAATTTGTGGATATCGCCGATCGTCGCTTCCTTGGTCGGGTTTTTGCTCGTTTTCGTCGCTTACCGACTGGGCAAGCTTTACCCCGGGAAAACGGTAATGGAGTACAGCATCGATATCGCCGGACGAATTCCGGGGAAAGCGCTCGGCTTCGTGTTCCTGTTTTTTTATTTGCATCTCGGCGGGATAGTCGTCAGGCAATACGGCGAATTTATCGTCGGCAACTTTTTTTTGAAAACTCCGATGGTCGTCGTTATGGGAATAACCGTCTTCGCCTGCGCGATCGCGATCCGCTCCGGGCTGGAAGTGCTCGGCCGATGCTCCCAATCGTTCATCGTCCTCTTGGTGTTGCTGGTCGCGGCCGTTACCGCTTTGCTGCTGCCGAACATGAAGCCGAAAAACTTGCTGCCGATTTTGGAATACGGCATGATGCCGGTCATCCGGGGAGCGGTGTCGCCGATGGACTGGTTCAGCTCCTTTTTCGCCCTTGCGTTTTTGTTTCCGTTTCTGGGCGACAAAGACAAAGGGATGAAGTGGGGGATGATTTCGGTTTTCGCGGTCATGCTGACGATGGTCGTGACGAATCTTGCCGCCTTGTTTTTGTTCGGCGAAATAACGGCCGATCTCACGTATCCGACCATGGTTGCGGTTCGGCAGGTCAGTCTTGCCGGATTTATCGAGCATATCGAAGCGATCGTCATGTCGATTTGGATTTTGGGCGCTTTCATTCAAATTTGCATGCATTTTTATGTGATCGTTCTGGGAACAGCCCAGTGGCTGGGGTTGAACGCCTATAGACCGCTGGTTTATCCGCTCGGCTTCTTATTAATGGCGACGAGCGTATGGGTAGCCTCGGATTTGCAGGAGCTTTCCTATTTTTTGGGCACTTCGTTCGCTTTTTACGCGCTGGCGGTGCGCCTGGCCATTCCCGTACTTTTATTTTTGATCGCTCTTGTCCGGAACAGGCGGGGAGCAAGCCGGACCGGCCGTTCCTGAGCCGTCGGAAACGACAGCCGCCCTTCAAGGCAAAAAAAGCCGCGGGCGAGCGAAGCGCTCGCCGTTCGCGGCCGAAACGGCTTCCGCGTCCTGCGCGTTTTCAATGGACATACGGGCTGGCGGCTTCGATGCCGCAAGGTCCGCCGTCGGGATTCGCCTCCAGCATGACTTCGGAGCCGTCGGCCCGATACAGCGGACGGTAGTGCGCGCCGATGGAAACGGCGGACGAGTTGGCGTAATGGCATATGAACGAGCGGCGGAACCGGTCCTTCGATTTGTTGCGATAGGAGCCGTGGATCAAATTGCCGTTGAAAAACAGCACGTCGCCCTTGTCCATCGCCACGGGGATCGCTTTGCGGTCCTTCGGCGGCTTGACGTAATGGGTCGTAAACGACTCGTTCCGGTCCGCTTCGTCCGGACAAACGATATCGAACGTATTCGTCTTCGGGACGACGAGCAAGCCGCCGTTCTCTTCGTCGACGACGTCGATGGCCGTCCAGGCGGCGATGCAGTTGCCGGGCTCGACCTTCAAATAAAAGTTGTCCTGATGAAGCGCCTGCCCGCGCGAGCCCGGCGGCTTGTAATAAAACATGCTTTGCGCGGCGAGCGGCTCTTCCCCGAACAAGTCTCTGAGCACGTCCATTACCGGTTGATGCAGCATGTACGCTTTCGCCGTTTCGTTGAAGCGATGGGGGTGCATGACGCGCGGATACCGTTTCAGCGGGTCGGACGCGTCGGCATTCAAATCCGGGACGAAATGGCCCGGTATCGTTTGGTTGCCGATTTCCTCGAACGTCCGCTCGATCGTCTCCACATCGTTCGAGTCGAACAGTCCTTTCACGAGGAGATAGCCTTCTTCTTCGAAATGCTTCTTCTGCTCTTCCGTCAACGCGAACATATGGCATTCCTCCGGTCCGGTAAAGTCGGCCGGCGGTCCCGCCGCCGTCCGTTCTCCTTCATCATACCGCCGCCGTCCGGATGCGGGAAGTCACAATCGTGCCGAATATTCCTACGATTCTGCTGCCGGTATCGATCGTTTCCGAGCGGATCGTTGTCGCAGAACGAATGTTGGAGTATGATGAGGGAAAGCGGAACTGAACGATTCTGTTTCCTCGGAAGCAGGAGGGGAGGGAGAGGACGGATGCCGAAAGAAGGGAACGCCCTATCCGGAGGCGAAAGCTTGGCCGGCGGAGTCGTCATCGCCGGTCATTTCGACAATCCGGATTCGTATGTGACGAGACGCCCGGAAGGGATGGAGGACTGGCTCGTCACCTATACGCTGAGCGGGCAAGGCTATTTCGTCACTTCGGGCGTCAAACGGCTGTGCGGGGCGGGGGATCTCGTTTTGCTCAAGTCGGGAACGCCTCACGAGTACGGGACGGAGAAGGGGGGACGATGGAATTTCGTCTGGGCCCATTTTTCTTCGCGAATGATGGAGACGGGGCTTTTGCCCGACAGGGAGCTGATCGTTCACCGGATCGAAAGCGGCGCGATGCGCAAACGCGTGTACCGGGCGTTCAAGCGGGTTTTGGCCGACTTCGGGGAACGGGGACCGTATTGGCACGAGCTCAGCGAAAATGCGCTGCGCGAAATATTGCTGCTGCTGGCAAGACGAATGAGCAAGCCGGTCGATCCGCGCATCGAGGAAACGCTCCGGCTGCTGTCCGGCAGTATGCGCGAAACGGTGCGCGTCGATACGCTGGCCAAAGCGGTCGGCCTGTCGCCATCCAGGCTGTCGCACTTGTTCAAGCAGACGACGGGCCGCTCGATCGTGGAGGCGCTCAACCTGATGCGGGTGCGCCAGGCGGCGCTGCTGCTTACGCATACGGACCGGAACGCGTCCGAGGTCGCGCTCGACGTCGGTTTCTCGAACTACAACCATTTTTTGAACCAATTTCGCAAACGGTACGGCGTCAGTCCGAGCGCTTTTCAGAAAAACGGTTATCGGACGGAGCTTTAGGGGGGCCGTCGACAAAAGCTCAAGGTCGGCCGAACCCGTATCACTTTCGAAAAAATAATTATAACGATACGGCCCTAGTGCGCCGCGCGCCGCAATGCCATAAGATGAAGACGGCCGCTATTTTCGGCGGCCGGCGTTTCGATCGTCCCGCTTGCGGTTTCAGGCGGCGATCGCGCATCGAATCGAATCGAATCGGAGAAGCGCTACCTACCAGCGCCGGGAAAGGACGGATGTTATATGCCATTTAGCCTTGTCGAAACCGTTTCGGTACGACGTGTACCGGAACGAGCCGCACATACAATCGGACTGCGGAAGCGGTGCCGTCTCGAGTAATGTCATCGGCTCGGGCGGGTGCCGCTTCCGCCATCATACGGGAGGAATCCGCTTTGAATATGGAAAGCTTGGGCTGGACGCCCGAATTGGAATCGCATTTTCGCCAAAACGCCGGACCGGACGAAGGCTACGGCCGCGTCGCTTTGGAACATACGCATCTATATCGCCTTTACACGCCTCGGGGCGATATGCTCGCCGAAGTGTCTGGCAAGCTGCGGCACGAGGCTCGGGGCCGAAACGATTATCCCGCGGTCGGCGATTGGGTGACGGTCCGTTACCGGGAAGCCGACGGACGGGCGGTCATTCACGGCATTTTGCCGAGATTCAGCAAATTTTCGCGCAAGGTGGCCGGCTCCGTGACGGACGAGCAGATCGTGGCGGCGAACGTGAACACCGTATTTCTCGTCAACGCGTTGAACCAGGATTTCAACATGAGACGGCTCGAACGATATTTGATACTTGCCTGGGAAAGCGGCGCGAATCCGGTCGTCGTGCTGACGAAGGCCGACCTGTGCGGCGAGGCGGAGCGGCGGGAACGGATCGCCGAAGCGGAGGCGGCCGCGATCGGCGTCCCCGTTCATGCGATCAGCGCGGCGGCCGGCGTAGGGCTGGACGCGCTCGGGCCGTATTTTGCCGCCGGCCAAACGGTCGCTCTGCTCGGCTCGTCCGGCGCAGGCAAGTCGACGATCGTCAACCGGCTGTACGGCGAGACGATCATGCGGGTGCGCGATATTCGCGAAGACGACGATAAAGGCCGGCATACGACGACGCATCGCGAGCTCGTGCCGCTGCCGGGCGGCGGCGTGCTGATCGATACGCCGGGCATGCGCGAGCTGCAGCTGTGGCATGCGGACGAAGGGCTGGATCAAGGGTTCCGCGACGTGGAGGAGCTGGCGGCCTTATGCCGGTTCGGCGATTGCGGCCACGGCACCGAGCCGGGCTGCGCCGTGCAGGCGGCGCTTCGCACCGGCGAGCTTGCGGCCGACCGCTACGCCAGCTATTTGAAGCTCCGCAAGGAGCTCGCCTATTTGGCCCGCAAGGAAGACGCCGCGCTGCGCCAAAAGGAAAAAGAGCGATGGAAACGAATTCATGCGGATATGCGTAAAAACGGCAAGCCGTAGCGGTCGGCCGTTGATCCGTAAGCCAAAGGGGCGATTCGACATGAACCGTTCGCAATTTCGTTTTTTGGCGGGCCGGTGTCCCGAGCTTTACGCGCTTGCGGCGCGGGCGGAACATGTATTTGCCGTCAGTCCGGCCGCCGCGCCGGGCGAGCTTAAAGCGGTCGGCCGCTGGCTCGCGTTGGAGATGATGCGCCGGGAAGGACGGCTCGGCGAAGGAGAGGAGCCGGCCGATCCAGTCGCGGACCTGGACGCCATGGAGCTGCTGATGCCGGCCTTCGTCGCGCTGCTCAGGCGGCTCGAGCTTGCCGATCCGCGGGAGAGCGAGCTGCTCGTCGACGTTTCCGGCGTGAAGCGGACGATGCTCGGTTTGTACGATCTCGTTTGCTGGTATTACAAAACGTATATCGACGACGATTTCCGTCCCGAACCGTATTATATCGCCGCCCCCGATTCGGCGGCGCGCGCTCCGGCGGTCCGCGGGAACGGGATGAACGAAGCGGAGGAAGCGGGAAGCCGAACGATCGTCTTCGTCGACGGCACCGAACGGGAGGCGGAATGGCGCGAAAGCGCCGGAGCGGCGGGCGCTGCGAAGGGCATGACCGACGAGCGGGGCGGCGTCTACCGCGGCGAGACGAAGGGGCCGTGGAAGCACGGCCGGGGAACGTACGTATGGGCCGACGGGACGACGTACGAGGGAACGTGGGTCAACGACTTGGAGCACGGCTCCGGCGAAAAACGTTACGCGAACGGCGATTCGTACAGCGGCGAATGGCGCGAAGGAACCTTTCACGGAAACGGCGTCTATGTTTGGGCGGACGGGACCCGTTACGAAGGGGGCTGGGACGGCGGCCTCGAGCACGGCAGCGGCAGCAAGACGTACCCGGACGGAACGCGGCAAAGCGGGATATGGTCATACGGCGAATTCGTTCGAACGACCGATCAATTGCATCCGCCGACGATTCAACCGGACTGAGTTGGGGTACAAATATAAAGAGACGCCAACTAATCCGGTGAACCGTACGAACGCTGCACATACGGTTATCACCATCCTAAGCGGGGTGTAAGTGTATGCCATTTCATCATGTGCTGGTCGCGTATGACGGGTCTCCGCAATCGCAGACGGCTCTGGATCGCGCCGTCGATCTCGTTCGCGGCGCTCCGGGAGCGAAGCTGACGGTCGCCCACGCGTTCCAGCTCCCGAATTTCGTCGTGGGCGAGGCGATGGTGGTAGCGCCGGTCCTTACCGAGCTTGAAGAAATGTCGGAGTCGGAGCGCATTTTGGAAGAGGCGAAGGCGCGAGCCGCCCGGCTGCCGGACGCGACGTTTACGCTGCTGCAGGGCGATCCGGCCGCTTCGATATTGGAGTTCGCGGGAGAAATGGACGCGGACCTGATCGTCATCGGAAGCCGGGGACTCGGCACGTTCAAGGAGCTGGTGCTCGGCAGCGTCAGTCACTACGTCGTACAGCATTCCCCGATTCCGGTGCTCGTCATCAAAAACGAACGCTCCGGCCGATGACCCTAAAAAATTAAGCCAATATGGACAAAAATCCAGTCCGAGACGGCATCCGTCTCATATCGTAGATCGTGTGGTCCTAATTTCGCAATCGGCGGACGTAGACGATACGCTTCGCCGCCATTGGGAATCGACCGCAACAACTCGATATCGGGGAGGACTGGACATGGGATACCTTGGCGGTGCCGGTTGCGGCTATGGTGGCGGACTGTTTACTTCGACGGGCGTCATTTTGGTGTTGTTCATTTTGCTGGTCATCGTTAGCCGCGCCTTTATCTGATCGTCCTGAAAAGGCGTTCGGAAACAAGCATCGATACGATCCGGAGCGAGGGGCGGGCGACCGCCCCTCGCTTTCCGTTCGACCTCCGCTGCCGTGTCGAAAGGAACGAAAAACGTCCGAAAATAGTCGTTAATGTCTAAAAATAGGTAAAAAGGAGGATGCGGACGGACAAGCCCTTCTATATGCTTAAGGTAGGAATCGATAAAATAGAAGCCAAAACTTCGAAAGCTTCCCGATAAAGGCAAACCCGGCGAAAGCCGGCGACGCAAAGCTACAGGGGCTAAAGTCTCAGGCTAAGACGAGCGGAGACGATGCCAGCCAGCTGCCGAACGAACGGTTTGAAGTTTTTTTGTTTTGGATAAACGGATGGATGGGGACGCAGCAGGTCGATTACTTACGGAGCAAAGGGGCTGAACTTTAATGGACGAGCGGCTCAATTCAACGGAGCGCGGATTTTACGTAAAATTGGGCGACGATTTTTTCGGCATGTACGACACGTCGGGAGGGCCGAAGCTGTTTTTCAACCGCGACAAATACCGGCTGACCGATTCGAAATGGGATGTCGAGCTGGTCATCGGGCGCAAAAACAATCTGTTTATTTTTTATTGGCAGGGCGAGATGAAAATTTCGTTCCGTTTCTGCAAAAACCAGGATTCGGTGATCCAATTGTACCGTCTGCTGCAGGAGTACGTCTCCTCCAAGCGGACGTTGCGCTGACCATCGGCTTCCATACGAACCGGGCTTCCCGCCGTTACGGCGCGGAAGCTTTTTTCTTGAGCGCATGCCGCTGCAAAACGGCGGGAACACGAAAAACCGCATCGGGCGATGCGGCCTTGGAAGTCGGTTCATTCGGATACGGCAAAGGGAAAGGGGCTTATTCGGGCAGCTGAAAATAGATGTCTTCGCCTTGCGCGTCCAGCGTCAAATCGCGGTTCTCCAAAAACCAGACGTCCGCTTCCTCCATAAAAAACGTCATGCCGCCGGCGGTCGCCCGCAGCCCGGCATCGATCGGCTTCGCGCTCATTATGCCGAGCGCGTACGGGTTTTCCCCGCCGCCCGCGTATCGGACGTAAATGCGTATATGCTCGCCTTCGCGAAATCCCCATTCTTCGGCGAAACAACGGACGGCTTCGTCGGTTACGTTCAGCTTCATTCCGATTCCCCGTTTCTCGCGCCGGCATCGCCCAATCGCTTATGCATGAACACGAGCTCGTGCGCCAGACGTTCGATACGCTCGGCGGCGTCCGGATCGGCGATTTCTTTGCGTTCGTTGAAATGGCTGTCGTGCAAATAGACGTAGCTCGGAGCCACGTACGACCGGAAAAAGCCGGCGATCGGCTTCAGCTGGTTTTCGATGACGAGATAGTGCTGGTACGTGCCGCCCGTGGCGACGAAGCCGACGACCTTTTTGCGAAGCGCCGAAACCGGAATGAGATCGAACACGTTTTTGAGCGGTCCGGACAACGAAGCTTGGAAAATCGGCGTGCCGATGACGAAAAAGTCGGCTCCGGTGATCGCGTCGATAACCCGCTTCGTATCGCCCGTATAAGCGGAAGGGTCGCGTCCGTCGCAAAATACGACGTCGTATTGTTTGAGGTCGAGCAGCTCGGTCTCGACGGCCGGATCGTGCCTGCGCGCCTCCCGGAGCACTTCGTTTACGGCGATCGCCGTCTTCGAGCCGATAATCGTTCCCGATATGCCTAGCAGTTTCATGTCGTTCGCCTCTCTCGATAAGGTGGGATCCATAGGTCCGTGCGTCGGGGCGAAAGGAATTGCCCGAGGCGCGGAACGCGTTTCGTCCGCGTTGGCCGTTTCCCCATTATGGGAATATCGGCGGCGGTTTGTCAATAGTTTTGTAACTTTACATACAAATATGTGTAGGAAGTGAGACGTGCCGGAGCAGCCGGCTTGTATGATGCCGCGCGATAGTTCGACGAACCGAAGGCACGAGCATGCAGCCAATTTCGGAGTTACTTATAGGTTACCAAAGGAAGGAGGAATGAACTATTGCCCACGCGGAAACGTTCGACTGGGATAGGCCGAACGATGCGGGGATGGCTGATTTTGTGGAGTTAGATGTCTGCAAATGTCGAAGGTTATTTGTTGACAGCGCTTTCTTCCATTCTTTATGATGAACTTGTGCATCAGATGGATATCACTGTTTGGCAGCTTTTAACGCCGGGATGGAGGTGGATGATTCCGTATTCGGTTGATCTGGTTTCCGGTTGATGTGTACCGGATTCGTTTCGACCTTGATCGTTATAAGAAGTTCGATCGTTACAAGGAGGAGATGCAAATTGAAAAAAACGGTTGCCGCATGTTTGATCGGCATGCTGGCGTTCGGCGGCGCGGCCCAGACGGCCGCGGCGGACCCGGCGGCGGGCGGGGGGCTCGTGCAGGCGGCTTCGGCGCTTGCGGGCAAATCGTACGGCGAGCCCGAAGATCTCGGCGTCATGGTACAGAGCGTGTCGACGATCGATACCGCATACGGCGTCGAGGACGGGGTCCCGGTCCTGTATACGACGTCGAGCGGCACTCCCGCCGTATTCAACGTTGTCGATCTTCGCCAAAACAAGCTGCTGCGCTCGTTTCCGCTGAACGGAGCCGGCTCGGTATGGACGCATAAAACGGACGCGTCCGGCAACGTGTACATAGGCGGAACCGGCAAGCTGTACCGGTATTCGCCCGGGACGAAGACGGTTGCCGATCTCGGCGCCGTTACGCCCGGAGCGAAGGCGATTTACGGGTTGAGCACGGACGAGGCGGGCAATGTATATGGCGGCGTTTACCCGGGAGCGACTGTCTTCAAGTACGACCCCGCGACCGGGACGTTCAGCGATTACGGCACCGTGCAGCCGGGCCAGGATTACGTCCGCTCGTTGGCGTACGGGTACGGCAGCCTGTATGCGGGAATCGGCTCCGCCGGCTCGCTCGTCAAGCTCGACCCGGCCACGGGAACGAAGACGGCCGTGCCGTTTCCGGATTTGCCCGGGTACGACTCGAGCAATCCCGGCTTCGTGTACGACTTGAATACGGCCGGCCGTTATTTATTCGTTCATCTCAGCGCGCAAAACGTGCTGCTCGTCTACGATATGGAAGCCGGGACGTGGCTTTCGACGCTGATCGGAAACTACAGAGGGCTGTACACGTCCCCGGAAATGGACGGAAAGACGTATTTCGTCGCGGACGGCCGTGTAAAATCGTTCGACTTGTCGACGCACGCTATCGCCGACACCGGCATCGCGTTCGGCACGTATTTCCGCAGCTCCGGATGGGTCGAGCTGGCGGGCGACCCCGATTTTCCGGGCAAAAGCCTCGTCACGATCCAGTTCAGCGGCCAGCCGTTCGTCATGAATTTTACGACAGGCAAAAGCAAATCGCTCCCCGCCGTCGTCGAAGGCCAACCGATCGCGATTCAATCGCTCGAGCGGGGCAGCGACGACAAGCTGTACGTTACCGGGTACATGGGGACGCAAGGCGCGCAGCTCGATCCGGCCACGGGCGCCAAAACGCTGTTTAACATCGGACAGGCGGAAGGGATGGTTTCGGCCGGAACTCATATGTATTTCGGCGTTTACCCGGGCGCGGTCATCCACGACATGGATTTGACGAAGCCGCCGCAGACGAACGCGAACCCGCGCGTCGCGTACGACCTCGGCGACGGTCAGGACCGCCCGTTCGCGATGACGATCGGCGGGGACAAGCTGATCGCCGGGACGATTCCGACGTACGGGGAGCTCGGCGGAGCGGTGGCGATCATGGATTTGCCGCTGAACGGCGCCGCTTCGCCGCGGCTGTACCGGAATGTCGTGCAGGATCAAAGCGTGATCGGGCTCGCCTACCAAAACGGCAAAATATACGGCTCGACCTCGGTCTGGGGCGGACTCGGCATCGAACCGACGCAGGCGGAGGCGAAAATGTTCGTCATGGACGCGGCCACCGGTCAAAAGCTGTCCGAGTTTACGCCGCAGCTTCCCGGAGCGGTCAAGCCGAAGGCGATCGGCGGGCTGGCGTTCGGCCCGGACCGTTTGCTGTGGGGAGCGGCGTACGGCACCGTTTTCGTGCTCGATCCGGCGACGCTGACCGTCGTCAAAAGCAAGGAAATCGTCCCGACGAACTGGAATTTCGACCATTTGTGGCGGCCGGTTTATTTGAAATGGAGCGCCGACGGCCTTCTGTATACGACGCTCGGAGGGACGATTGTCGTCGTCGATCCGGCGACGCTCGAGCATCGGACGATCGCGCAAAGCGGGATTATGACGCTCGGCGCGGACGGGCACGTATATTACACGGACGGAGCCCGCTTGAAGCGCATTCGCGTCGGGGACGCGCCTCCGCAGCAATGGTGGGACGTCGGGCTTCCGCTCGCCAACCCCGGCTTCGAGCAGCCGGCGGCGCCGGGCTCGGGCGTGCCCGGCTGGGAGCCGTTTTTCGCCAATTCGACGTCCAGAGTCGGGTATGCCGTATACGGCGACCGGTATTATTCGGGCTCGAACAGCCTGCGGCTGACCGATACGGCGACGAACGAAGGCGTGGCGCTGCTGAGCAGTCCCGCGCCGGTGCGTCCGGGCGTGGAGTATACGGCCGGCGTCAAGCTGTACATCGAGACGGGCAGAACGAGCCTGGCGCTGCGCTTTTACGACGCTTCCGGCAAGCAGGTCGGCGAGCAGGCCGCGCACGTTCAGACCGGGCTCGGGAAGTGGCAGGACGTAACCGTCAAAGCGGCGGCTCCGGCCGGGGCGGCAACGGCGCGCGTCATGCTGTCGTGTTCGGTGCTGTGGACGACGAAGGCGTATTACGACGACGCGCGTCTGACGTACCGCAGCCCGGTCGCGCCGCCGACCGTCGTCTCGCCGACCGGGCCGGTTGCGACGAACGAGGCGAATCCGACCGTCACGGTTCGTTCGGCGGCCGGGACGACCGTCTTCGTCATGAACGGCGGCGAGACGGTCGGCTCGGGAGCGGGCGCAGGCGACGAGCCGGTCGCGATCGCGCTGACGGCGCTGGCGGAAGGCCGCTATGACGGCTTGACGGTCGTGGCCGCCGACGGGCGGGGCAACCGCAGCGTTCCGGTGAAGCTGCCGGTCGTAACGGTCGACCGGACGGCGCCGGACGCTCCGGTCGTCGTAAGCCCGACAAGGCCGCAATCGTCGCCGGACCGGCAGCCGACCGTCATGATCCGGGCGGAGGCGGGAGCGACGATCCGGGTTATGGAAGGCGATCGCGAGGTCGGCCGAGGCGTCGGCCTCGGCGGCGAGCCGACGGCGATCGCGCTCGATTTGCAAGGCGTGGGCGTCCATAAAACGGCCGCCTACGCGACCGATTCCGCCGGCAACCGCAGCGGCTTCGTGGAGCTGCCGCACTTGATCGTGAACAACGGGCAAGGCGGCGACCGGTAATAGCGGGCATGCAAAAGTCCGTCCGAACGCGATCGTTCGGGCGGCTTTTCATTTGCCGGCAATCCTTTGCTTCCACGAAGCGTTCGGGCGCTTCCCGGCAACAGAGCGGTTCCGGCGAGCGGCTGACGAATCGTACTATTCTTATTGGCGGCAAAACGACCGTTTTGCCATTTTAACGAATCCGGGTAGCGTTATCGGGCCGAAAGCGGAAGAAAACGATCCGATTTGCCGCGAATAACGATACTGTGGTTCGTTCCCCGTTCAAACCTCCGCATTTTGGCTCCGATAACGATTGTACGTTTCGTTAGCCGTATGTCCGAGCGCGCCGGCGGATGGGGCTGCGCGTCAAACGACCGCTGTGCATTTTCTGCAGCGGCTGTTCCGCGTCATCCATGATGCCGATCGCCGGCGCTGAGTTTGTTTGCGCCCATTTTATACCAATCGCTTCACTCCCGAAAAGCGCCTGCCGCAGCCGAAAGCTTTACGGACAACGAAACGCAGACGGGGAGACGAATCGAATGAAGAAAAGATGGATGACGATCGCTTTGTCCGGCGTGGCCGGCCTTTCGCTTATGACCAATATCGCTCTCGCTTCCGGCGCGGTCAAGGTGGAGCTGGACGTCGTGCCGTTCCGCTGGATCGTCGGCGGCAGCACGTACAGCTCGGAGACGCCGTACAAAGACGGGGAGCTCAGCCTGCCGTCGAGCCTCAACTATATGGGGACGACTTATGTGCCGATCCGTCTCGCCGCCCAGTCGCTCGGGTATAACGTGCAGTGGAACGATTTGACGAAAACGGCGATTTTGACGTCGGAAAACGAAGACGATCCGATGGCCGATCAGCCGGACTCGAACGGCAACTATCCGAATTACAAATACGTTCCCGCGCAAGGAGACGCGCCCGCGTGGGAGAAAAAGGCCGACGCGATCATTTCGCTCGGCATGACGTATATGGGGACTCCCTACGACTTCGGGGCGAAACTCGGCCAAACCGAGACGTTCGACTGCTCCTCGTTCATGAACCACATATTCGGCAAAAACGGCGTCAAGCTGCCGCGCAACTCCCGCGAGCAGAGCGAAATCGGCGCCGAAACGGGTTTGGACCAAATCCGCAAAGGGGATCTGATCTTCTTCACGACGCCGAAGCGGAAAGACAAGTCGGGCGTCGAGCGGATCGGCCATGTCGCCGTCTATTTGGGCGACAACAAAATTTTGCATACGTACCGGACCGGCATCGGGGTCGTCGTTTCCGAGCTGGACGACCGCTGGAAGGGGCGGATCGTCAAGGTGAAGCGCGTCATTTCTTGATGTAGCGGGCGATTCGTTTCAGGCGATGCCGCCCGCTTATCCCGATCGGGCGGACCGAATTCGACCGATAGGCGCCGCTCCGGCCGTCCGCCCCGTCCCGCCCGGACCGAGGCTCGGGCAAAAACTGAATGACGCTCGCTTGCGTATCCTGTAATAAAGAGGGGGTACGGCCGGAAACCGGCATCCGCGAATCTTTTTGAAACGAGGAGGGCAAGCGATGGAACGGGATCGGAGCAAGCGAAACGGGGCGCTCGGCAAAAAGCTGCTGCGGCTGCACGCGTGGAACGGATGGCTCGTGCTGCTGCTGGCGGTTACGGGAATCGTGCTGTTCGTGCCGGCGCTGCGGGGCGACTTCGGCGTCGTCCGCGTGGCGCTCAAGCAGTCGCATATCGTTCTCGGCCTCGTCTCGGCCGTCGTCGTCGCGTTGTACATACCGGCGATGGGTAGACATTTGAAGCAGCTGCGGGGCAAAAGGCGGCAGCAGTGGAATTTGGCCGTCGTGCTCGCTTTGCTTGCCGGCTGGATCGTCTCCGGGAACGTGCTGTGGCAGTTTCGGTCGCTTCCTCCGGCGCTGACGAACGCGGCGCTTTGGACGCACGATCTGCTGACGTGGGTCGGCGTGCCGTACGCGGCGTTTCACGCGGTCACCCGCAGCCGCTGGCTTCGCGTCAAAACGCCCGGGGCGGGAGCGAAGGAGCGCGGCGGCGCCGTTCGCGCCGCAGAGCCGCTGCCGGTCGTGCCGATACGCGTCCGTCTCGGCCGGGCGGGCGGCTGGCTGCGCGATACGGTGTATACGCGGCGCGCTTTTTTGACATGGGCGTTCGCCGGGCTGCTGCTCGCGCTCGTCGGGCCGAAATTCGCCAGATGGCTGTTTTCCGGCGCGGGGACCGGCACGCTGTCGCCGGGGGCTCCGATCGTCGACGACAACCGGATGATTCCGGCCCCGACGCCGCTGGCCGAATCGCTTCAGCCGATCGGAGGCGGGGGCAAGGGAGAGTTTCGCATTTACACGGTCGTGGACATGCCGCATTTCGTGTCGGAATCGTGGAAGTTTTGGCTGAACGGGCTCGTCGACAAGCCGCAGGAGTGGAGTTGGGAGCAGTTTCTGGCCATCCCGCGTAAGGCGCAGGTGAGCGACTTCCACTGCGTCACCGGCTGGTCGGTCTACAGCACGACGTGGGAAGGGATTCCGCTGAAGGAGCTGCTTCAGCTGGCCGACGTGAAAAGCGCCGCGAAATACGTCAAATTTTACTCGGGCGACGGCGTATATACGGACAGCTTGACGATGGAGCAGGCGCTGCTGGACGACGTCATGGTCGCGGTGCTGATGGACGGCAAGCCGATCGTCCGCGACTTGGGAGGCCCGGTCCGCCTGATCGTGCCGAAAATGTACGCCTACAAGTCGGTCAAATGGCTGCAGCGGATCGAACTGATCGCGGAGGAGCATACCGGCTTCTGGGGCCGCAACGGGTATGATCAGCACGCCTGGGTGCCGGGCAAAAAGCCGAAAGGCGTTTCGATCTGACCGGGGAGGGGCCGGGTGAAGGCAAATAGCGCTCGAAGGAGCGCTATCCGCCCCGAGCCGTCGCAGGGAAGGCGGGGATAGCGCTCCAAAGCGCACCATCGCCGACGGTACGCCGTCCAATTGTACAAATTCGCCGTTTCGTGGTATTCTCTTACTGAATTTTTGTCCACTTTCATACAAGGAGAAGAGAACGATGAACGGACGCATACCGTCTCCTTTTTACATTCAAAATTCGAGCGAAACGACGTTGGTCGGGGATATTTTGTTTCCGTTCGCATACGACGAGCTGCTGTGCCGCAAAATCGGCGAAGGGGCGCCGCCGTTCGTCCATATTTGGCGGCACGAGAAAGCGGTCGTGCTCGGGCTGCGCGACCGGCGGCTGCCGAACGTGGAGCAGGCGATGGAGTGGCTGCGCCTGCACGGCTACGCGGTCGGCGTGCGCAATTCCGGCGGGGCGGTCGTTTCGCTCGATCCGGGCGTCGTCAACGTGTCGATCGTCATGCCGAACCCGAGCGGGCGGCTGGAGTTCAAGGAAGATTTCGAGCTGATGTATGCGCTCATCCGCGAAAGCTTCGCGAAGCTCGGCCTGGAAGCGGCCAAAGGGGAAGTGCGCGGCTCGTATTGCCCGGGCGAATACGATGTCAGCGTCAACGGCCGCAAAATATGCGGCATCTCGCAGCGGCGGCAGACGAAGGCGTATATCGTGAACGCGTTTATCGCCGCCGAAGGGCATGCGTACCGCCGCGGCGAGCTGGTCCGCTCCTTTTATGAAGTCGCGACCGGCGGCAATGCCGAAGCGGACGTGCCGCGCATCGAGCCGGAGACGATGGCGACGCTTGCCGAAGTGGGCGGCCACGGCGCGACCGTACGGACGTTCGTCCAGGCGCTGATCGAGACGCTGACGTCCTGGGGCGGCACGGTAGGCCGCCATCCGGACAAGCCGTCGATGCAGGAGCTGGAGCGGATGGCCGCGACGCTGCGCGGCCGCTACGACCGGCGCGACGGCGGGCAGGACGAATAAAAGGCAAGGTGCGCCGCAAGCCCCCCGGGCATACGGCGCACCTTTTGTTTCGGCCTGCGAACGCGCGGGGTCATGCTTCCGGCGAGGTCGATCCCCGCACAAGCAGCTCGGCCTCCAGCAGCTTGCTTTCCGCCGGCTCGCCGCGCAGCGACTCGACCATCGTGCGCACGGCCGACACGGCCGCCTCGGGGCGGGGATAATGCAGCGTCGTCACCGTCGGCGTCGTTTGCAGCGTCATCAGGATATTTTCGCAGCCCGCGATCGCCAGATGCCCGGGGACGGCAACGCCCGCCTCCCGGCATGCCGTCAGCATCCCGATCGCCATCAAATCGGAGGCCGCCACAAACGCCGTATAACGGTCGCTCCGACCGTTTTTCAGATAATCGGCCGTCGTCTGCTTCGCATGCTCGAGCCTCCCCCTGCCGCTGAGAAAATCGTCCGGGTCGCAGGGCAGGCTTTCCGCTTCCATCGCCCGGATAAACGCCAGCCTTCTCGCCTCGTGCGCATGCGCCGGGCTGAAGTTGGCCATAAATCCGATGCGCCGGTGTCCCGCCCGCTTCAAATGCCGGATCAGCTTGCGCATCGAGCCGGTCCAGTCGATATCGACGTACGCCGTAATCGGTCCGGCTTCCACGGGCTTCATGATGGAGACGACCGGGATGTTGATCTTGTGCAGCGCCTCGAGCGTTTCCGGACGGAGACTTTGCCCGAGCAGGAACACCCCGTCGATCCGACCGGGAAAAAAATGGCTCAGCTGCTCCTCCTGCTCCGGCCGGTACGTTTGGAAATTGACGAAATAGCCGAAGGTTCTCGCTTCTTCCTCGATATGGTTCAAAATACCGGCTTCGAACGGATCGCCCAAATAATTGACGAATACGGTCAAATGGTCCGTTTTTTTCGTTTTTAACGTTCGGGCCGCATAGCTGGGCTTGTAGTCCAGCTCCCGAATCGCGTCCAGCACCTTTTGGCGCGTGGCGTCGCTCACGCCCGATTTATTGTTGAGGACATACGAAACGGCCGCCACGGATACTCCCGCCCTGCGGGCGACTTCTTCACGAGTTGTCATTGCGTCCTCCCGTCGTCGTTCGGCTTCTTTCCCTGTATTGTACAAGAAACGCAAACGCCGGACAACACGCCGATTTACACGAGTAAGTAAAAGCCGATTCGCAATCGCGAGCAAACCGGAGAAAAACGGCGGTTCGAACGGAGGAACGGTCCGAAACGGCGTTTTGCAGCGGTCGATAAATCGGCTATACTGCAAATGAACTTACACGAGTAAGCGGAAAGGGGAAGCGACCATTTTGAGCAAACTTGCAAAAACGGAGCGGCGGAGCTACAGCGGCATTTATCCGCATCTGAGCTGGACGAACGGGACGGAAGAAGCCGGCGCCTGGGAATGCGGAGCCGGTGCCGTCGTGGCGTGGGCCGGAAAGCTGTGGTATTTGACATATCCGCCGCACAGTTACAGCGGCAGCCACGACAAGCTGTACTCGCTGGACGACGATTTGAACGCCGCGGCGCATCCGCTCAGCGTAGGCGGCACGCACGCGAGCCGAATGATTCACGCCGAATCGAAGCAGCTTATTATCGGCCCTTACTTTATCGACGAAGCCGGGAACGTGCGGGTCGTGCCGCCCGAGAAGATGAAGGGACGGCTGACGGGAGTGGCGCGGCATTTGCAGGATCCGGCGAACAAAGTGATTTTTTACACGATGGAATCCGGGCTGTATGAAGTGGACGTCCATTCGCTCGACGTGCGCGTCTGGTTCGCCGATCCGAACGGAACGAAGGAGGACCTCAGGCTGCTGCCGGGCAAGCACGGAAAAGGCGCGTACAGCGGGCAAGGGCGGCTCGTCGTTTCCAACAACGGGAACGGCGGCGTTCTCGCCGAATGGACCGGCGAAGGCGATCCGGGGCAGTCGCGCAATTGGACGATCGTCGACGCGAACAAGTATACGGAAATAACCGGGCCGGGAGGCTTGTACGGCTCCCCGGACGAGACGTCCCCGCTCTGGGCGCTCGGCTGGGACGACAAATCCGTGCTGCTGAACGTTTGCCTGGACGGCAAGTGGAAGCGGTTCCGTTTGCCGATGGGAAGCTACACGCACAGCGCCGACGACGGCTGGTTTACGGAATGGCCGCGCATTCGCAGCGTCGGCGACAGATGGCTGATGGACATGTTCGGCATGCTGTACGAATTTCCGCCGACGTTCGGCGCAGCCGGCACGGCGGGCATACGGCCGATCGCCGTCCATCATAAAATGATCGTCGATTTCGAGCGATGGAACGGGGGGATCGTTTTCGGCTGCAACGACGCCTCGATCCAGGGGAACGAGCTGCTCGGGCGATGCCAGTCCAACCTGCTGTTCGCGTCCGCGGACGAGCTGGGGCAGATGGGCAAACCTGCCGGATGGGGCGGCGTTTGGGCGGAGGAGCCCGTCCGCGCGGAGGAGCGGTCCGAACCGTTCCTGTTCGCCGGCTTCGACCGGCGGGTCGTTCATTTGTCGCACCGGGAGGGGCGCCCGGTACGGTTCCGCATCGAAACGGACAACGACGGAAGCGGCCGCTGGACGACGCATCGGACGATCGACGTACCCGAGAGCGGCTATGCGTTCTATCTATTCCCGGCCGACCTGGCCGCCGAATGGGTCCGCATCGCTGCGGAAAGCTCCGTTTCTTCCGCATCCGCCGCATTCGCCTACGGTCCGGCCGAGGGGAACGCCGCCGATCCGCACATGACGAGCCGGCTCGCCGACGCCGGAACGAGCGTCGGACGCAGCGACGCCGTCGTGTACGCCTCGGCCGATATGAGCTTGCCGCTGCACGTGGCGGCCGCGCGCTTGGACGAACGGGGCCGCATCGTCGAGACCGGGTTCTACGAAGTGCAGGGCGACATGACGTTCCGCCAAAAGAACGACGACGCGGCGATGGCCGCGCTGACGGGCCGGCTCGCTCCCGTTTGCGACTTCGATGTCGACGCCGCCTCGGTCGTCGTCACCGATCCGTCCGGCAACCGGTACCGGCTTCCGAAAGGTCACGACGATTTCGACCGGCCCTCCGCATTCGGCCCAAGGCGCGGCATTCGCGAGGTCGTGACGGAGCGCAAGCTGATGAACGTTCACGGCTCGTTCTACGAGCTGCCGGACGAACGGTCGGGCGGCTTTCGCAAAATGCAGCCCGTCTGCACGCATAACAAGCTCATTTACGATTTTTGCTCGTGGCGCGGCATGCTCGTTTTATCCGGCTTGCCGGCGGACGGCGAGCCGGACGGTCATACGATCGTTTCGGAGGACGGAGCGGTGCGGCTATGGCTGGGCAATGTCGACGATTTGCGCAAATTCGGCCGTCCGGCAGGGCGAGGCGGGCCGTGGGAGCGGACGGAGGTAGAGGCCGGCGTTCCGTCGGACCCTTACTTGATGGCCGGGTATTCGGACAAATACGTCGAGCTGAGCCATAATTCGCCGGATGCGGCGCGTTTCACGATCGAGGTCGATTTTGCGGCCAGCGGCGTTTGGTCGCGCTACGAAACGGTGACGGTGCAGCCGAACGAAACGTTCAAGCTGACGTTTCCGGCCGGCTATTCGGCGCATTGGGTTCGGGTCATAGCCGACCGGAGCATGCGGGCGACGGCGATTTTCACGTATCGATAAGGGGAAGGAAACGGAAAAAGGCCGCTTTCGACTCGGATCGAAAGCGGCCGGCGACATAGCCGGACGGGATCCGCGAACCAAAGATAAACGTGAAAACGCTTCATATCCGGTTGCACCGGCTTCGATAACCATTTTGCAAGGAGGGTCAACCATGAACAAAAGCGCTTTATTCATAGGGATGGCGATGATGGCGGCCGTCGCGGCCGGATGCGGCAAAACGGACGGCGGGGCGGGCGCGGACGAAAAACATGGCGTCCCCGCAATCAGCAGCGAGCCGGTTACGCTGACGGCGGCGATCGACGGCATAAGCGTCCACGAACGGCTGCAGGAGCTGATCGTGCAGCAATTGCAGCAGAAGCATCCGAATATAACGCTGAAAATTTATCAGCCGGTAAAAGGGACGACGCTGAACGAGCTGATCGTCGCCGGAGAGACGCCGGACATCATTCTCACGTTCAACGGCAATTTGCTGTCGTACCGGGACCGGGATTTGCTTTACGACATGTCGCCGCTGCTGAAAACGCATAACGTCGATTTGAACCGGTTCGACGCAGGCATCATTCGCGACATCCGCATCGCGTCGTTGAAGGACGAAATTTACGCGCTGCCGTTCAGCCTGAACTTCCATGCGCTCTACTACAACAAAGACTTGTTCGATAAATTCGGCGTCCCTTACCCGCAGGACGGAATGAACTGGGATCAAACATTGGATTTGGCGAAGCGGGTGACGAGAAACGAAGGCGGCGTTCAATACCGCGGCCTGGATACGGGGAACGGCGTCCTTTGGATCGCGCAGCCGTTGTCGGCGGCCGCCGTGGATCCGATCAAGGAGAAGGCGTCCGTCAATACCGAGGATTGGAAAAAGGTGTTCAATCTGGTGAAAGCGATTTATTCGATCCCGGGCAACGACCGAAAAGGGGATGCGTTTCTGAACGACAAAACGCTCGCCATGCAGCTTCAGCTGAACATGCTGAGCGCAATGGAGAAGCCGACGGCGGAAGGCTTGAACTGGGACATCGCCCAATACCCGAGCTATCCGGAGCGGCCGAATACGTACGGCAACGCGAGCGTGCAGGCGATGGCGATCACGAAGTCGAGCAAATATAAAGATCAGGCGATGCAAGTGATCAACATGGTGACGTCGAACGAATTTCAAATGATCAGCTCGAAAAAGGGCTGGATGCCGGCCGTCAACAATCCCGACGTTCAGAAGGCGTTCGGATCGGACGTTCCTTACTTGAGCGGCAAAAGGCTGGCGAGCATTTTCAAAAGCAAGCCGGTGCAGTACCCGGTTTCCTCGCAATTCCGCTCGAAAGCGGAAGCCATCCTGCAAAATCATTTCAACCAGTTTCTCGAAAACCAGATGGACGTCAATACGGCGCTTGCCAAAGCGGAGGAAGAAATCAACAAAATGATTGCCGAAAGCGGAAAGTGAAGCGATTACCCGCGAATCGGCACGAAAAAAGCCGCACCGCCCGAAAACAACCGGGAACGAGGCGGCGTATTTTTATCGTTACGGAAAATCTAAGTCCGTTGAAAATATTAAGCGAACGCGACTTTCCGTACCAAGAACAAGCTGCCGCCGGAACACGAATGCGCATCATCGACAGGCTTCGACGGAAGCATTTCTTATTTCGACACCGGTACGGCGTTCAGCACGTATTCCTCCAGCGTCAGTCCTTTGTCCGCGATGTCCTTGGCCGCTTTCGCGCCGACGTAGCGAAGATGCCATGGCTCGTACTGATAGCCGGTGATCGATTCCTTCCCTTTCGGATAGCGGACGATGAACCCGTGCTCGTCGGCGTGCTCGGCGAGCCATTTCGCTTCCTTCGTGCCCGCGAAGCAGTCGGAAGCGGCGCATTTGCCGTCGGTGCCCGAGACGTCCATCGCCAGACCGGTCTGATGCTCGCTGTGCCCGGGAACGGCGCTATACATGCGCGCGGCTTCCTCGCCGTCCTTCTTCACGTAATTGTCGAACAGCGATTTTTGCGTCGCCTGCGACCGGAAGCCGGACACGCCGGCGAGCGCGATGCCGTCCTTTTTGGCGGCGGCTACAAGCTTTTCAAGCGCGCCGGCCGCTTCTTTGCGCATAAGCCGCTTCTCGCTTTTTTCCTTGAAAATAAACGGGATGTCCGGCTCGACCAAATCGTCCGGCTTGTAGTTGTCGGGCAGCTTGTACGTTTTGTTGACCAGCACGGCGATATCGGCCGGCTTGCCGACGACCTGCACCGTTTTGCCGTCGGGCGCGTTCGTTCCGCCGCCCGCCTTCGTTCCGCCGGGTGCCGCCGCGCCGCCCGTTTTGCCGTTCGCTTCGCCCGGTCCGGATTTGCCCGCGTCCCCTGTGCCGGCCGCATTGCCGGAAGGGGGAGCCTGCGTTCCGGATTTGTCGCCGGACGGCTGGCCCGTCTGTCCGCCGCCCGCCGTATTGCCTGGTGCTGTATTGCCGGGCGTCGGTTGGCTTGTCGCCGTCCCGGTATCGGCCGGCGGCTTCGCGTCCGCCGGCGCCGCGCCGCCGCCCCCGCATGCCGCAAGCGCAAACAAGCTGCCGGCCAATGCGACGGCGGCGGCCGTATGCCTCATCGTTTTCATATCGGTATAAGTCCTCCTGACAATGACGATAACGTTTTATAACATAACAGACGTTCGGTATCGGCGAAAAGTTACAGCCGCCCGACTTCGAAGGGCGGCGGGAACCGGGGCCGTTTCGGGAGCGGCCCCGGCCGTTTTAGCCGAAAAACAGTTTGAGCGCGCCCGGCAGCTCCTTCTGCCAAAAGCCCCATAGATGCTTGCCGTCTTTCTCCTCGTACACGAGATCGGCATCGCGGGATTCCAGCAGCTCGCGCGTCCGCCGGTTTTCCTCCAAAAAATCGAACGTCCCGCGCGACGTTTCGACGGCGGTTTCCTGCAGCCCGACGAGCATATACAGCTGCAGCCACGACAAATCGTCTTCCTCCGCGATGCGCTCCCGGCTGCTCGGGAAAAAAGCGCCGGACAGCGACAGCACGCGCCGGAACAGCTCCGGGTAATCGAGCGCGATATGCAGCGATACGGTTCCGCCGAGCGAATCGCCGGCGATGACGCGCGAAGCCGCGTCTTTTCTGGCGGGGTACCGCGCTTCGACGTACGGCACGAGCTCCTCGGCGAAAAATCGGCAGTATGTACGGAATCGCGAGCCTTCCGGCGAATATTCGTCGTTCCGCAGCTTCTTGTCGACGTCGACCCCGACGATCAAGGCGGGCTCCAGCCCTTCGTCCAATATAAGCTTCGTCATGTGCGTGGCGGTGCGGCCGAAATTAAAAAAATCTTCTCCGTCCTGGCAGTACAGCACCGGGTAAGAAAGCAGCTCGTTATAGCCGGGCGGAAGGTATATTTTCACATTCCGGGTTTCGTTCAATACGGCGGAAGGAACATCCTCCTTCACGATCGTTCGTTTCGTATAGCGGGTGTCGTCCATGCAGCGGGTTCGCCTCCGGTTGAATTTGCTTCGATACGTGTAAAATAATTATAACAGCGATAGGGAAGAAAAAGAAAAGCAAGCGGGCGCGGCCGTCTCCGGCGGCGTTTTTCGGCTTGCCGGCTACTAGCCCGCGGCGCCCGTTCCGGGCCGGCCCGGAACGAAAAAGTTTGCGGTACGGTGTAGATTTTTGTTGAACTGTACTATATAATGAAAGTGCTCTGTTACATATGATGCTGCTCGCAAAGCAAGCGATGCTAAGCCGAGGAACAGTCGTTGTTATGAAACAGAGTGAGACTTATACTATAACAGTTAGCTACTCTGTATAACAAGATAGGCAAAAACATGTAGAGGTGAAAAAAGCGATGAGCAAGCCATTGTCCGAAGTTCGGATCGACGAAATCAAGCCGTTGTCGGTTCTTTCTCCGAGCGGCGAGATCGTAAATCCCGAAGCTCTGCCGAACTTGCAAGGCGATCAACTGAAGGAACTGATGCGCCGCATGGTGTTCACCCGCACGTGGGACCAGCGCGCCGTCAGTTTGAGCCGTCAAGGAAGGCTCGGATTTTTCGCGCCGGTATCCGGTCAGGAAGCTTCCATGATCGGCAGCGAATTCGCGCTCGACAAAGAAGATTGGGTTTGCCCGGGCTACCGCGACATGCCGCAGCTCGTTTGGCACGGACTGCCGCTGTATCAGGCGTTCCTGTATTCCCGCGGCCATCAGCACGGCGGACAAATTCCCGAGGGCGTCAATGTGCTGCTCCCGCAAATCATCATCGGCGCGCAAATCGTACAAGCTCCGGGCGTGGCGATGGGTCTGAAGCGCCGCGGCAAAGCGAATATCGCGATCGCCTACACGGGCGACGGCGGCAGCTCGCAGGGCGATTTTTACGAAGGCATGAATTTCGCCGGCGCGTTCAAGCTGCCCTGCGTCTTTTTCGTGCAAAATAACGGCTACGCCATTTCGACGCCGCGCGCCAAGCAGACGATGGCCGAAACGATCGCGCAAAAAGCGGTCGCAGCCGGCATTCGCGGCGTGCAAGTCGACGGGATGGACGTCCTCGCGGTGTACAAGGCGGTATCCGAGGCGCGCGCTCACGCGCTGGAAGGTTTGCCGACGCTGATCGAAGCGATCACGTACCGGTTCGGCCCGCACTCGATGTCGGGCGACGATCCGTCGAAATACAGAACGAAGGAAGAGTCCGGCGATTGGGAGCTGCGCGATCCGCTCGTCCGGTTCCGCACCTATTTGACCGGCAAAGGCTTGTGGAGCGAAGAGGAAGAAAACAAAGTGATCGAGGAAGCGAAGGAGCACGTGAACGAGCAGATCAAAAAAGCCGAAGAAACGGCGAAAATGACCGTTCCCGGCCTGATCGACACGATGTTCGAAACGACTCCGGCGCATTTGGAAGAGCAAAAAGCATGGTTCGCGGGCAAGGGGGGCAAGTAAGTCATGGCACAGCTTACGATGGTTCAAGCAATTAACGATGCGATGAAGGTGGAGCTTCAGCGCGATCCGAACGTCATGATTTTCGGGGAAGACGTCGGCCATGTCGGGGGCGTATTCCGCGCCACCGAAGGGCTGCAGAAGGAATTCGGAGAAGATCGCGTGTTCGATACGCCGCTCGCCGAATCCGGTATCGGCGGTTTGGCCGTAGGTTTGTGCACGCAAGGCTTCCGTCCGATTATGGAAGTGCAGTTTATCGGCTTTATTTTCGAAGTGATGGACTCGATCGTCGCGCAAGCCGCTCGTCTGCGCTGGCGCTCCGGCGGCCGTTACAACGCGCCGATGGTCATCCGCACGCCGTTCGGCGGCGGCGTCAAAGCGGCCGAGCTGCACACGGACAGCCTCGAAGGCATGCTCGTGCAAACGCCGGGCATCAAGGTCGTCATTCCGTCGAACCCGTACGACGCGAAAGGGCTGCTCATCTCGGCGATTCGCGACAACGATCCGGTCTTTTTCATGGAGCATTTGAAGCTGTACCGCGCATTCCGGGCCGAAGTTCCGGAAGGCGAATACACGGTGCCGATCGGCAAGGCGAACGTCGTCCGCGAAGGGAAGGACGTTACGATTTTGACGTACGGCGCGATGGTCCATACGTCGCTGAAGGCGGCCGAAGACATCGAGAAATCGCAGGGCGTTTCGGTCGAAGTGATCGACCTGCGGACGCTCATGCCGCTCGATATCGAGACGATCGTCGAGTCGATCAAGAAGACGAACCGCGCCATCGTCGTTCAGGAAGCGCAGAAGACGGCCGGCATCGCCGCCGAAGTGATCGCGCAGGTGAACGAAAAGGCGATTTTGCACCTGGAAGCGCCGGTGCTGCGCGTGGCCGCGCCGGACACCGTTTACGCGTTCGGGCAAATCGAAGACGAATGGCTGCCTACGCCGGCCCGCGTCATCGACGGCATCAACCAGGTGTTGAATTTCTGATATCGTTTACGGCTCCGGCGGCGCGATTCACGGAACCCGATTCCGTCATCGGCCTGCCCGGAACCGTTTATCCATTTGTTCATGGAACCGGGTTTCCGCTAATTGCGCGACGTCGCCGCCTGCCGGCGCGAAAATCGGCCGATAGCGGAATAAAGTTTCGCAACTGATGGACAATAGAGGGGAATTCCGGTCATAGCGGAAACAGCCCGTTATCGCTTCGAACCATTGCCCCGGCATTTCGATTTCGGGCCCAGGAGGCCGCGAACGGCATGCGCGCGGGCGATCCGACAGGAGGCATCATTATGGCGATCTGGCAATTCAGACTTCCGGAGCTCGGCGAAGGTCTTCACGAAGGCGAAATCGTGAAATGGCACGTCAAGCCCGGCGATGACATAAAAGAAGATCAAATCATTATGGACGTGCAAAACGACAAGGCGGTCGTCGAGGTGCCGTCCCCGGTAACCGGCAAAATCGTCGAGCTGAAAGTCGCCGAAGGCACCGTGTCGCACGTCGGCGATCCGCTCGCGGTCATCGACGTCGTCGGCGAAATTCCGCCGGAGTCGATTCATCACGGCGGCGGCGGCGACGCCCCGGCGGCGGCCGAGCCCGCGGCTGCACCGGCGCCCGCAGCTCCGGC